>CAMNFC010000123.1 GCA_946536925.1 uncultured Selenomonadales bacterium | reverse complement strand
AATTTTATAATCCGAGCCGAGAATCAATCGCGCGGTGTGCGGAACGATTAATCCTACGAAACCGAGCAAGCCCACGACACAAACCGCACTTGCCGCAAGAAGAGCCGCGACCGCCGTTAAAATTGTTCGCACGAGATTGACGCGCAAGCCCAAACCCGTCGCCACCTCGTCGCCCAGCTGCAAAACGTTCATGTGCCGCGCCGACAAAAAAGTTGCCAACGTTCCCGCGATTGAATACGGCAACAAAATTTCTACGTGATTCCAGCTTCGCGCAGAAAGCCCGCCGACCATCCACAATAACGCGCCGTGAACTTTATCGGAATAAAAAATCAGCAACGCCGAAATGCCCGCGCCCAAAAACGCGCTGACTGCCACGCCCGCCAAAATCACGCGAATCGGGCGAATGCCGTCCTTCCACGCCAAAAGATAAATCAGCGCGGCCGCCAACATTGCTCCGACGAAAGCCGCCGGCGTGACAAGTGCGCCCGCGTCGCCGAAAATCATCATGACGAAAATTCCGAACAAGCCCGCGCCCGACGATATGCCGATGATGTGCGGGTCTGCTAAAGGATTTTTCATCACGGCCTGCAAGATTGCGCCCGACAGCGACAAGTTCACGCCGACGAGCATTGCGACGATTGTCCGCGGCAGTCGAATGTTCTCAAGGATTTGTCGTTTGGTTTCGTCCTCGACGCCGAAAAAAATTTGCGCGGAAGAAATTTCAACCGAGCCGTTCGTCAGGCTCAAAAAAAATCCGGCAACAGCTGCCGTGACGATTAAAAAAATTTTTATCGTTTTCATGAGTCGTGATACAATGTCCGAAAAAATTTTTGCAAGCGAGGTGCTCACATGGAGCTTTGGTTCAGCGAACAGCACACGCCGAACGTTCGCTTCTCCCTGAAGGTCGACAAGCAACTTTTCAGCGAGACGAGCGAATTTCAGCGCGTGGATATTTTTGATTCGACGGAGTTTGGAAGAATTCTCGTGCTCGACGGGCGAATCATGATGACCGAGCGCGACGAATTTATTTACCACGAGATGATTACTCACGTGCCGCTGTGCGTCAATCCCGCCGTGAAAAAAGTTTTGCTCGTGGGCGGCGGCGACGGCGGCTCTGCACGCGAGCTTTTAAAGTACGACACGATAGAAAAAATTGATTTGGTTGAGATTGACGAAACGATTGTCCGCGCGTGCAAAAAATTTATTCCGCAGACGGCCGCTTGCCTCGACAACCCGCGCGTGGAAATTTTTTTCGCGGACGGTTTGAAGTTCATTCGCCGCAAAGCCGACGAGTACGATTTGATTATCATTGATTACACAGACCCGTTCGGCGCGGGCGAAGGGCTCTTCACGAAAGAATTTTACGGCAACTGCTTCAACGCGCTCAAAGACGGCGGCATCATGATTAATCAGCACGAGAATCCTTTTTACTCCCTCGACGCGGCCGCCATGCAACGCGCCCACAAACGCCTGGCTTCTTCCTTCCCGATTGTTCGCGTCTATCAAATTCACATTCCGACTTATCCGGCGGGGCAATGGCTCTTCGGTTTTGCGTCGAAAAAATTTCATCCGACCAACGCCGTCGAATTCGCCCGCTGGAATTCTTTAAACCTGCAGACAAAATATTACAACACAAAAATTCACGCCGGAGCCTTCGCGCTTCCAACTTACGTGATAAAAACTTTGCGCGCCGCCGATTGAAAAAATTTCACGGGGCATTTCTAAAGCCAAAGCCTTTAGATTCACCAATATCAAGAGCAAACGGAAGGAACGAGCGATTATTTTTTTCCACGACGACAATGCTGTCATAAAAATGAATTCCGCCTATATTTTTTGTGTAATAAGTTTGTTGAACTGCGCCGCGTGAAAGAGGAGCGTTAATATCGTCGATAAGATTTTTCGCAAACTCGATAAATGTGCCGGGAACTTTTAAGCCGCCGCCTCTCCACTCTTCAACATCCCAATAAGACGTGTGGCAGTCTTCGCACATGTAAAGGCCGCCGTCTTTGATATGCGGAAACATTTCTTGGAAGGTTACAATTTGCTGATTCATCATGTGGCCGCCGTCGTCAAGGAGAATGTCGACGCGCGGATATTTTTCTTTGAAGGTCGCCCAAAAATTTTTGTCCGACTGTGAGCCGATTTCGATGGAAATTTGCTCGTCCTCAAATTCTTTGCAGCGAGGGTCAACGTCCACGCCGACAATCTTTGCGTCTTTGCCGAAATAATTTTTCCACATCTGCAAAGAGCCGCCGTTGCGCACGCCTACTTCCACGAAGACAATATCTTTTCTGCGTTACGGACTGAACCATTTCTCGTAAATCGGAAAGTAATGAACCCATTTGTTAATGTTGCGGTGCTCCTCGAACAAGAAAAACTTCATCAAGTCGCCCTGCCCGAAAAGTTTGTACGCCGCCTTCAAAGCTTCGTATTGTCCTTGTTCAATTTCTGTCATTAATTAATTCCTCCTTGCACAAAACAAAAAAACCTCTGCAAAAATTATTTTATCATGCAGAGGATTTGTATTCAACGATTGAAATTTATTTCTTTTTAAACGCGGTGGAAGGTTGCTTGCAGCGCGGACAAACGGCGGGCGGTTCGTCGCCGACGT
>CAMNFC010000122.1 GCA_946536925.1 uncultured Selenomonadales bacterium | reverse complement strand
GAATTTTCGAGTGGAACGAACAAGCTTTTTGAACAAAAATTGACGCGGGACGAGCATGAATTCCTCCCCGATTTCTAATCATCGTCATTGCTTCCCACACGCCGCCGGAAGGACGGGACGCGGACAGTTGCTTTTGTGGGGCTTCATCGACAGTGTGAATTTTTCTGCCGGAACGCTCCAGGGCCTGCACGGTGCTTTCCGAGACGCGATGACGTGTATGTTCGGGCGCGGCACTTTGCTTATCGTCTTTGCTTAAAAGTACAGTTCCTGCTCCGACGACTGCCGCTCCGATTAACAAAGGAATCATTTAATCGCCTCCATTTGAAATGAATCTTACTGCGTCGCCGACGGTTCTAATTTTTTCGACTTTCTCGTCGGCAATCTCGATGTTGAATTCTTCTTCAAATGCCATAATCAGTTCAACGATGTCCAATGAATCGGCACCGAGGTCTTTGACAAAGTACGAATCCGGTTGCACCTCATCGACAGAAATTCCGAGCTGTTCCGCGATAATTTTTCTGACAGCCTCAAAAACCGTCGGTTTGCCCGAAGTTTCATCGACAGTATGAATTTTTCTGCCGGAACGAGCCATCGCTCTTTGCACGGTGCTTTCCGAGACGCGCTGACGTGTTTGTTCAGGCGCAGAATTTTGCTTATCATCGCCGCTCAAAAGTGCTGCACCCACTCCTACAGCCGCCGCGCCTACAATCACAGGAATCATTTGCTTGCCTCCCATTCGTTTTCAATATAATCGGTAATGTCGACTTCTTTTTCCGCGCCGTCCGCTTTCGCCAAAATTTTTTCGGGAACCGCCTCTGCAAAAATGAGACCTGGTTTTGTTTCCTGAAACCAAACTCCGTCGCTCTTGTAATAGACCACGTAGTTCAGCTCGACAATTTCATCCGTCGGGCGTTTAATCGTCACGCACTCGGCGAAAGGGATGCCTGTCCCCGAAAAACGCGTATTGGTTGCCGCGTGCATTTCCGCAAAAAAATTCAGCGCGTTTTCCCAATCTCTGTAGAAATTTCCTCCCTGCAAAAATTTCAGCTCGTCGTTACAATTTTTGTAGAAGATTCCTTCTGAAGTTATCATCGGTATAGGTATCACTGAATCGCCTCCAAAAATTTTTTATTCGTCGACAAGAGGCAGAGGCTTGCCGCAACTCGCACAAAATTTCGCGCCGGCAGTTTGCACCTTTGCGCCGCAGTGTGGACAGAAATTAATTTCGCCGTTTATTAAGCCGAGCTCCTGCCCTTCCATTCGCTGAACTTTTTTAAGAAGTCTCGCCGGCACCTCTTCCGAAGAAATTTTTCTTTGGGTTTTTTCCACTTGCCATTCTCCGTTGGATTTGTCGTCACTGCTGAGCGCATAAGCACCAGCCGCGACAGCCGCCGCTGCGCCAATTAATACGGGTATCATTTAATCATCTCCCAAAAATTTAACCGTTGACTTCACTCACTTCCTTGATGACCCCTTTGCCGGCGGCGACGCGCTCTTTGACATATTCTTCGCTGACGACGTGCTTTTCGACGGTAATGCCCGCGTTTGCATTTTTGCTTGCCAAAGTTTCTTCGACAGCTTCAAAGACCAGCGACTTGTCGACGAGTTCGGCATTTTGTCTTGCCGCTTTGAACGCCGCCATAAGCACCGCGTTGGAAATGTCGGAGCCGCTCAGCCCGTCATATTTTTCCGCCAGCTCATCAATATCAATGTTGTTGGGCATGGTCGGCAGGATGTAATGTTGCCAAAGTTTTTTGCGGCAATCGAGGTCGGGCAGTTTGAATTCGATGTGCGTGGAGATTCTGCGCATGAACGCGGGGTCGAAGTTGGAAATAAAATTCGTCGCGAAGATTACGAAGTCTTGGTAGTCATTCATCACCATGAGCATGACCGAGCGCGTCTGGTTGACGCTAACATCCGTCGCGCTGGACATGTTCGTTACGCGCTTACTCAAAATCGCGTCCGCCTCGTCGAAGAACAAAATGCTGTTGGTCGCCGCCGCCGCCTCAAATGCCTTGCGAATATTTTTCGGCGTTTCGCCCACGTACTTCGATTCGATATCCGCGTAATTGACTGCCAAAATTTTTCTGCCGAGATGTTTGGCAATCGCATGAGCCGCCATAGTTTTGCCCGTGCCGGGTTCTCCGTACAGATTGATTCCAATTCGACGCGACTGCTTGTAGACCGCTTGCAAGCCCCATTCCTCAAAAACTTTTTTGCTGTTCTCCGCGTAATTGGCAACGTCAAGAATTTTATCTTTGACCGATTGTGGCAGAATTATTTCGTCGAACGAATATTTCGGTTCTTCGGGATAAAATTCTATCGACGATTCTTTCGAGTTATCTTCTGCCCGAACTTTTTCCATCGCCTTTTTCTCGTCGGTCGGCGTGATTCGTTTCCATTGACTCATTTACAAACCTCCTGTCAAATTACCGGCGTTTAAAAATTTGCCAAGTTTTCTTGCCGCAGTGACTGCACATATACTCGATTCTTTTAACCGCCAATGCTATCCCTCCAAGAAATAAAATTTAGTTTAGCAAAACAAATTTGTCCTGTGGTGTTCCGACAGGACACTCACCAAAAAATTTTAAACTCTGCTACTTAATGAAACGGCTTGTTCAAGACACTGATAATATTTCTGACAAGACTCCTCCGCAAAGAGTATGCACGGCGGCACTTGAAAGGCTTGCGCTATTTTTATCACCGACAAGATTCCTTTATTTGGACGGCAATTTT
>CAMNFC010000121.1 GCA_946536925.1 uncultured Selenomonadales bacterium | reverse complement strand
ATTGGAATTATAATCTTTATACAATGATTCACGCGAAGACCCGCGACGAGTGCGAAAAAATTATCAACGAGCTCTCGAACCTGACGGGCGTCACCAATTTTAAAATCCTGTACACGAAGAAAGAATGGAAAAAGACCGGCATGAAATATTTTTGCGAGTGACGGTGCAAAAAAAATCCCCAACGGTTTCGTCGGGGATTAAATTTTTTTGAGCGGAAAAGAGATTAGGTGTTGGGATTCAGCACGGCGGTTTCTTTGGCGAAGGTGATTCCGAGGTTTTGATTGCTGCCGAGGTTGCCGAGCGACGTGCTTTGCGACAAACCGACAATACTTTGATGCTGTTCGTCCATTATCGTGTCGATTGCCGGCGACGAACAGAAAAAGTCGTCGGGGGAGATGACATCCGTTTCTCTTCCGAAAATCGGAAGCGACACGTCGGAACCCATTCCGCCGGAAGTCGGCGGCTCTTCCTCGTGAATTTCATCGGTTGCGTAATTTTCGTCGCACTTAAAGTCGTCAAGATTCAGATTCGTGCCGTTTATTATCGTCGGTTGCCTCGCGGCGGATTTTTTGAAAGTATACGTGCCGATGATGATTTTCTCGTCTTCTTCGTCATAGACTTTGACCACGAAATCTTTTCCCTTAATTTCCGAACGATAAGCCGCTCCGCGCAAATCAAAAGTGAGTTCTTCATCCGCGCCGTAAATCGTCTTCGTGCCTTCGGAAAATAGGAGCGTCGTGCCTATTGCGTTTTCGAGCGTCAAAGAATCTTTGTTCCCAAGCCCGAGGTCGACGGTCGCGCCGACTGTGCCGATAAGATGCCCCGAATCGTTTCCGTCGCCAAGGAACCAGAAATTTCCTTTTCCGCCGAAGTCGTAGATGGTGTCATTCCCTGCGGCAGTATTAAAGCGCGAGTAACTTGCTCCGTTCGAGGTAATGACGTCTTTTTTGTTCGCAGTGGTGATGTTTGAGCGATTCGCTTTTGCGCCGAGGTTGATATTATAAGCGATTTTGTTTTTTCCTTTGAGCGTGGTTTTTTTCGTAGCGTTGACAAGTTTCATAGCCATGATGATAATCTCTCCTTCCGTGAAAGAAACATCAGGGAACCTCCGAAAGCTCCGACAGTCCTCCTCCTTTCTTGTCGAAAACTTTCATCGTTTGAACTTGCGCGCATTGTACCAGGCTTATTCGTGAAGAGCAATAATGCAAATTTATTCGGGAATTCACTCTTGAGGTGCTTTTGAGCATGAATTGTACATCTTTTTTCTTGTCGAAAATTCATCTTGAAAAATTTTGAGAACTACAATAAAATGCCATTTACATTTCCTGCCTTGAAAATTTTATACCACAGAAAATGAATTTTGCTGTCAGCGGGAAAAAATTTTTTCATCTTGGAAGTTAAATCGCCGAGTGAAATCGTGAGCCTCAATCATGAATTCGCTGAAAAAATTTTTTGTGGGAGTTGAAAATTTTTGCCTGAATATGAACGTCCTCAAGACATTTCCGTAAAAGACATCGCCGAAGGAGCCGCCGCCTTTCTCACGATTTTGTTTTCCGAAGGGGGCTTCAGCGACACGGAAAAGCGCATGTATAAATTTGTTTGCGCAGGCAGCATAGAGCGTTTCATTTACCGTGAATTGCTCAAATACAGCGGCGTGATAAATTTTAAAACGTCGGAAAACGTAAGTGAGACGAACCAACTTTTGTATCGGCTCGTGACGGTTTATTTTTTGCACTGTCGTTACAATGCAAAACTCGATCGCGGAGACCCCAAAAGTTATAACCTTGAAGCTCTCGACGATTTTCTTTACGAGGTCATGAACGGGGCGGCGAACGGTTGCGGAATATCTTTCCCAACGAAAAAGAACGAATTTTTTGAAGCCGTGAGCAAATCTTCTTTCCGTTTGGTATTGCCCCACGCGTGTTACATTTGGAATGCGCCAAAGTATTCCGAGGGAGCCAAAGACTGCGTTCAAATCATGTTGAGCGTCACGTCGTTTGATGATGAAAACAAAAAAAGTTATAAGGAATTCGTTTTGTACCTCCTGACCAAAGAAAGGAATTTCATTTACGATTTCTCCCAAAATTCTTCCGTCTTCTGGCTGAACACTGTCGATTTGCCGCGCAGCGGTCAAACTTATAAAATTGAAGAAAATTTTTCGCCCGACAAGGATTTAATTTTACTCTGCCTTGCCTTGGGGTTTAATGTTAAAGTTTTGAAAAGATTAATCAAGTTGCGAGACAAGGCCATGGAAGATTATTATAAACAAAATGGAAAACATAAAAACGTCCGCGATTTCAAGGCTCCGTACATTAAGGCTGAAGAAGAAAAAATTTTGCGTGACCTTCTTGAGCATTCGGGTGAGCGACTTGCCAAGGTGCGAAGTCTTGACCTTGATGATAAGCAAATTCCACGACGAATGCTCTTCAACGCAAATTTAGAACTGCTTGAACGCGGACTCAATCCGATAATAGATTTGAAGGATAAAGAAATATATGATTCAAAGGATCTGCTCGGAACCGACGGAGAAAAAATTCTTAACCAAAAATACGAAGGGAAAATTCAAGACAAATTCGGCAAGACCAAACGGAAGATTCGCAAGCCGCAGTAAAAAATTTAAACCCTTTGTTCGCCGCAGGAAATGCGGCGGATTTTTTTATGAGCCAAGTGTCTCGACGATTTCACGGAGCGTGTCGACGTTGCCGACGTTGCCGGGAAAAATTATGTAACTCATGCCGGGGAATTTGCTTTCCGCGCCGATTTTCCA
>CAMNFC010000120.1 GCA_946536925.1 uncultured Selenomonadales bacterium | reverse complement strand
AAAATTTTTCCGCCGGTCGAGGGATCTGCCCGCCAATGAATATTTGCTCACTTGCACCACTTACACGCACAAAACTTTGGAACAGTTGGTCGAAGCAATCAACCACATTCGTGGCCGCGCCCGATTTTGATTGAAATTTTATTGAGATTTTAACCTGCATTTGATATATTGCAAAAAAATTTTTGGGGGGCGAGCCGAAATGTTTATAAAAAAAATTATCGCGACGCTGAGCGCGATTTTAATTGTCTGTTCGCTGAATTTTTGTGAGGCGGCAAAAAAAATCGTGGCGGTTCTTCCGTTGGAAAATGTTTCCGGCTATGACGCGGAAAAAGTCGCCGAGATAATGACGGAGCAGTTGCTCGTTGCGATTTATTCAAGCGGGAATTACACGGTGGTGGAACGCACTCAATTGGGCGCAATCCTGCGCGAGCAAGGCTTTCAAAACATTGCGGTCGATCCTTCTCAAGCGGTCAAGCTTGGCAAGTTGAGCGGCGCACACTACTCTTTGGTCGGCAAGGTGACTTTTGCCTCCGTGGAAGACAATCCGACAGCCGCGGCCGTTGAACAGATTGCCGGCCTTCTTGATCTCGGAAACTTGGGCAACATGGTCGGCCAACACGTCAACAAGTTCAAAGGGAAAATCGCGCTGGAATATCGTTTGGTTGACAACACGACGGGCGAAATAATTTTGGCGGGCACGGTCGAAGGAGCCAAAAGCGGTTCGTCCGTCGGCGACGCTTTCAACCGAGCTTGCAAGAACGCCGCAGAAAATTTCCTCAAGCAGCTCGATAACGTCAATCCGTTTCGTGCGCGGGTGGCGGCCGTCAACGGAAATGATATTTACATCGACCAAGGCTCTCAGGCCGGTCTTCGCAACGGTGAAACTTTGTTGGTCGTGCGCGAAGGCTCCCCTATCGTCGTCAACGGAAAAATCGTGGCGATGAAGCAAAACGAGATTGGTAAGATTAAAGTCGTCGAAGTCAATACGGATTACGCCGTGTGTCGCGCCCAAAGTTCAAGCACGATTCTAAAGGGTGACGTCGTAAAAAGGAGTTGAGCGTCATGAAAAAATTTTCGATTATAATTTTCCTGCTGATATTTTTTTCTGCGACGGCCTTTGCCAAAAATGTGACGGTCACGGGCACGGGCTTGATTGCCACGGAGGCTGAAAACGATGCGTTGCGTGCGGCGGTGGAAAATACTTTGGGCGTGCTGGTCGACTCTCAAACCCTCGTGGAAAATTCAATCCTCATCAGCGACGAAATTTACACTCAATCGCGCGGCTTCGTCACCGATTATCAAGTTATCAGCCGCGAAGAAATTAACGGCCTCTGGCACGTGACGATAAACGCGACCGTGGACGACCAACCGAATTCAAAACTGATGAACGAGCTCACGCGCCTGGGAATCATCAACGTGCAGTTGCGCAACCCGAAAATCGCCGTCTATGTCCCCGAACAACATTTAAATTATCAAGTCGGCGGTGCGGGCGCGGAAACCGCCATTGTCAAAACTCTTTTGAACGCGGGATTTAATTTCGTCACTCAGGTCGGCACGGGATTAAATTATCAAAGTCCGCTCAGTATGAACGCCCAAGAGCTTTACGCCGCGGCAGAAAAATTCGGCGTGGACATCCTAATCGTCGGCGAAAGTTTTTCTGAAGGCGTCGGCGACGTCGGAAATTATCTGCCCGGCAACCAAGTGACGAACATGCAGGCAACTCGCGCGCGCGTCGAATCAAAAATGTTTATCGTGCGCACGGGTCAAATCATCGCGGCGGATGCAAAATTCGGTTCGGCTTACGACAATTCACAGGCCGTCGCCGCAAAAAAAGCTCTGGCTTCCGCGGGCGAACAAGTCGGAAATTATTTCGTCGACCAGATAACCGGCATGTACACTTCCCGCCAAGGCCTCGAAGTCATCGTTTACGGCGCGGATTTTTCAAAAATTAATCTCGTTCAAAGCGCGTTGGGCAAAGTCAATCGCGTAAAGCAAGTCAATCTTTCGAGCTATGCAAACGGTCGCGCTCTCTTCATCGTCATGTACGGCGGCTCCCCGCAAACTCTTTTCAACGAGCTCCAAGCCGCCTCGAGTGCCGATTTAATTTTGCAGTCTCTCACTTACAACACGCTGACCGTTCGCGTCCGCTGAAAAATTATTTTTTAAAAATTTCAACCAAAATCGGGCGCGGCCACGAATGCGGTTGATTGCCTTGACCGGCTGTTCCAAAGTTTTGTGCGTGTAAGTGGCGCAAGTAAGCAGATATTCATTGGCGGGCAGGTAAAATCCCTCGACCAGCGGAAAAATTTTTTCGGCACCGGGAATGATTTGTGCTTGGCGAGTTCTTCGCGGGTGAACGGCTTTAGCAAATTGCTTTCCTCTTTGGTCGGCAACTCGACGAGCATCAATCACGGCTTGAATAAAATTACAGATAAACTAATGAATTTGGCACGAAAGAAAAAATCAGCCGCACGGAGCTGTTCAGCCGCCTGTCAACGCTCGTCGAGGGCGTCAAGCTCGGTATCATCAGCAAAGCAGCGGCGGCAAAACACGCGGGCAAAACAATCACTCAAGAATCGCGGGCTTGTCATCAAGTGCAGACCGTTCAAAAACAAAGCGGTCTACTCCCTCGGCGACGAGCTCAAGAAACTGCTCTCAACCGCTCACTCAACCAAGAACCGATCATCAACCGACCAGTTCTTAAGTTTTAATCTTAAGAACTGGTGTTCATAAAGGGTAAAAAGTGATATAGTAAGTGTATTATGAGAAAAAAATA
>CAMNFC010000119.1 GCA_946536925.1 uncultured Selenomonadales bacterium | reverse complement strand
TTTTTTCGACGGGAACTTCGACGCGCTTCTCGACAATTTTTTCGACGGGGACTTCGATAACTTTCACGCCGAAAAATCTTCCGAGGTTTCCATCCAACGCCGTCAACTGCGCGAGCACATTTTGATAGAGTTCAGCGTTCAAAGGAACTCCGCGAAAAATATTTTCGGCATTGCTATCAAAAAATTTCATGCACGAATCAAGATTTTTCTCAAACGCGACGTTGAGCCCGTAAACAATCATAAGCAAATCAAAACCCGTTTTCTGATTGAAAACCGCCGTGGAGGAGAGCAAGGCGAAATTTTTTGTCGGCAGGCTCACTTGATTCTCTTGGCACAGCGCGGACAGCAGCGGGGAAGTTTTCCGCGCCGTCAACTCGTAAAAAGTCATCGTCATCATTTGCAGATAAAAATTTTTGAGAGTGGGCAGGGCGTCGGCTGTCGGATTGTTTTTCGCAAAAGCCAACGCCTCCCGATAAGTTGTAAGACTGTTAATCATTTTTCTTTCCTCCAACCAGCGCGCAAAAGTTTTTCGCGCAATTTGTCCGCCGCCTCAGCGACTTTTATCTGCCCGCGCCTCTCCAAAGTTTGCTTGAGCAAATTTAAATCGCCCGCCACGAGATACGCCAGGGAAATGTCGTCGTTGCTGCCGTGCTCGGTCATGTGCGGCAAGAGTTCATTTTTCACCGCGTCCTCCGTCACCGACAGGCCGTTGCAAATCATGCTGTCGATAATCGCGTCGGCGTAAAGTTTGTAAAGCCACTGCTCGTTCTCGAAAATCGGATAACAATCGTCCAGACCGTCGGTGCTCAAAAAAATCGCAACGGGCGCGTGCGGAGAATTTTCGTCGCAATCCAAAACGGCGTGACGAAATTTACTCACGGCGTCGCTGTCGCAGAGAGAAGAGGTGACGTTGAAAACATTGTCGCTGTCGGGCGGCACGGGCACTTTGAATTCGCCGTTGCGTTGCCAGACCACACAGCTCCCGTCGCCGATTTGAACGAGCAAAACCTGCGCGCCGATTGACACCGCGCAAAGCAAAGTCGTGCCGTAAGCGACGGGGATATAATTTTCGTCCGAAGCAAAGCGCGCTTTGTATTTGTCGCTCACCGTCTGCCAGCGAATTTCTTCGGCGCGCACAGGATTTTCCGCCCAATGTTTTTTGACGGCGGCCGTCCACTCCTCACAAACTTTGAACTCAAAATTTTTTATGCCCGCCTCGGAAAAAGTTTCGCCCTCCGAAATGTTTTGGCAAAAAATTTTTATCTGTTCGAAGGCGACCTTAACCGCGAGCCGCGAGCCGATGTCACTGCGAAAATAATCTTTGCCGCCGTGACCGTCCGCCACAGCAATCGCTTGCACGCCGGCGAATTCCAAAACCGAGGAACTGTCTTGGCAGGGCAACCCGCGCTCAAAATATTTTTTCCCGTGAACCGACGCGGCGAACACTTTAAATCTCACGACGCAAGCTCCTCCTTTCTTGACTTAGAAAAATCCCCTGAAAAATTTTCAAGGGATTTTTTTCATTCAATCACGACAAAATTTTTTGCGGCGGTGGCTCCTCTTTAAAGAGCACCCCACTCGCTCAAATCGTCGTTGTCAATCAGAGAGCCCTGCGCTTTGAAAGCGTCGGCCGTCTTTTGGGTGTTGTCGTCGGCGTCTTCAAGATTCTCGGCGTCCGTGGAAATATTTTTGCCGCGGCTGGCGACTTTGGAGGAAGTGACGACGGCGAACTTAATCAGCTTCTTGAGCTCGTTGACGTTGTCGGTGTGCAGGACGGTTTCCCTGTTGCCGGTGAACTCAACCAAAACATCGTCGTTGCAGTCCGTGCCGTAACCGATTGCCACGCGCGCGGCGTATTTGTACCAGCCGTTTTCCTTGAGGTCTTGCAGCCCCGCTTGATAATCGTCCGTGGGCTCGCCGTCGGACAAAAGGAAAAGCACCGGTGCTCTGGCGCAAGAGGCTTCCTTCATGAATCCGTGCTTGACAGAAAGTTTTTCGTTCAGCGCGCTGAAGGCCTCGCCCATCGACGTGGCACCGTTCACGTTCAGGTCGTTCCATGAATCTCTGACCTCTTCGGGCGAAACCAAACCCGTCTCTCCGAAAATCCATTTCACTTCGCTGTCGAACGTCAGCACGCCCAATTTGATATCGCTGTCGGGTTGTTCGTCGTTCATCGAAACCAACTCCGGCAAAATTTTTTCAACCGCTTCGTTGACGGCACCAATCGGTGCGCCCTGCATGCTGTAAGAGGTGTCGAGCAAAAAAATCACGGCGCACAGCTTGCCCGGCATGGGAGCCTTATCGAGAATACCCATAAAAAATTTTCCTCCTTTGATTCAGCTGTTCGCGACAACCTGAGCAATGTCTCGGTTGCCGAAATCGATTTTGCAGTTGAGCGCGAGAGTTTGCACTGCGCCCGGCTGACAGACATAATTTTTCCCGCCGGCAGTCGTCAGGTTCCAACGAAGCGCGGATTTGTTTTGAAGACCGAACTTGCCCGGCTTCTCCAAGACAACGGCCGAGACCGTCTCAAAATCTTCCGACGAAGAATTCATGTGGTAATCGTAAAGCTTGACGCCTTTGAAAATCGGAACGGTCACGTCGAGATTCGAGCGTTTGCCGAATTTAAAATAACCGACGGGCGTGACGGATTTTTTGCAGCTTTGGCAAACGGTCGGGCGGTCGCTCTCCAAAAAAATTTCTTCGCCGCAATGCGGGCAGTGAGCAATCGAACTCTTCAGGCGAACGAGCACATGGAACCAATCTTGCTCCAGCAGCCGCCCT
>CAMNFC010000118.1 GCA_946536925.1 uncultured Selenomonadales bacterium | reverse complement strand
CGCTTCCAAAAGCTGCTTCATTGAGATAACTGCCATTTGAAATTCCTCCTGTTTTTCTTTCGCAGAACATTTTTCGCGCCGATAAACCTTGCGGAACAGGCGACGCTCCGGTCTGCGTGAAATTTGTGACGGCGCGCATTATATCACAAGAATTTTTCAGCCGCAAGATTTTTCCTCGACGCTTGAAAATTTCGCAAAAAAATTTTATCATGTGCGCGAGGTGAAGTATCATGTTGAAAAAATTTTTTGTCATCGTGCCGGCCGTGATGTTGCTTGCGTTCGGCGCGTTCAGTGAGGCCTCTCAAGTCGAACAAGAAAATATTTGTTGCGGCGGCTATTGCTATCAAAACTGCGACGACCAAGGCGACGGCGAATATTGCGGCCGCTACGGTTGCAGACGAAATTAATCTTTGGACGTCACAATTTTTTTCAAGCCGTAATATCGACAGAAAATTATGTTGCGGTTGTTTGAGTCGTAATTTTTCAAATCGCCGCCCAAAAGAAGAGTGAGCCTGTCCCACGTGCGCGAGCCCAAAATTTTTTCCGACCACGCGGGCAATTTAATCGGCGGGACAACAATCAAGTCGTCGTTCTTGTGAGCGGCGACAATTTTTATTCGCGACTCAATCTGGTTGCGGAAACTGTATTCGACGCGAAGGCAGCCGACCAAACTTATCAGCCAGACGAGCGAAAAAATAATCACGATTTTTATTTGGCGGAGGAAAAAATTTTCGACGAGCGGCAAAATTTCTTTGAGCGCGGCGACCGAGGCCACCAACAAAAAAATCGTCGACGGGAAGCCCGCACGTTCGGGGAAAATCGGCGCGAACATCATCGCCAACAAACTCAAAACCGACGCGCCCGCGAACGTCAAAATAAATTTCGTGGCGGCGGGCGAAGTTCTTCCTTTGACGAAATAAAAAATTATCGGCGCGTACAAAATTATTTCGCGCAAAAAAACCGGCAGGAATCCGTTAAAAAAATTCGTGTGCAAAATTTGGAGCTTCGACGGCGGCAGATGATCGCCGATCAATTCCATGCGATGCAAATTTCCCGGCGCGAAAATCAAAATCGCGAACCCCGCGAGCAAAAAAATAAATCCGACTTTCATCCACGGTTGAAGATTTTTTTCTCGGCGGAAGTGAATCAAAAATATCAGCGCGACAAAAATTGTGGCTGCCGCGCCGGGCTCAATCGACCAGCCCGCGACCAAACCGAGCAACGCCATCATCGGGAGGCTCCACGGCGGCGGCTCCTGCCAAAAATTTTTTCGCCAAAACTTGAGCGCGAACGGCAACAAAAATAAAATTTCGAGCGTGGACATCCAAAGGTAGTTGCAAGTTCCCGTCAGCCAAATCGTCGTGATGATCAGCGACGGCGCGCAAAAATAAATTCCCGCCAAAATTAAAACCAGAAAACTTTTTTTCATCTCGCGCAACGGCAAACCCGTCCCGACTTTGAACAGGAGCAACGTCAGCGACGCGAACACGAAAACATTTGCCACGTCGAATAAAATTTTCTCGTGGTTGACAAAAAATTGAACGAAGACGTGCGCGACGGTTCGCCCGCCCCAAGAAAAATAATGTTGCCACTGCGAATTCAAAATGTCCGCGAAACTTTGCACGGGCTGCAGGCGATCGGCATCAATTCCGTTGATTAAATTTCCTTTGCCCGCGCCGTCCCAAATAAATTTGTACGAATAATCGTCCGCCACGAGCGGTGCCAGCAAATTGCGCAAAAAAAATATCGCCAGGAACGCGGCGAAAAAAATTTGCCACGGGAGCCGTTCAAAAAAATTTTTCATGCGTCATCCTCCAAAAAATCCCCGTCTGCGCGGGGAAAATTTTATTTTCTCAAAAGATTTTTCACGGGATTGAACGAGCGGCGGTGAATCGGACACGGCCCGAACTTTTCAATCAATTCGAGGTGTTCTTGCGTGCCGTAACCGCGGTTGTGGTCGAAGCCGTATTCGGGATATTGCAAAGACCATTCGTCGGCCAGGCGGTCGCGCGTGACTTTGGCGATGATCGAGGCGGCGGCAATCGACGCGGAAAGACTGTCGCCGTGAACAATCGAGTACGTCCGAATTTTTCCGAGATTAATTTTCATGGCGTCGGTGAAAACAAAATCGGGCTGCACGTCCAAAGCTTCGACGGCGCGTTTCATTCCGTTTAGCGTCGCCTGATAAACGTTGAGCGTGTCGATCTCCTCGATTGGAACTTCGACGTGAGCAAAACTTATGGCGTTGGCAACGATTTTGTCGTAAAGTTCTTCGCGGACGTGAGCCGAAAGTTTTTTGGAATCGTCGAGCCGCTCAAGATATAAATTTTCGGGGAGAATGACGGCCGCCACCACGACCGGCCCGACAAGAGAGCCTCGACCGGCTTCGTCCGCCCCGGCAATCAATTTGTAACCTTTTTCACGCGCGCGCTCCTCGAAACTATAAAGATTTTTGACTCGCTCCATGTCCGCCTCGACAGAAAATTTTCTCATGTGCAAAACCTCATTTCGACGCCCGATAGATTAAAATGAAACCCGCAAATAATCCTATGACGTTTGGAATCCACACGGCGTACATCGGCGGGATTGCTCCGCCGCGGGCGATTGCGTTTGCCAAAGTCATGATCGCGTAATACAAAAAAATTATCACGACGCTGAGCGCGAAACCGACCGATGACGGCGTGCGTGTCGGCTGAAGACCCAGCGGCACTCCAATCAGCGCGAAAATCAAACTGGCCATGGGCACCGTCACCCGCTGATAAAGTTCCGTTTCAAGTTTGCTCGTGTTGG
>CAMNFC010000117.1 GCA_946536925.1 uncultured Selenomonadales bacterium | reverse complement strand
CGTGCTGGCAGAGCTTCGCATGGACGGCACGCTGGAGAAATTGGAAATAAAATATCTGGGAAGGAAACCGAATGCTTCTAAGCGACTTTGATTATGAACTGCCCGAAGAGTTAATCGCGCAGAAACCGATTGAGCCGAGAAATTTTTCGCGGCTGATGGTACTCGACCCTTCGCGGCAGACGATTGCACACGAACATTTTTATGACCTGAAAAAATTTTTGACGGCGGGCGACACTCTCATCTTCAACGACACGCGAGTAATTCCGGCGCGGCTCATCGGACGCAAATCGACGGGCGCACGCGTCGAAATTTTTTTGCTCCGCCGCCTCGACGCCGTGACGTGGGAGACTTTGGTCAAGCCCGGAAGGAAAATCATTGAGGGCACAGAAATTTTTTTCGACGACGCGCTGAGCTGCAAAATCGTCGGGCGCACGGATTTTGGCGGGCGCGTGGTGGAGTTCAAGTTCAGCGGCGTCTTTGAAGAAATTCTCGACAGGCTCGGCGAAACTCCTCTGCCGCCGTACATTCACGAGAAACTCGACGACAGCGAACGCTACCAGACCGTTTACAATCGTGAGCGCGGCTCGGCGGCCGCACCGACTGCGGGCTTGCACTTCACGGCGGAGCAGATGAGTGAGCTGAAAAATTTCGGCGTCAACCTCGGATTCGTCACGCTGCACGTCGGGCTCGGAACTTTCCGCCCCGTCCAAGTTGAGACGATTGAACAGCACGACATGCACGAAGAATTTTTTTCCATTCCGCAGGCGACGGCTGATTTGATTCGCGAGACAAAATTGCGCGGAAAAAAAATTGTCGCGGTCGGCACGACTTCAGTCCGAACTTTGGAGGCGGCGGCTCTCGACAAAAAATCCGTGGCTGTCGGCTCAAGCTCGACGAAAATTTTCATTTACCCCGGCTACGAATTTAAAATCGTCGACGCAATGATAACCAACTTCCATCTGCCGAAGTCGACGCTGCTTATGTTGGTCAGCGCGTTCGCGGGACGAGAATTCATCTTGCGGGCTTATCGCGAGGCAGTGGACGCGCGCTACAGATTTTTTTCTTTCGGCGACGCAATGTTCATCACGGGCAGGGAGCGATGAATGACATTAGGAATGAGGAATGAAAAAAATAATTCCTAACTCCTAACTCCTAACTCCTAATTCCTAATTGACGCGCGGGAACATGCCCGTCGAAAATATTCCCGCGCCGGAAAAATTTTTGAGCGCACCGACGTTTTTGTTTACGGCTTCAACGGTGGAGATGATTGGAACTCGGAACTCATCGGCGCGCTGATTGAAAATTTTCTCGTCGCCGTTCACCGCGTTGAGTACGGTTTTTAATAATCATGCGGACAGATTTAACGACGCCATCCATTACCACAAAATTTTGACGGGCGACGGCGGTCACGGCGGCGGCGGAAAAAAATCGGGTGGTGTGCGTTGCGATAAAATTCGCGTGATAAAGCTCGGCGAAAAAATTTATCGGCTGATTCTCAGAGTTCCGCGAAAAATTTTGAACGGGCGCATTGAAATTTCGGCTGTCGGCGAGAGCAACGTCGGCGAAAAACTTTTCATCGCGCGGGCGACCTCCGACGATTCAAACAGCCAAGTCTTCGCGTTCGGCGACAAAATTATTTTGAAAAATCTTCGCGGCAAAATTGATTCACGAATGACCTTTGAACTGCAGGAAGATAAAAATTACGCGCTGGGAGTTGCCGTGTATGAAAATTGAAGCCCGCCGATTGTTCGCGCACCCCGTGCTCGCCGAAGGGCGCGACGATTACAAGACCTGCAAATTTTCCGCCGAGATGAAACCTTCCGTCGACGCGGCGAACAATTTGGTTTTCGACATCAATCTTTCGACGGACTGCGCGGAAATAAATCGGCTCATCGCGGGCGGCGACGCGGAATATCTTTTCCACGCCGAATGCCCCACGACAATTTATCGGCAGGTGTTCACTCGCGCCGTCGGAGAATTCGTTTGCAAAATTCCGTCGGACCTCGTGAAGGACAAAATTTATTTGGCGGCGTTTATCGTCCTGCGCCGCGACAAAAATTTTTTCTGCGACGACTGGAACGACGACTTCGACGGATTGAGTTTCGACTTGCCGAAGGGCAGCATCCTCGCGTACAAAAATTTTCCGCCGTTGACGCTCGCCGAAGACCCGAATCTTTTTAAAAACGTCGGCTCGATTTTCAGCGTGTACAGAAAGCTCGACGACGATTCGCCGTTTGAATTCAATGCGACGCCGCAGAAAATAAAAATCGGTTTGAACTCGAAGGATTACGCGCTTTACCGACGATACTGCGATAACCCGACGCTGCAACCGATTTTGAACGCGCTGATAATTTTGCCGGTGCTTGTCGCCCTCTTCAACGACCTCAAGCAAGACTCGCAGGAGCACGAGTCGGACGCGTGGTTTTTGTCACCGGCAGCGGCTTATCGACGGCGGAAATTTAATTTCAAAGAGTTGCTCGCCTCGGAGGATTCGCTCGCGCTGGCGCAGTCGGTCATGGGCTTGCCGTTGACGAAGGCGTTGAAAAGTTTCGCGGCGGCATTCGACGACGCGGCGGAAACCGTCAAGCAAATCAAGAACAGATTTTTTTTACGACAATGCGCGCGAAAGAAATTTAACCAACACGCTGTCGAAATATTGGTGGGCGGGGCACCTCTTCACGAGTGAGGGTTTGGACGCCTTGGGCGCGAAAGATTTTTACACGAAACTTTTTTCTGTCGGCTCGCGCTCGTTTATCGGCAACGAAAAGTTTCGCGGCGGCTTTGAAAAATTTTTGCGGCACTTCAAAGACCGAGGCATAACGCT
>CAMNFC010000116.1 GCA_946536925.1 uncultured Selenomonadales bacterium | reverse complement strand
CATGACGGAATCCGCGCCGCATTTAATCGCCTCGTCCAATTTCAAAAGTTCGGGCTCGATATCGGGGAAAGTTGAACTCGTGCCGATGTTCGCGTTGACTTTTGTGCGCAAACCTTTTCCCACGCCACACGGTTTTAAATTTTTGTGGTTGACGTTCGCGCAAATCGCAATCGTCCCGCACGCCACGCCCGCACGAATTTCTTCCGCCGAAATTTTTTCCTCCTCCGCCACGATTTTCATTGCGTCGGAAATTTTTCCTTCGCGAGCAAGTTTCATCTGTGTCGACATAAATTTTCACGCTCCCAAAAATTTTTTGAAACGTTTGACGACAAGCCCCGCAAGAATCGCGCCGCAAGTCGTCGAAATCAAAAACGGCACGACGTAGACGTAAAAGGCGATGTCGCCCGCTTCTTTGCCCAAAAATAAAATCGCGAGCGGATAGGCCGCAAGCCCGCCGATTATTCCCGTGCCGAAAGCTTCGGCCAAAACCGCCGCAAAAATATTTTTCGTCCGCGCGTAAACAATTCCGCTCAAAAACGCGCCGCACATGCTGCCGGGGAACGCAAGCACACTTCCGAGCCCGAAAAGATTTCTGAGCAAACTGGCGACGAACGCCGAGCTCAAACCGTATCGCCAATCCAAAAGAACCGCGCAAAAGACGTTGACCATGTGCTGGACGGGCGCGCAACGGCTGCCCAAAATCGGAAAAGATAAAATGCTGCCCGCGACCGCCATCGCCGTCAAAGCCGCCGCCAACGTCAATTTTTTTGTCTTGTTCATGAAAAATTCCTCCGCAACGAAAAAAGGCTCCCGAATTCGGAGGCCTTCTCGTTTTGGCAAAATTTTTCCTACGTCGGCATTATCCGAATCAGGTTCGCGGGTCGAAGTGCCTAACTTCCTCTCAGCCTGTCTGCAAGCTCCCCGATTATTCGATTTTCAAACGCCAAAACTTTCGACGAAAAAATTTTTTGTCCTGCAACGAAAGTCACAAAAAAATTTCCGCGCTGTGCTAAAATATCTGCGACTAATCGAACGGAGGGAAAAATTTTGTTTGTCAGAGGAGATTTTGAGAAGATTGAACGGAAAATTTTTTGCGGCGAACGTTTGACCCGCGAGGACGGAGAAATTTTATTTAACTGCAACGAATTGAGTTGGCTGGGAGCTTTGGCCGATTATGTGCGGAAAAAAATTTGCGGCGACGAAGTTTTTTACAACGTCAACTGCCACGTGAATTTGACGAACATTTGCGTTTCGCGTTGCAAATTTTGCGCGTTCGGCAGAAATTTTGATGACCGCGGAGCCTACGCCATGACGATTGACGACGCGATTAAACTTGTCGAGGAAGCCGGCCGCGATCCGAATTTGTCCGGCTTGCACATCGTCAGCGGCTTGCACCCGACTTGGACTTTTGAAAATTATTTGGCGTTCGTCGAAGTTTTGCACGAAAAATTTCCCGCGCTCCACCTCAAAGGTTTCACGGGCGTCGAGATTCAACATTTCGCCAAAATTTCCGGCTTGAGCGTCGAAAAAATTTTGATTCGGCTGAAAAACGCGGGGCTTGAGGCGATTGCGGGCGGCGGCGCAGAAATTTTGTCCGACCGCGTGAGAAATTTGCTTTGTCCGAAAAAATGTTCGGCCGATGAGTGGCTCGAAGTCGCGCGGACGGCTCACAAGCTCGGAATCAAAACGAACGCCTCCATGCTCTACGGCCACGTCGAAAATTTTTCCGAACGCGTCGATCATCTGCTGAAACTTCGCGAACTGCAGGACGAGACGGGCGGCTTCCAAACTTTTATTTGTTTTCCGTTCCTGCCGAAAAATACCGCGCTCGAAAAAAAAATTCGGCAAACGTCGATGTGGGACGACCTCAAGACGATGGCGATCTCGCGGCTCATGCTCGACAACTTTAAAAATATCAAAGCGTATTGGGTGATGTTGACGGTGCCCGTCGCGCAAGTCGCGTTGAGTTTCGGCGCGAACGACATTGACGGGACGATCCACCGCGAAAATATTTTGCACGACGCCGGCGCAACTTCTCCGCGCTCTTTGGCCGAAGATGAGATTATAAAAATTATTCGCGAGGCCGGACGAATCCCCGCTGCCGTCGATTGCAACTTCAGGAGAATTAACGCATGAAAATTTTGGACAACGCAAAGGAAAAAATTTTTTCGGGCGAACGGCTCGACCGCGACGAAATTTTGGCATTGTACGAGGCGAACGATCTTTTATACCTGGGAGAATCTGCGCGGCGAGTAAAAATTTCCAAGAGCGGCCAAAAAATTTTTTACGTCATGAACCGCCACATAAATTTGACGAACGTTTGTAGCGCGAACTGTCCGCTGTGCGCCTATCAATGTCGGAGCGGCTCGAATCGCGCTTTCACGCTCGAACTTTCCGACGTGGAAAAAATTTTGCGTTCTTCGGCTCACGTCAAAGAAATTCACATCGTCAGTTCATTGCACCCCGAAAAAAATTTTTCGTACTACGTCGAGGCCGTCAAGCTCGTGAAAAAAATTTTGCCGCACGTCGGGATTAACGCGTTCACTCCCGTCGAAATCGTCAACTTCAGCCGACTCAGCGGGAAAAATTTTTCGGAAGTCTTGAGCGATTTGATTCAAGCGGGCGTGACATCTTTGGCGGGCGGCGGCGCAGAAATTTTGTCCGACCGCGTCCGCGAAATTATTTGCCCGAAAAAATGTTCGGCGGACGAATGGCTCGAAGTCATGAGGACGGCGCACAAACTCGGCTTGAGGACGAACGCTTCGATGATGTACGGCCACATTGAGACGATTGAAGAGCGCGTCGACCACCTGCTGAAACTCCGCGAACTTCAAGACGAGACGGGCGGCTTCGTCGCGATGATGCTTTTCCCCTTCCACCCCGAAAACACACAGCTTGGAAAAAAATTTAATCTGCGGCGCGTCGGCTCGTGGGAAGATTTAAAAAT
>CAMNFC010000115.1 GCA_946536925.1 uncultured Selenomonadales bacterium | reverse complement strand
GCCCGAACTTTTGAAATTGGACGAGGCGATTAAATGCGGCGCGGATTCCGTCATGGATTTGAGCACGGGCAACAACATCGACCTTTCGCGGAAAAAAATTATCGCTCACTCGACGATTATGGTCGGCACGGTTCCGATTTATCAGGCGACAGTCGAGGCGATTAAAAATCACGGCGCGATTGTCGCCATGACCGAAGACGATTTGCTCCGAACGATTGAAGCTCAAGCAAAAGACGGCGCGGACTTTATGACGCTCCATTGCGGCGTGACTCGTGCGGCGATTGAAAAACTTCGGACGCAGAAAAGGGAAATGGATATCGTCAGTCGCGGCGGAAGTTTCATCGCCGGCTGGATTCTTCACAACGAGAAAGAAAATCCGCTTTACAAACGCTACGACGACATCTTGGACATTTGCGCCAAATACGACGTGACGATAAGCCTTGGCGACGGAATGAGACCCGGTTGTATCGCCGACGCGACCGATCGTGCGCAACTGACCGAGCTGATAACTTTGGGCGATCTGGTCGACCGTGCATGGAAACGCGGCGTCCAAGTCATGGTGGAAGGCCCCGGCCACGTGCCTTACGATCAAATCGAAGCGAACATGAAACTTGAGAAGAGAATTTGTCGGAACGCTCCGTTTTATGTTCTCGGCCCTCTCGTCACGGACGTTGCGCCCGGCTACGACCACATCACCGCGGCTATCGGCGGAACTTTGGCTGCGATAAGCGGCGCGGATTTTCTGTGCTACGTCACGCCCGCCGAACATCTTTGCTTGCCGACGATTGAGGACGTCCACGACGGGGTGATTGTCAGCAGGATTGCCGCGCACGCCGCCGATTTGGTCAAAGGCGTCAAAGGTGCCCGCGATTGGGATTTGAAGATGGCTCGCGCCAGAAAAATTTTGGATTGGGACGAACAAATTAATTTGGCGATTGATCCCGCACTTGCCAAGAAAAAACGCGGCGCACGAAATAAAATCGGCGAGACGGCCTGCTCCATGTGCGGCGATTATTGCGCGGTTAAAATCGTCGGGAAATATTTTGATTCGCCCGTTTTCCCCTGCGTCGACTGAAAAATTTTTCCGCAACAAAAAATCTCCTCGCCTGTGAGCGGGGAGAAAATTTTTTTGATTTACATGGAGAAAACTTTTTTGCCTTCGAAGTAAGTCGCGGCGGGTTTTGCCGTATGAATTTCTTTTACGGGACAATCCAAAATATCTTTGTTGACGAGGAGGAAGTCAGCGAATTTTCCCGCTTTGATGCTGCCGCGCTCGTGTTCGAGGAACATTTGCTTTGCGACGGCGATTGTCAAAGCGTTGAGAGCTTGTTCGCGTGTGATGAGTTCTTCCGTCCACCAAGGATCGCCGATTTCCATATAACATTGACCCGTCAACGCAATTTCAATAATTCCGAACGGATCGTCGGGGCTGTTGGAGAGCGCGGGATAATCCGTGTGGAAAGACACGGGAATGCCGTTATCGAAGAACGACTTCATCGGATAGCCTTTGTCCGCCATGCTCGCGGGAAGCGTGATTTTATATTCCTCGGCCTGTTCTTTGGAGGCGTGGTGCCAAATCATTCCGGAGGTGACGTAAATATTATTTTCCGCCATGCGTTTATAATCGGGCTGATTGACGTTGCGCAGGTGGACGACCGTGTTGCGCATTTCGGGCTTGCCGCCTTTGATGTAGGCATTGACGACGCGATTGACGCCCGCGTTGCCCAGCGCGTGAATGTGCATGACCAAACCTTTTGCGTTGGCTTTGCGGGTTATGTCGATGATTTCTTCTTCCGTCCAATTGACAATGCCTTGATGACCGTCGGGATAAAGCGGGTCGATAAAGCCCGTGCCGCTTTCAACCGTCCCGTCCATGAAAAGTTTTATCCAATTCGGTTTCAAATGCTCGGAAGAATATTTTTGAACGTCGAGGGCTTTTTCCAATTTCTCGTCGACGTTCATCCAACTGTCAATCTCGCAGGTTGTGCCGAAAACAAATTTCATGTTGCCCGCCCTGTCGAATTGTTGAGCCGCGCGGTAATAAACGTCGTTGAAAAAATAAGTTGAGTAGCCGTCAAGATACATCGTGTAGCCTTCAGACAACAACTGCTCTTGAACTTTTGACAAGGTTTCTTTTGCCGTGTCGACCGTAAAGAGGCTGTCGTTGTCCAGGAAGGAGCGCACATAGGTTGAGGCCTGTTCCTTGAGCAAACCGGTTGGCTTGCCGTCGGAGCCGAAAACGATTTCGCCGCCGCGAATGTCATCGTTCTTTTTGAGAACTTTGCCGTCTTCCGTCATAATGCCCGCCTTGACGAGAAGAAGCGTGTTGACCAAAGACTTGTGATTTTCTTCGTCCCCAAAGAACATGGGAATATCGTTGCAAATTTTATCCAAATCTTGACGAGTGGGCATATTTTTTTTAAATCTTTCATACTCCCAGCCCATGCCGTAAACAACTTTCGCGCCGGATTCGCGAGCCTTCTTGACGGTGGAGGGAACGATTTCCTTTAAAAATTTTTCAACGTCATCATCATAGTCGATCATCGTCCCGATTGTTTGAACGGCATAAGCGGAAAGATAATGCGCGTGACCGTTGCCGCAGCCGGGCATGACCAATCCTTTGCCGCTGTAATCGATGACTTCCGTCTTGCCGCGTTTGATAAAATTTTTGACGCCCGCTTTGTTCCCGACGTAAACGAATTTTCCGTCCTTGACCGCGAACGCCTCGACAATCTGATTTTTTTCCGACGTAAAAATTTTTCCGTAGACGACGAGATCGGCTTTGCTTTTTTCCGCCGCGAAAACTTCAACGGGAACGGCCATTGCCAACGCAGCCAGCGTCGCCGTCTTGATGAAATCTCTGCGCGTTAAATTTGACACGTCATCACTTCCTTTAAAACTTAGAACAGGTGTTCATAAAGGGTAAAAAGTGATATAGTAAGTGTATTATGAG
>CAMNFC010000114.1 GCA_946536925.1 uncultured Selenomonadales bacterium | reverse complement strand
CGCCGTCACTAAGTTTAATCGCGGGCGTCTGAAATGAGGCACTCGGTTTCATCACGCGTTCGCAGATGGAGCCGTAAATCGCTGCGCCCACGAACAGAATCACCAGACCGATTATAAACGTAATCAAAATTTTTCACTTCCTTATCGGGGCTCCGAGACTTTGCCCCTTAATCTTTAGTCAATTCGTCGGCAATGCTTTTGTAAATGAATTCACTTGCCACCAGTCCGTTGTATTTAGGATAGTTGAGATATTTTTCAAAAACTTCTTTGCGCGCGGCAGCTTTATCGTCGTTGCCCTCAATGAAAACTTTTTGGATTGTCGCGGCGATTGCGTCCAAATCTTTTCCGTCGACAAGGTAAGAGGCCTCTTTTAATATCGTGTTGCCCAAGTCGTTGAAGAGTGATTCTTTGCGGGTCAAAAAAATCATCGGCTTATCCACAAATTGATATTCGGCAATGAAAGAGCCGCTGTCGTGAATCATGCCGTCGCTCGTGGCGAACAGTGCCTGATAATAAGCACCCGTGTAAACTTTAGCGTTGGGCAAGTCGTTCCACTTTTGCAGATATTTTTCAAAGGCTTCGACCGACGGAAAAATTTTTCCTTGCACCGTTCGGAAAGACAAATCTGGGTGCGGCTTGACAACCCAAGAAATTTCAGGATGAGCTTTGGCGAACTCATACATAAACTCATAGTTCCAGCGAAAAGTCGAATACTTTATTGTGTCTTCTGTTACGGAGTGATGTGGTGCCCAAATAATTTTCTTTGCGTCGGGGCGAGTCATCTTCCAATCGAAAGCAAATTTGGAATTTTTGTTGAAGAAAATGTCTGTCCGCGGGTATCCGCTGAAAAAGCTGCGCGGCCTCATGGCAGGATTATGATTGGCGTACACTTCGCGCCCGATAACCGAAGAGAAAAAGATTTTCCAACCCGCGCGAAAAATCGTCAGGTTATAGTATTTGTCACTGCGCAAAGATATGTCGAACGAGTGTGGAATATGCGTCAACAAAGTCTTTGCCGTCATTTGTTCGGGACGAAAGGCTGTCGCCACTCGCGAAGCATAAGGTGTAAGAAGAATGACCACATCCTGCGTGGGAAGGGCTGCATACAAATTTTTTACATCGACGACATTGAGACCGTGAGATTTGAGCAGTTCGGAGCCTTTAAGAAAATCTCTTGTTACGTGTTCGTCATTTACGACGTGACGAAGGCAAAGAAAAACTTTCGGCTCAAAGCGCGAGTCATTGGCAAAGAAATTATATAATTCGTCACCGCACCACATCGACGAATCATACAGCACGAAAGCGACTTTAATTTTTTCCTTGCGGCGAATCAGTTGCGCGGAGGCCTCGAAGACCTGCTCCATCAAAGCATTGTATTCATCTTCCGAAACAATGTTTGACAATGAGTTGAGATATTCGTAGGTCATATCGCAGAAACTTTCCACGGGAATGAGTTTGTTCTTGCAGAGGTTCAGCGCAAGAAAAACATTCGCGACCTTCCTGCCTCGTTCATTCAGGCGCGTCATGTCACAGAAATAATTGTAGCCGAGATTGAGTTCGAACATATCCGCGCAAACGAAGTCGTCATTTTCCTCCAGCTGATGAATCGTTTCGCGGAAGTTGCTCAAGAGTTCCGAGTTAAAAAATTTTCGGGCGGCAGGCGCGACGGGGAAAATCACGCCGACGGGCTCGGCGTCGTTGTCACGGCAAAGTTCAATGTAAGCTTTGAGGATTTGGATATTTTCTTCAACGAACTCCGCCGAAGAAATTTTGTCGTCTTCCCAATCTGTAATCGACTTTGCGGAAAAATTTGCGGGCGTCGATTTTTTTATGCCGTCAAAATTCAAATCTGCTTGCGGCAGCGTTTTTGTGAGTTTGTCGCCAAACAAATTTTGCCACGGATTTTCCTCGGCGGAATTTGTCAAGGAAAGGTATTGGAGATTTTTTGAGCAATTAACAAAATCCTTTGAGTTGTCGTAGAGAAAAGAATCCGGCGTCAGACCGATGAGGACGAATTTAATCGTGCCGCGTTTGACGTGCGCGAAAATGTGTTTGGCAGTCAAATAACTCTGCCGCAAATCTTGAAAGTCGTCAGCCAGAATCGCGCCGCCCCGATTGAAAAATTTTTCCTCGTGCACACAAGGCAGAAAGTTCAAATTCAAATTGTCGCGCATGTGCTCGTCGCCCGTCGCAAAAAAATCTGCGCCAAATTTTTCTACGTGTCGAACGTTTGCGAGCCATGTTCCCGACAGCGGCGAAGGGACATCAAGGTTGATGATTTTTTCTTCCTCCGCGCCGTTTGCCGCCAAAAATTTTTTCAGCTTCAGCAGTTCGCGCGTGTCCTTTGTTCCGCCAAGGAGCCAAAAAAAATTCTTGCGCCGCGCGATTATCGGCGTGATTAAGGTGAAAGGTGCCAACGTAATTTTCCATTTTCCGCAGGCAAAAAAATCTTTCTTCGATACATTCGTTACCGCGACATCCAAATTTACTGCGTCGGGATTTAAATTTTTCACGAGGCTTTCCAAAGAAGCTTTGTCCGGTGTTACGAGTACTGCATCAATTTTCTCCATGAAATCACCTCAAAACAGAAACACTACTCCGCGCGATTGACATCCTCAATCGAAGTTTGAATCTCTTCCATGGTGTAAGCCTCGATTATGTCGCCCTCGCGGAAGTCGCGGTAATCGACAATCGAAATGCCGCACTCGTAACCCGCGGCAACTTCCTTGACCTCGTCCTTGAAGCGGCGGAGCGAATCAATTTCCCCGTCAAACATTTCAATGTTGTCGCGCAGGATACGAATCTTGCTGTTGTTGAAAATTTTTCCTTCCAGCACGTAAGAGCCGGCGACGAGAGCTTTGGAGAATTTCATGACCTTGCGAATCTCCACGCGCCCTTGAATGACTTCTTTGAACTTTGGAGCGAGCAAACCGCTCATGGCATCCTGCACGTCGTGAATCGCGTCGTAAATCACGCGGTAAGTTCTGATGTCGATAT
>CAMNFC010000113.1 GCA_946536925.1 uncultured Selenomonadales bacterium | reverse complement strand
CAAAGAACCGGCGAATCTTTTTTAGATTTTGCTTGACTCTTTATAGTCAGTCTCCTTGAGGGAAAATTTCTGCGTGCGAAAAATTTTTCCTGCGCGGAAATTTTCTGATATAATCGGTGCGGAAAATTTTTTGGAGGTAATCACATGGCGAATTCATATTTCCCGATGCTGCCCAAAGTCAACGAGGACGTTTCAAAAATTCTCAAAGACCAAGCCGGCATTTGGAAGGAAGCGGACATAAATTTTTTGCAGGGCTTGTCGAACAGTTTGGATTGCGGCGACTCGATAAAAGATATGGGCTCGGTCGACTCGATACCCGACATTTGGGCGCGGCCGCTGCTCTTCAAGATGGCACTGTTCGATTTGGAACCGAAAAAACAATTTGTCACGGGCTTGCACGAAAAAGTTCGCGGCGAGTGGCGGGCGTTACTGGCGATGTTCGCGCTCAAAGAAATAAAACGTCTCGACCTCAAAGCCGAGCAAGTCAATCTGCTCGAAGACAATTCGGATCTGGCGAAAATTTTAAAATCGTTCGCGCCGAAAGAATCGCTCACGGGAAATCCCGACGCGTGGCTGACCGACGTGTACATAATTTTTTTCAACGGGCGACCGCTCGCGCTGACTTCGCCGACAACTTTGGTGACGGCCGCCGCGGATTATGAAAACATTTTCGACAGAAAAATTTTCACGCCGTGGAGCGCGAACCAAAAAACTTTGACCGACCCGATAAATTTTTTGTCGTCCGTCGAGCTGGCCGCGCTCAAAGTTTGGCTGGAAAATCTTTACGGGAAAATTCAGCGGCTGGAAAAATTCGGCGGCAAGGCAAAAGAAATTTCCAACGCGCTTTTGAAATGCCTGGCCGATTACGAACGCGACGTTGCCAACGCTCAGACTTCCTCCGTAAGTTTCGAGTTTGTCCCGTCGAATTTGAATTTGCACTCAGGACTTGCCCGACTGCTTGACGACACGATTAAAGGCCGCGAGCCGCGTTTCGAGGATTCGGCCGTTCGTCTGCTCAACGACAAAAAAAATTTGCTGTTGATTTCCCCCGAACTCGTCAGAGATTTTGCGCGCTTCGAGGGCGTCGATTCTTCCCGCCTGGTCGTGTGGCAAGGTATCAGCGCGAACGAAATTTCCGCCGAAAAACTTTCCGACAGAAAAAAAATCGGCCGCGTGACTTTGAACGGCGCACAGTTCCGCACGCCCGAAGATTTTTTTCACGAGCGCATGGCCGTCGTCGAACCCGCAAACGCTTTCCCGAACTCGCCCAAACTCCACGGCGCGGATTCTCTCGTCGAAAAAGATTTGACGCCGATTTTGCCGCTCAAGCGCGAACTTTTGGAAATCTTTTCGGCGGAAGAAATTTCTTCGCGACTTTCAATTTCCGACGACGCGGAAAATTTTTATCTGCACTTCAACTTCCCGCTCAGCGGCACGGACGGCGGCGGAAAAAATTTCTGTTGGACGAAAACTTATCCCAAGCGCGATTTGATTTACATCGACCGCGAAGTCCCCGTCGTCGAAATTTATCCGAACTTCCGCCGCGCCGGTTGGAAAAATTATTTTCTCCACTACGAAAATTTTCAGGCCGATGACGAAACTCCCGCCAACGATATTTATTTTGTCGCGCCGTTCGGACACGACGGAAATTTTTTCGGCAATCGATTCACCGCGCGACTGGAAAATTTTCCCGAAATTTTAATTTGCACGTACAATCCGCCGCCGTACATGAGCCGCGCTCCATTCGAGGTCGGCGCAATTCTTTTGAACAAACCAAAACTCGTCGACGGCAACGCGGATTTGCGCTGGAAAATTGGCGTGGATTTCGGCACGAGCTCGACTATGGTTTTTTTCGCGGAAAACGAAAATCCTCCGCAACCGCTCAACTTCGAGCCGCATTTATTTCAAGTCACGACAAGCGGCGGCGCACGCGCTCAAACTTATCGGCACTTCATTCCGTCGAAAATTCCCGCGCGGGCTGACGGATCTTTCCTGAGCATTTTCCACCTGCTCAACACCGGCGACTTGAAAGAAATTCTTCCGCTCATCGACGGCCACGTTTTTCTTTTGAGCTCGGAGAACACGCGCGTTTTTGAAAAATTTGCCGCGCAGATCGACGCGAACTTGAAGTGGCAGGACGACGATCGCCAACGCAGAAAAGTTGCGGCCTACATCAAACAGATTTGCTTGCAGGCGGCGGCCGAAGCTTTCAGTCGCGGCGTCAACGATGTCGAATGGAATTTTTCTTACCCGACGGCTTTTTCTCAAGCACAAAAAATTTCCTTCCAAGAAATTTGTCGCGATTCTGTCGACGGCTCGCCGAATTTTTGGACGGAGAGCAAAGCAGCCGCTTATCACTTCAACAAGCTCGACGGCAAGGCCGGAAATTTCGCGCAAGGAGCATTGTGCGTCGATATCGGCGCGGGCACGACCGACATCAGCGTCATCAGCGGCGAACCTCCCAGAATTGTTTGGCACACGTCGATTCGCTACGCTGCCCGCCAACTTTTCAAGCCGATTTACGACAATTACGAACTCTTCGCGGGCGAAAAAATTTCCGGCAAATTCGGCGACGAACTTCAACGCCAGGCCGTCATCGATGCCGACATGCGCGAACACAGCGAAAAATATTTGGCCGATTTGAAATTCAAGACGGGCAACGAACGCCTCAAAAAAGTTTTGCAAGCCGCGCAGTTCGCGACGGCCGGGCTTTTTCATTATCTCGGCTCTCTCGTGAAAATTTTGCACGATTACGGCCACTACCGCGAGAAAAAAATTCCGCACGTGTTTGTCGGCGGAAACGGCGCAAGAATTTTTAAATGGCTGGCCGGCGGCGCGGATCTCGAAGAAAATATTTATCTCAACGTCCTGGAAAAAATTTTCGTCGCGGCCGGCGGTCTCGAACCCTACAAAAAATTTTATCTGCACCTCAGCCCGCAACCGAAAATCGAGGTCGCGGCTGGAATGATTGTCGAACGCCCCGCCAATGACGAAGAATTTTTCGACGAGGAAAAAATCAACCGTGAAATGTTCGGCGACGCGG
>CAMNFC010000112.1 GCA_946536925.1 uncultured Selenomonadales bacterium | reverse complement strand
TCGTTCAGATTAACGGCAAAGTTCGCGAGCACGTGAAAGTTCCCGTCGGCCTGAGCAAAAACGATTTGGAAAAACTTGCGCCGACGTTGCCGCGTTTCGACTCTCTGACGGCTGGAAAAAAAGTTTTGAAGATCATCGCCGTCCCGAACAAATTGATTAACATTGTCGTGAAATAATTTTTGCCGAAAAAAAAATTTTCCCCCGCAAAACGCGAGGGATTTTTTTTACAGAACTTTGTAGGTGAGCGTCGTGCGCCCGATTAAAATTTTGTCGCCGTCTTTGAGCTCGTGGCGGCTTATCGATTTTTTGTTGACGAAGGTGCCGTTTAAACTGCCCGCGTCGTAAAGAACGTGTCGGTGGCGTTCGTAGGCAACGTAAGCGTGAATCCGCGACGCGCTCTCGTCGGCGACAACAAAATCGTTCGTCTCTTTGCGTCCGAGATAAATTTGCCGCTCGCCGAAAACAATTTCCGCCGAGGAGTGATCGGTCAGCAGTGCCAAATTGTATTCGACCTTGCGCGTGGGAGCGGTGCGCATCGTCTCGACGATTTTATTTTTGTTGGCTATGATGGTTTTGTCGTCGTCAGAAACTTCCGCGTCTTCCAGGAGCATTTGCGGCAGCACGTCGTTTTCCAAATTGATCGTGTCTTCGGCCTGCTCGCCGTCTTGCACGTAGCTCGATACAATGACGATCGTGTTGTCGTCGGCGGTCATCTTTTTTATCTTGACGGAAAGGGAGCCTTCCATGAAACAATCTTCGCGGATAACTTTTCTCTCGACGGCCTCGTGCAAAGCTTTGAGAAGGCGCGCCGCGCTCAAACGGTGGCAGTCCTCCTCGCAAAGATAAATCGTGTAAGAATTCGGGACGAAGCTCTCCTTATTTTTTTGTTTGGCGACTTCGCTTTCAAGTGCTTTGATTAATTCGTTCGGCTCGACCTCGTTTTGCCGCTGAAAAAAATTTGCCAGCCTTGCGAGTATCTTACGCATTGCCGTTCAAACCAGCTCAATCAAAACCATGGGCGCGGCGTCTCCACGGCGGGGCATCATCTTTAAGATTCTGGTGTAGCCGCCCGCGCGTTCGCTGTATTTTTCGGGGATCTCCTCAAAAATTTTGTGGACAACGTCGACGTCCGCGACGAGATTTATTGCTTGACGGCGTGCGCTCAGGTCGCCGCGTTTGGCAAGAGTGACAACTTTGTCTGCGAACTTGCGAAGCTCTTTTGCGCGAGCCTCCGTCGTCTCGATTCGTTCATATTGGAAAAGCGCGCTCAACAAAGATTTGAACAAGGCCTTGCGTGCGCCGCTGTTTCTGCCGAGTTTTCTGTAGCTCATCAAATTTCCTCCTTCCTGCGTCAATCATCCATCAAGCTCACGTTCGAGGTGTTCGGCGACGGTTTGAACGATACGCCCAGCTGAGTCATTGTGTGTTTGATTTCTTCAAAAGATTTGCGGCCGAGGTTGCGGAACTTCATCATTTCCTCTTCCGTCTTGTCGACGAGATCGGCGACGATGTGAATGCCCGCCCGCTTCAAGCAATTTGTCGAGCGCACGGAAAGTTCCAGCTCTTCAATCGGCTTCATGAGATTTTTATCCATCGTCAAGGCGATTTCTTCGGACGGCTCTTTTGAAGAAAGGTCATCGGCGTCTTCGGCCTCCTCAAAGGCGGCGGTGTCCATGCTCTGGAAAAGTTTCATGTGCGCAATCAAAACCGAGGCAGCTTTGGCTACGGCTTCTTCGGGACGCAAAGCTCCGTTCGTCCAAACTTCCAACGTCAGCTTGTCGAAGTCCATCTCGTTGCCAACGCGCGTGTCTTCCACGTTGTAGTTGACGCGCAGGATTGGCGAGAAGATCGAGTCGATCGGAATCGTGCCGATGATGTCGTCGAGATTTTTATTTTTCTCCGCTTGATCGTAGCCGCGGCCGGTTCGAGCCGTCATTTCCATTTTGAGTTTGCCGGTTTCGTTGAGCCAAGCGATGTGCAAGTTCGGATTCAAAATTTCGATGCTTGGGTCGCAAATGATGTCTTCTGCGGTGACTTCTCTGCGACCGCCCGTGTGTGCGCCGGCTTTCATTTCCTCTTCAACGTCCACGTCGATTCGCAGCGTGTAAGTCCTCGGCGGCGCGGTGGAAACTTGAGCAAAATATTGCGGCGGCTGATTTTTTTCCTCGTCGATCTTCAGGCAAAGTTGCTTGATGTTGAGCACGATGTCGGTTACGTCTTCGCGCACGCCCGGTATCGTCGAAAATTCGTGGAGCACGCCGTCAATCCTAATCGACGTGACAGCCGCGCCGTCCAAACTCGACAGGAGCATTCGACGCAGACTGTTGCCCACCGTGATTCCGTAGCCGCGGCCGAGCGGTTCGCAAACAAATTTTCCGTAGCAGCCGTCGTCGCTGACTTCGACCATCTCAATCTTGGGCGGTCTTTGACCTTCGTTTTTTTCGTTGTCAATCACTTTAATCGCTCCTTATCTGGAGTACAACTCGATGATTGACTGCTCGTTGACGGGGATGTCGGTGATGTCTTCGCGGGTGGGGAAACGCGTGACGGTTCCTTTCAGGTTCGCTTGATTTGAATCGATCCACGGCGGAGCACCGAGCGCGTTGTTGACTTCCTTAATCGCCTTGAAAATTTCTTTGGCCTGGCTTTTCTCGCAAACTTCGACGACGTCGCCGACTTTGACGAGAGCCGAGGGAATGTCGACTCTCTTGCCGTTTACGGTGATGTGGCCGTGGCGGACGAATTGACGAGCTTGGCGGCGCGTGTTTGAAAAGCCCATGCGGAAGACGACATTGTCCAAGCGGCGTTCGAGCAGCACGAGAAGATTTTCGCCCGTGACGCCCGGCATCTTCTTTGCCTTCTCGTAATAATTTCTGAACTGACGCTCAAGCACGCCGTAGATAAATTTTGCTTTTTGTTTTTCTTTGAGCTGCAAGCCGTACTCGCTGACTTTGCGGTTCATGCGCTGTTGCGGATGTTTCTTCTCGCTGACTTTGCGCGAACGACCGATGACCGCCTGTTCAATTCCGAGTGCGCGGCAGCGTTTCAATGCGGGTGTTCTGTCGATTGCCATATTTGCACCTCCAAATTAAACTCTGCGACGTTTGGGCGGACGGCAGCCGTTGTGGGGAATGGGCGT
>CAMNFC010000111.1 GCA_946536925.1 uncultured Selenomonadales bacterium | reverse complement strand
TAATATTTCTTCCCATCAAATTTCCTCCGAAAAAATTTTACGCATTATAACAGACGGCGAAAACTTTTACCAGACTTGAACTGCGTTATTGACACAAAGACAAAAACAGGTATCATACAATCACATGAACCGAAAAATTTTTTTGAGGAGGCGATAAAATGCGAGTGGCAATGATGACCTTGAATGTCTATGACAATTACGGAAACATGCTGCAGAAATACGCGCTGTATCGCACGCTGAAAAAATTCGCGGACTCCGTTGAAGTTCTTTGGCACCCCGCCACAAAACCTTTTTATCCTTACAAGCTTGAACTCGAACAGCAGGCGGAAGGAAATTTGAGGCAAGCAGTCTTCAGAGGCGTCCGTGAGTATAAATTAAAACAGTTCAATGACGCAAACATGGTCACGCGCTTTGACATCACGTATCTCGAAGAACTCGCCGACGAGTACGATTATTTTGTCGTGGGCTCCGACCAAGTGTGGAATCCGGAATTCAGTGTCCCCGGCAGATTTTTGGAGTTTGCGCCGCCCGAAAAGAGAATCGCATACGCCGCGAGCATCGTCATTCCCGAATTGCCAAAGAATGTTCAAGGGGCTTATAAGAAAAAAATTTTGGAGATACCGCACGTATCCGTCCGCGAGAAGGAAGGCTGCGACCTCGTGGAAAAACTCACGGGCAAAAGGCCGTTGCAAGTCGTCGACCCCGTGTTTCTCTTGACGGCGGATGAGTGGCGCGCCATTGCAAAGCGACCGCCGTGGCTGGACAAAAAAATTTACGACAACGGTTACCTGATGACTTACTTCCTCAGCGGCACCATTCCCGAACAAGTTAATCGGCTCGCCAATAAACTCGGCTTGCCCGTGATAAACATGCTCGACAAAAATAATTTTGAGCATTACATCACGGGCATTGAAGAATTCATTTACCTGCTCGACCACGCGACGATACTTTGCACTTATTCTTTCCACGGCACGGCGTTCGCGAACATATTCAAGAAACCGTTCGTCGTTTACCGCGTCGGCAAGTTGCGCACGACCAGATTTTCTCGCTTGGGTTCTCTTCTTGAAATGTTCGGCTTGAGCGACAGGGTTTCGGACATGGCTTTGAATATAAACCTCGACAACCCGCTGAAGATTGATTTCACTCGCCGCGAAGAAGTTTTGCCGCTCGAACGCAAGAAGGCCTTCAACTTCTTGGCGAACGCACTTTGGAAATAAATTCTCGGAGGTGACGAACACATGAAGATTGAAGAAATGATTGCCGCCAAGCGCGCCGACTGCAGCGGCTGTGAGGCTTGCGCGAACATCTGCCCGAAGAAAGCGATAACCATGACCCGCGACGCCGAAGGTTTTGCTTACCCGAAGATTGACCCCGAACTTTGCATACGTTGCGGCAAATGCGACGCGACCTGCCCCGCGCTCAACTTTAAGCCGAAAACCGTCGAAGCTCTTCCGCCGACGTTCACGGCGATTTACGATAACGATAAAGTTTTGCGCCGCTCTTCGTCGGGCGGAGTGTTCACGGCTTTGAGTGAAATTATTTTGAGTGAGGGCGGAATTGTCTTCGGCGCGGGTTACGATAAAAATTGGCACGCGGTTCACACCTCGGCGAAAAATCTCGACGAGCTGGAAAATCTTCGCGGCAGTAAATATGTTCAAAGCAAAATCGGCGACGTTTATCGGCAAGTCAAAAGCGCGCTCAAGTCGACGAAAGTTTTGTTCACGGGCACGCCCTGCCAATGCGCCGCTCTGAAACATTTCCTCGGCGGCGACCCGGAAAATCTTTTGACTGTTGAAATCGTTTGTCACGGAGTGCCCTCGCCGAAGCTGTGGGAGAGTTACATCGACGCGGTTGGTTACGCGCACGAGATAACTTACGTCACCTTCCGCAGCAAACGCAACGGCTGGGGCGGGCGCGGCCTTTCTTTTATCGACATAAATTTTTCCGACAAAGAACGAATCTTGAGCGCGAACTCCGCCAATCCTTACGGCAAACTTTTTTTGCGGAATGTGACTTTGCGCCCGTCGTGTTCAAGCTGCAAATTCAGATATCCGAACACGCAAAGCGATTTGAGTTTGGGCGACGCGTGGGGCATTCCCGATTTTGCCCCGGAAATGTTCGACACGCGCGGCGTGTCGGTCGTGTTCATTCACACGGACAAAGGCAGAAATTTTTTTGAGCGGATGAACTTGAAGACGAAGCCCGTCCGATTCGCCGACGCTGTCAGGAACAATAAATTGTTCATCATGCCCACGGTTGCCGACTCGCGCCGCAAAAAATTTTTCGCCGAGCTTGCCAAGAGCAACGATTGGCCGGCCGTCCTGAAAAAATATTTTGCGCAAGACGAAACGGAATTTCGCAAGGCGAGCGTCAAAAAAACCGGTGCCATCTTCTCCAAAAATCTTCAAGCGATTCTTGAACCGATTCGACAAAAGTTCCCGAAAAAATTTTTGGTCGTGTCTTCCACTCGTGACAGAGCCGCTCAAGAATCTTTGGTAAATTTCTTCAAGCAGAAAATAAAAAAGAGCGCGCTTTATTTTTTACTGCCCAAAGAGGGCGGGAAATTCATTTGCCGAGAAGATTTTTCGGGCGCAAACTTTGCGTTTAAAGATTTAGACGCGCTGAATGATTTCGTGAAAAGATTCGGCATTACGAAAGTTCGCGTCGAGAAAGATTTGAACTTCGGCGACAACACCGCCGCCGTCACCGAGTGGCTCAAGACTTGCGGATTGCCGACGAAACTTTTCGTTCAAAAAAATTAGGAGCCGAGCTTCCAACTTCCAACTCCTAACTCCTAACTCCTCTGCCCGCCGCGTTGCCCATCGCCCACGCCGCCTGAAGATTGAAACCGCCCGTGAATCCGTCCACGTCCGTCACCTCGCCGACGACGAATAAATTTTCCACGAGCTTTGAACGCATCGTGCGCGGGTCGAGTTCTTTCACGTCGACGCCGCCCGAAGTCACAATCGCCTCGGATATCGGGCGCGTCGCGGTTATCGTCAGCGGCAAGCTTTGCAAAATTTTTGCGAGCCGCCGCCGTTCAGCCGCAGTGATTTCGTCCACGCGTTTTTCTTCGGGCAAGTATGCCAGGTCGAGCACCGGCGGAATTAATTTCGCGGGCAACAAATCGCCGAGAGAATTCTTGGCGATTTTTCC
>CAMNFC010000110.1 GCA_946536925.1 uncultured Selenomonadales bacterium | reverse complement strand
ACGTCCGCACGAGCCGTTTCACTTACGATTTGATTGAGCGCACGGGCGAATTCACTGTTTGCGCACCTTACGGCGAAAATTTTTCCAAAGAAGTCAAAAAAGCCGTCGGGATTTGCGGCAGCCGCAGCGGTCGCGACACGGACAAACTCGCGCAAGCCGGCGTTCATCTCGTCGAAGCAGATATCGTTCGTCCGCCCGCGATAAAAGAATTTCCGCTGACTTTGGAATGCCGCGTCGTTTTCAGCCTAGAGCAGCCGATTAAAGACATCGCCGACAAGTTCGGAAAATTTTACGTGCCGAACACCGCGCACTCCGAGCCGCACGTCGCTTACTACGGAGAAATTCTCAAGGCTTACATCATCGAATAAAAATTTTCCGCAACAAAAAATCCCGCCGAGTTTTTCGACGGGAAATTTTTTTTGCTCAAGGCAATTCAGGGACGTTTCTGGTGACGGCCGAGTTGTGAACGATTTCTTCAATCCGCTGGTCGAGCGCGAGCTCCTGCTTGTGCAAACTCTCCGCCGTGTCCAAATCAGCCGCGCTGTTCTCCGTGATTCCTTTGACGTACGATTGCCAAGCCAAAATTGTCACGCGCGTGGACTCTTGCCGCAGGTTCGCCAAAAATTGTGCGCCTTCGGGCACGGGAACTTGATCGAGCTCGGTCTGGCGATTTTCAAGCGTGGGAATGATCGTGTTCGTCACGTAATTTGTAACTTCCGCGCGCTGGTTGGCGAACATTATCCCGTACGGAGATTTTCCCATGGAGATAAAATTATTTTGCTGCGCGGCGAACTCATAATTGTAACGCTCGACGATTTCGGCCGTGGCGTCGATGTATTCGGCCAAATTTTGTCGCAGGAGCGGCGAGACCGCGTCGAGGTAGCCGCGATAGTTGTCCACGCTGACGACTTTCCAATCGCTGCCGCCCAGATTGAACGTGAAGCCAGGGAACTTTATCTTCTTGCCGAAAATTTCAAACTCGTTGCCGCCGATGTTGAAGCCGTCGTTGGCCAAATCTTTCAGCGTGACTTTGAGGGCGAAGGGCACCTGCGAATAATCTTCGACGACGCTGAAAGTCGCGGTGACTGCCTCGCCCCGATTTTCCACGCTCTCCAAATCAATCAGCGACGTGTGCCGAATCAAACTGCGGTCGAGCAAAAGATCGTAGTCGATTCCCAGCTGGCGACCTTTCAAAATTCCGCCGGGCAAAATCCATTCGCGCGTGTCGATGTAATTGTTGAGGACTTTGACGGCTCCGTTGCACATCTGCCGACGAATCAGCACGTAAAAATTTTCAAAGAGACTTCGCTCGCGTTCGGAAAGCTGCGTGTCGTATTTGAAGAGATCGCTCGTCAAGTCGTCGTAAGCCGCAAGAGTTATCGAGTTCAAGTCGACGTGGCGGCGGAAAGTGTCTGCGTCGCCCGCACGATATGCCGCAACCATTTCTTGCATGGCGAATTCGGGCGTTTTGGTGTAGACGGAAAAATATAAAAACACGGCGGTGATTGCCATGACAAAAAGCGTCAGCACGAACAATCTTTCGCGCCGACGACGCCTGCGCCTCGCGGCAAGTCTCATCCTCCAAGTATGATCGTCCATGCTTAACCTCTGAAAATTTTTTGAAGCTCGACAATCGCCCGATGATCAGCTGCGTCGAAATCGAGCGGCGTGACCGAGACGAAGCCGCTTTCCGTCGCGTGAATGTCGGTGCCTTCGCCGGCGTCCAGGTCGACAATCGTCCCGCCGATTTTAAAATATGCGCGGCCGGCCTCGTCCGTTCGGCTGGTGAAAGCGTTGATGTAGTCGCGTTGACCGGGGCGCGTGCTCACGAATTCGATTTTGTTCGCGTGAAATTTTTTCGGGAAGTTGAGATTGTGGAGGAACGGCTCGTGCTTGACGGCCAAAATTTTTTCCAGATAATCGACGGTCGCCTTGGCCGATTCCGCAAAAGAAATTTCCGAATTTTTATTCAGCGAGACAGCCAGCGCGGGCAAAGCGTGAAGAAAACCTTCCAAGGCCGCACCGACAGTTCCCGAATATAAAATATCCGTCGCCAGGTTCGCGCCGTCGTTTATGCCGGAGATGACCGCGTCGAAATTTTTGTCGCTCATTCCTTCCAAAAAAATTTTCACGCAATCGGTCGGCGTCCCGTCAAAAATCCAGGCCTCGCAGTCGGGGTTGTCGAAGCGTTTGTATTCGACCTCGCGAATGAAAGTCAGCGCGTGAGACATTCCGCTTTGCTGCGTGAAGGGTGCGGCGATCGTCGCTTCGTGCCCGCGAACTTTCAAAGCTTCGGCCAAAGCCCAAAGTCCCGCGCCGTTTATCCCGTCGTCGTTGGTCAACAAAATCTTCAAAGTATCACCTCAAAAAAATTCACATTGCCAAAAAATTTTCGTTGCGATAAACTTTCCGAAAAACTTTTGGAGGCGGCAACGAATGAAAAAATTTTTATCGATAATTGCAGTCAGCTTGATGATTAGCGGCGTGGCGTGTGCCGAAGAAAAAATTTCCGACGAAAAAATTTTTAACGACGCCAACGAAATTCAAATCGAATATCTTTCGGGCAGCGCGTTCAGTCAACGCCACGTCAACAATTATAACGTCCACTTCTTCGAGAAGGTCACGGACAACGGTGTCCTGAGTTATTGGCGCGGGCTGACTTTCACTCGTGCGCTGGGTTATACAAATCCGATTAAGGACGGCGGTGTTCACCACGACAGCCAAGGCGTAGGGCTCGGCCCGGCGTTCATGATGCGTTTGGACAAAAAACTTTCCGGCAAACTTCACGGCTCGTTGGATTTTTCCGGCTCGCTGATGTTTTACAACAAAGCCCATCCCTATGACGGACGCGCCTACGGATTTTTGTGGCGATTGGGGCCGCGCCTCACGTGGCAGTTCCGCGAAACCGATTCAATCAGCTTGGGCTACTCGATCAGTCACTTTTCCAACGGCCTGCGCAGTCACAATCCCGGCTACAACACGCTGGGCTTTTCCGTCGGCTACACTCACAGCTGGTAAAATTATAACGTCAAGAAAAAAAATTGTAAATTATTTGCCGCGCGTCCGTCTGCTCAAGAAAATAAAAATTCCTGCGGCAACAGCGAACGCAACGACGGCTGTGACTTGCGCGGACTTCAAAATCCCGACGACTTGGCTCGTGTAATCGCCGCGAAGAAATTCCAAAAAAAATCTGGCGGCG
>CAMNFC010000109.1 GCA_946536925.1 uncultured Selenomonadales bacterium | reverse complement strand
AAAATTTTTCCGCCGGTCGAGGGATCTGCCCGCCAATGAATATTTGCTCACTTGCGCCACTTACACGCACAAAACTTTGGAACAGTTGGTCGAAGCAATCAACCGCATTCGTGGCCGCGCCCGATTTTGATTGAAATTTTATGTCGAATGTAAATTTTATTTCAAAACGAAAACGGTGACGGTGCGTCGGCCGAAGTCCATAGCCTGATAATAATCTTCCATACACAGATCGATTTTGTAGCCGTAAATCGCGCCGCCGGTGTCCGCCGCAAGAGCCGTGCCGTAGCCGGGAATGTAAACTTTGGAGCCCAGCGGGATGACGTCGGGGTCGACCGCCACGATGCCGTAGCGCGCGGGAATGCCCATGGCCGTCAAACCTTCGGACGAGCCGTCGGTCGGCAAATACGCCGTGGCTTCCATGCCGAAAACTTTTGTGTAAGCCAGAGAGCCTTGCGGAGTCTCGACGAAATTTTCGGGCGGAGAAATTTTTTCGGGCGGAGCAAACGGTTCGTCGACCGTCGCGCCGGGATTTTTGCCGGCAGATTCAATTACGACGTCGGCAAACGCGCGGGGCAATTCGTCGTCCTCGCTGACTTTAATTTTTCCGTTTTCATCAACTGCAATCGCTGTCGGAGTTGCGCTCGTCTCTTCGGCTTGAATTTCTTGGGGCACGGGCAAATTTTCCTGGTCGGTGAAGCCCGCGTTTATCGCCGCCAAAGTCGCCGGTAAAAGAATGAGCACAAATTTTTTTCTGATCTTTCTAATGGTCTCGAATATTTTTCGCTTCATCATTCCGCCGCATACGCAACGCCAAAGTCGCGCCCAAGCAGGACGACCGAGCGGGTCGCCTCTTTGCTTCGGAGCAGCCTTCCCCCTTTCAAGCAACACAAAAAAATTTTTTTTACACGCGTGTTGGAAATTATCGCACACGCGGCTGAAACTGTCATGAAATTAACCAATCAAAAACCGCGGCGTAATATACTCCGCGGTAAAAATTTTGTCAAGTGTCTGATTATTTTTTGAGCATGTTCACGGGGAAAGTGAAGTACGTGTCGGGGTACGGCTCGTCTTTTAGCGTGAAGTGCCACCACTCCGAATAAAGCGGCTTGAAGCCGTGCTTGACCATTGCGTCGCGCAAAATCATTCTGTTCTTGTACTGTTGCTTTGTAATTTTTTTGTAATCGGGGTGAGAGAGCTCGCCGAAGTAATCGAACGTGCCGCCCATGTCAACTTCCTTGCCGGTCTTCATGTCAAAAAGCGTCAGGTCGACGGTGGAGCCGCGCGAGTGCCCGGATTTTTCCATGATGTAATCTTCGGGGAAGAGACGCTCCTTGCCGATTTCGGGATAAAAATATTTTTTCATGCGAACATCTTTTGTGTCCTTCGCCCAACGAACAAAATGATCGACGGCTTTTTGCGGGCGGTAAGCGTCGTAAATTTTTAAACGATAGCCCATCTTCATCACGTCGTCGGAAACTTTTTTCAAAGCTTCGGCGGCCTCGCGAGTCATCAGCGCGCAGGGCATTTCGTAGCCGTCGATTCGCTCGCCGACAAAATTATACGTCGAGTAGTAGCGGATCTCCTGGATGATGTCGGGAATGAATTCGCCCAGGACGACGAAGCCCGAAGGATCATCGGGCGCGACGGATTTTTGAGCGGCGGCCGGCGTCACGAACAAAATCAGCGCGAAAATTACGCCGAAAAAAATTTTAGTAAACCTCATGAGAAAAACTCCTCTCAAAAAATTTTTTCAAGCCGTGAGAATCAAATCAACTTTTGCGTCGTGAGATTCGAGCGGCAAACTTTCGACGAGCTGAAAATCATAAGCCAGCGCGATTTTTTTTGCGTTGACGACGTGCGGCAAAAATCTGTCGTAAAATCCTCCGCCCAAACCCAGCCGGCCGCCGCTTTTGTCGAAGGCAACACCGGGGACGATGACGCAATCGATTTTTTCGGGCGCGATAAATTTTCGGCTCGCGGGCTTGACGGTTCTTATGTTGAAGGCTCCAATTTCCAGCGCGTCGAAGTTCGGGACTTGAACGGCGCACATCTCACCTTTGCCGACGATGAACGGGATCGTCAAAATTTTTTCTTCGGCGAAGCACGCAGCAAAAAGTTCGTCCAGCTGAATTTCTTCGAGCGTCGAGGCGTAGGCCATGATGATTTTCGACGCGCGGAAAATTTCTGTCGCCAAAAAATTTTTTATCAGCTCGTGACTTTTTCGATTTCGTTCGTCAGGTGAAAGAGTCGCCCGCTTGAGCAAAAATTCTCGCCGCAAAATTTTTTTCTGAGCTTTAAGCCGCAGCATTTTTCCCGTCGTCGACGCCGTTAATCGCGCTTCTGGCAACTTCGATCTCTACGTTTTCGGCAATCTTCAATCGGACGACTTCATCGCCCAGGCTGACAATCGTGCCGAAAATCCCGCCGACGGTTATAACTCTGTTGCCGACCTTCAAAGCGTTTAACATTTGCGTGCGTGCCTCTTGAGCTTTTTTTTGCGGGCGATAGAGCAGGAAATAAAAAATCAGCACCATCAAAATTATCGGCATGAAGCTCGCCAGGTTCGCTGTCATTTCATCCATTTAAAAATTTTCCTCCTTCATAAAGCTTGAAAAAATTTTTTCGGAACGCGCCGAATTCGTCAGCCAAAATCGCCTCGCGCATTTGAGCCGTGAGCCTTTGCAGATAACGCAGATTGTGCAGAGCCAGAAGTCTCAGGCCGAAAATTTCGTTCGTGCGGACGAGGTGACGGATATAAGCGCGGGTGAATTTATTTCGGCAGGCGTAGCAGTCGCAGTGATTTTCCAGCGGCGAAAAATCTTCCGTGAACTCGGAATTTTTCATGACGAGCCGGCCGCGCGGAGAAGTTTCAGGAGAAACCATGGCCATTCCGTTCCGAGCCACGCGCGTTGGAAAAACACAATCGAACATATCCACGCCGCGCAGAACGCCTTCAATCAGATGATCGGGGGTGCCCACGCCCATGAGATATCGCGCTTTGTTTTCGGGCAGGTGCCGCGTGGAAATCTCCAACATTTTATACATCAGCTCTCTCGGTTCGCCCACGCTCAAGCCGCCGATCGCACAGCCGGCAAAATCCATCGAGCCGATAACTTTTGAACTCTCTTCGCGCAAATCTTCGTACATGCCGCCCTGGACGATCCCGAAAATTCCTTGCTTGGGATTGGTTGCCGCGTTCAAACTTCTCTGAGCCCAACGATGCGTCCTCTCCGTGGAAATTTTTGCGTAATTGTAATCGGCGGGATAAGGTATGCATTCGTCGAAGGCCATGGCGATATCGGAGCCGAGCGCGGCTTGCGTGGCGATAGAAATTTCCGGCGACAAAAATTTTTCCG
>CAMNFC010000108.1 GCA_946536925.1 uncultured Selenomonadales bacterium | reverse complement strand
CGGTTGATTGGGGCATTGAGACGCAAGAACACAAATATTCTTTGGAGCCGCGACCCGATTTGACTTTGGAGCAACGGCGCGCGCGCTTGGGTATCAAAGCTGCTGTTCACCGCCCGCTGAATCCGAAAATTTTGGAGCAGGCGATAAAAGATTATTACGGGCTGGAGACTTACCTTTTCGAGGGCGACCCCGGCTTTATTTGGCTCTGCGCCAATTACATGACCGAGGACGGCTTTAACGGCATTATTGAATTTTTGGAGACGGAAAAGCCCGCGCATTTGGGCTTGAAATTTTTGATTGACATCGAGGACAGCCCCGGCGGTGATGAAGACGCGCCTTCCGTGTGGAAGGACGAACGAAAAAATTATCCGCGGATTTTTGCGGGCGTGGCGATTGATGATTACGGCGAAACCAAAATTGATTTGCCGAAGCCTGACAATGCGCTCGTGAATTTGCGGGCGTCGACGGGGCAATTTGTCGAAGGTCAGATAAAAATTTATCCCGCGTTGCCTGACGACGTTTTACTTAAGCCATACGCGGGCGTCGCGCTGAACGTCGAGGGAGAAATTACAATCGGTTGCCAAAAAGTTTACATACCTTACTCGCCAAATCTGCCCGTGATTTATCCGCCCGACTCTCCGATTGTCATCCCGCCCGAAAATCCGCTCGACCCGCTTCCCGAATACAAACCGCCTGCCGAACCTGAAATTCAAGAATATTATTTCTTGGAGAATCCGATTGCACAGCTCGCCATCGCGGACAAGACGATTGCACGCGGCGCGGAAAATTTTATCACGCCGATTGATGAAATTGATTCAATCGAGTATGGCACCGTGAAATTATTTTTTAACTTCCCGATTTCAAGGCACAGGCGCGTGAGAGGTGTCGCCATGCAGAACGCGCGAAACGATTTGACCGAAAAAGAAATTCAAGCGGTCGGGCAATACGCCGTGGACAACAAATTAATCACGAACACTGCGGGCGAATTGGCTTCGAGTGTGACGAAAGCCGCGCTTAAAACCCGTGAGGTTACTCAAATTTTCTGAGGAGGACGAACATGAAAATTGAACTTAATGAAGAGCAACAGCAGATTGCCGAAAAAGTTTTTGAACAGCTCGTCGGGCAGACAATTTATTCGGCGAAGGAAATTATAAAATTCGTGCTCGTCAGTCTGCACAAGCACGCCGTGATTCGAGGTGAATCCGATGAGTGACGTTTTAACTTTGGCTGAAGGCTTGGGCTTGAATGCGGCGCAACTTGCACAGCTCGAAGAAAATTTGGCGGCTCTCAAAGTCAATACTTTGCTGGCACTCGACAGCGACGTCGCCCGCGCCAAAGAAGGTGCGCGAATCACGAGCGCGGGCTTGGACATCATCGCGCAAGGCAACGCCGGGGCTCAAATCAAATATAAATCTGTTTGGATTGGTGACGCCGTTAAGAACGGAGAAATTATCACGCCGAGCGACGAAGAAATTTTGTCCATGACAAATTTGGTTCACCCGATTTTGAAAGCGAACATGGCGGGAGCCGTGCACACCGGCGGCGGAACTTTCACGATTAAATTTATCGTCGACAACGCAACTTATGAGCAGGGTTTTTGGCTGAGAGAAATCGGGCTCTTCGCGACCGACCCTGCCACGGGTGTTGATAAACTTTACTGCTACAAAAATGACGGCAAGCTTGCGACGTACATTCCACCCAATGATGGAGCCGTTGCAAAAAAATTGGTTATCTCACTCGTGACCGTCGTCGACCAGGCAAGCAATGTCACCGCGATTATCGACGCGAAATATCTTTACGTCAATGCGGAGGAGTTCAACGCGCATGAAGTTTCCACGAATCCTCATCCCGAATTTTTACAAAAGCGCGGTGAGCTCACGGCCTCAAGTTTTTATTGGGCGGCGGGCGACGACAATCACTTGCACCCGATAAGCAAATCGAATTTGCAACTTGATATTCTCGGTGACAGCGTTTATGAATTGCCGAATTTGAGCTCGCGAATCGGGCAAAACGAAATGAACATCGCCAATCTTTATTCGCAACTTCAATCACAGCTGGAGTCGGGCTTGTCCGCCAATCTTTTGCTCGTCGAAGATTTTTCCACGGGCAACTGCATTGATAAATTTTCTGTCGACGTCGACCACGCATTCTCCACGCTGAATAACATTTGCGTTGAATCTTACGACGGCATCCTCGAAGGACATCATTACACAATCACGGACGGCGTGAACAGCCAATACGTTCAAGTTAAATCATTGATGAGCAACAGCGGCGAGAAGGCTATTGTTTTCTATGAAGATTTGGCGCACGATTTTGATTTGAGCAAAACAAAAATCTGCCGAACGACGGGCGCAATATCCGAGGGGACACTTGTGAGCAACGGCGGCACGAAGGACAGCGTGTTCAATTTCTTTACCTTCCCGTGGTCGGGAAAAGCTGCGGGCGAAGTCATTTTGGAGACGCCGATACTCGCGGGCAGCGCGAATTATCCGCTGGCTGACGGCGACGCAAGCAAGTACGTTGATTACACGAGCGACGATTGTTTCACGCTCTCCATTGATGATTGAGGAGGCTAGATTATGTCTTTTTATTTAGGGACGCCGCAAACTGCGACAAAAGCCGCGCGCGGCAACGGCGGATACGGGCTCGGTACAAAAAATCTGGAGGTCTCGTCCGAAATTTATGTTAATCGTTACGCCAAAGTCACTGCCGTCACAGCCAAGCAGATAACTATCGGTGGGATTAGCGACGCGTCAGGCGTTTCCAATAAAGCTACCAATCAATTTAAAGCGGGCGAGGAAGTTTTGATTCACGTCGCGGCATATAAAGGCGCGAAGACTGATTGCCCAACGCGCGGCATGTGGAAGACCGCTTATATCACGGCAAAGAGCGGCTCAAACCTCACGCTCAGCAAAAGTGTCAGCGCGCTCATTCCTGAAGGTTTTGTTATCAGCGATTTTTATATTCAAATTATCACGCTGCCACATTTCAAGAGCGTCACGCTCAAAGAGGGCGGCTCGATTACTTGTCCGCAATTCAATAAAGATTTGGGCTACGGCGGAGTGGTCGCCTTTAAATGCAAAGAAGAACTCGTCCTTGAAGGCGGGCACATTGACCTCGGCGGTAAAGGTTTGCCCGACGGGACGCTGTGGGAGCACGGGCTTGTGCCGTTTGAGCCTGCAAAATTGATGACTGTCGGTGCGAATCCTTGGAACGGTTTAACCACTTCGAAGATTGATACGTGGCGCGAAGGCACTTTGGTTGCCAATAATATTCACACGATGGCGGGCTTGGAAAATTATCGCACGCTCAAACATTTGACGCTGAATTATCCCGACGGTGCCGCTTTTATCATGACTCAATCTTTGGTCTGC
>CAMNFC010000107.1 GCA_946536925.1 uncultured Selenomonadales bacterium | reverse complement strand
GACGGCGTGACGGACGCGGTTTATCGTCCCGAAAAAAATTTCATCGAAGTTTTCATGGACAGAAATCACGAGGTCTCCGACGAAAAAATTATTTCCGTCGCGGGAAAAGTTCGGCGCATCGACTAGGAGAAAAATTTTGGACAAAGTCAGATTGGCGGCGACGAAAATTTTATATGACGTGGCAACTCGCGGCGCGTACTCGAACGTGGCACTGGCGCAGACGTTGCGGGCGGAAAAATTTTCAGACCTCGACAGAAAATTTTGCACGGAGCTGGTCTTCGGCACGATCAAGGCGGGCGCGTCCCTCGATTGGAAAATTTCAAAATATCTCGCTCGCCCGACAAAAAAAATCGACGAAAAAATTTTGGCAGTCCTGCGCACAGGTTTCTACCAAATATTTTTTTTGGACAGAGTGCCGAACTCCGCGGCGGTCAACGAGTCGGTGGAGCTGGCGAAAAAATTTTGCGGGCTGAGCGCGTCCAAATTCGTCAACGCGGTTTTGCGTGCGGCGGTTCGTGAGCCGCAAAAATCTGCCTTCCCGGCGGGCGACGACGTGAAATCTTTGGCGTTGAAAAATTTTCATCCCGCGTGGCTCGTTAAAATGTTCGCGGAAGAATTCGGGCTCGACGCGACGAAAAAAATTTTGGCCTTCGACAACACGGAGCCGCCGCTTTGTTTGCGCGTGAATTTTTTGAAGACGACCCGCGAAAAAATTTTGGCCGTGCTGAAAAATTCGGGCGTGCAAGCCGAGCCGTCAACTTTTGCGCCCGAAGGAATCATTTGCCGCGGACACGGCACACTGGATAAATTTCAACCGTTGCGCGACGGCCTCTGCCAAGTTCAAGACGAAAGCTCCATGACGGCCGCCGAATTTTTGAATCCCCGGCCCGGCGAATTTGTCATCGACTGTTGCGCGGCACCCGGCGGGAAGTCGACGCACATGGCCGAACTTATGAAAAATCGCGGACGAATCGTGGCGGCCGACATTTACGACACGAAACTTGAGCACGTCGCGCAAAACGCTAAACGTCTCGGAATAAAAATCATCGAGCCGACTTTGATTGACGCGCGAGAAATCGGCGAAAAATTTTTTGCTCAGGCCGACAAAGTTTTGGTCGACGCGCCGTGTTCGGGCTTGGGCGTTTTGAGGAGGAAGGCCGATTTGCGCTGGAAAAAAAATCCCGACGAGCTCGAAGCTCTGCCTGCGTTGCAAGAAAAAATTTTGGACGGTGCGGCCAAAACTCTCAAGCCCGGCGGAATTTTGGTTTACTCCACGTGCACGATCATTCGCCGCGAAAATGAAAACGTCGTCGAAAAATTTTTGGCCGCCCACGAAAATTTCAAGCTCGTCGAGACGAAAATTTTTTTGCCGCACGTCACGGGCACCGACGGTTTTTTTTCCGCCAAGCTGACAAAAATTTTTTAAAAAAATTTTTCGTAAAGTATTCCCTGCAAAAAAATTTGTGATATAATTGCCTCACCACACAACGGAATGGATTTTGTTAGGGAGGGACAAATCATGTTGAACTCGATTAGCGCAAATTTATTCAGGTCTTATCAAACGGCGAGCCAGCTGAGCAACCAGGCGACGTTCGTTAATCAATCGCCCGCCGAAAATAATCCGTTCGCGCCCGAAAGTGCAAACGTGCAAATTTCCGAAGAAGGTCTGGCTCTGTCACAGCAGCCCGTCGACGACGAGCAAAAACTTTCCGCCAAAGCCCAAAGCTATCTCGAAAAGCTCCGCGAGAAATACGGCGACTACGATTTCATCGTCTCCAACGACATGGACACGTCCAAAACGGTCGGCAGCACGAAAGAATATTCGGTCATGTTCTCGACCGAGGAGCTTGAAAAAATGGCCGACGACGACGAGTACGCGGAAAAAGTCATGGGGCAAGTCGGCCAGGCCGTCGACATGCTCAAAAATATTTCGGAAAAAGATTTGGGCGAAGGCGTTCAATTTTCCCAGCTCGGCGTTTCATTCGACAGCGAAGGCAACATGAAACTTTACGCGCAACTCGAAAAGCTCACCGAGGAACAACAAAAACGTTTTGAGGAAGCCAAAGAAAAACGCGCCGAAGAAAAAGCCAAAGCCGCTGAAGAAGCAAAGATCGACGCAGAAAATTTGGATGACGGAATGCCCGTGGTCTTCAAGAGCGCGGACGTCGAAGCCGAAAACGAAGAAGAATTGCTCAACAAAATTTTCGGCATCAAGTGGGACGAAATTCCCGAAGAAGAAGTTCTCATCTGAACGAAAAATTTGCGCTGAAATAATTTCCGTCTCATTTGCGAGGCGGATTTTTTTGTAAAATCTTCAGAAACGCGTGCTAAAATTTTTTTGGAAGTGAAGGTGATTGAAATGCGCGGAGCAAAAATTTTATCGGCGTTCGCGGCGGCAATAATTTTTTTCACGGGAGCGATTGCTCAAGCCGAAGAGCCGGCAGAAAATCCTCCTGCGAAAAAAACCGTCAAAGATTACGCGGAAACGGCGCAGGGCGATTACACCGGGCTGGTCGTCGATTGTCGCGGTCTCGGTCTCAAAACTGCGGCGTCGCCCGTCATAAAAAATACGAACGGCACAAAAATTTACGGCCACAAAAATTTGGACTTGGACAAAATAAATTCGATAGGCATGGTCGATTACGTCAGCGACCCGAAAAATATTTCGCGCGCGGGAGAAAATCCTCTCGTCGTAAAAGCCGTTGCCCTGGAAGATTTCAACTGCAACCCCGTCGTGTCGATTGCGGACTCGAACAAAATTCTGATTGAAAATTACGCGACGAAGTTTCTAAAAAATTTGAGCGTCGTTTTCCTTTACGATTAAAAAAAATCCCCCGTCAAAAGCGGGGGAAATTTTTTTTGCGTGGTAAGGAAAAGTGTCAGAGTTTAGAGGTTGGCTTTGATGAGCGCGAAGAGTTTTGAGTCGGCGGCCGCACCCGTGAAGTTGGTTATCGCGGCGTCGATTCCGTTGGCCTTGATGAAGTCTTGAACTTCGACGGCCTCTTTGTCTTCGGCGTAATCGAACTTCAACGCGGCGGCGATGACTTTTGCCAGCGCGACGGGCTTTTTTCCGCGTTCGATGAGTTGAGTGGCGGGAGAAACCAAACGATCGGCTGCGGAAAGTTTTCTCTTCGGGCCGCGAGCCACGCGCGTAACTTCGTCGCTGATTTCGGGATTTTTGAATCGGGCTTCGGTCGTGTCGACGTATTTTTGATGGACGGCGGGATCGAAATTGTATTTGTCAATCAGCAACGCGGAAGTTTCAGCCCAAACGGCACGAGCCGCCGCAACGATTTCTTCGTCGCGCATGGCCGAGCTGATGTCGGGCAAATTTTTTTGATAGGCGAGGTAAGCGATTGAGGCGTGGCCGGTGTTGACGGTGAAAAGTTTGCGTTCGATGTACGCGCCGAGATTGTCGACGAGCGTCATGCCTTTAATCGCGGGAATTTCGC
>CAMNFC010000106.1 GCA_946536925.1 uncultured Selenomonadales bacterium | reverse complement strand
AATTTTTCGCGGGCATTGAGGGCAAGCTCAACAGCTGCCGCAATTCCTGCGTCGCTCAATATTACGGCGTCAGACACGTCATCGCCGTCGACAATTAAGCTTTAAGCTTTGAGGGCAACGAAAAATTTTTCCTTAAAGCTTAAAGCTCGAAGCTTAAAGCTCATCCAAGGAGGTTTTCAAATGACAAATTGTATTTTCTGCAAAATCGCGCGCGGAGAAATTCCGTCGCAAATCGTTTACGAGGACGCAAGCGTCGTCGCGTTCAAAGATTTGTCGCCCCAAGCTCCCGTCCACGTGCTGATTGTCCCGAAAAAACACATTCAAAGCGTCGCGCACTTCCAAGCCGAGGACAAAGAGCTCGCCGCGCACATTTTCGTTGACGTGGTGCCCAAGCTCGCCGCGCAGCTCGGAGTGACTGACGGCGGCTTCAGAGTCGTCCTGAACACCGGCGACGACGGCGGGCAAACCGTTCACCATTTGCACGTTCATTTGCTCGGCGGACGGAAGATGACTTGGCCGCCCGGCTGAGTTCAGTTAGGAGTTAGGAGTGAGGAGTTGGCTGAAGAAAAAATTTTCCGCTCGGCATATTGGGACAACATCAAAGGCTTCCTGATAATTTTGGTCGTCTTCGCGCACTGCCTCTTCGCCCTGCAAAACGTGCCGCTGAATAATTTAATCGTCGACGCAATTTATATGTTCCACATGCCGGCGTTCGTGTTCGTGTCGGGTTACTTCAGCAAAAGTGAACATTCGCGCTCGTTCTTCCCGATGATGAACTTGCTCGTTGCGTTCGTCCTGCTGAACGGATTTTTTCTGCTGCGCGGAATTTTTTCGGCGGAGGGCACGCCCTCGCTCGTCAATCCGTATTTCTCGGCGTGGTATTTGCTCGCGCTCCTCGTCTGGAGAATTTCCGTCCCGCTGCTCGAACGCGTGAGAAATATTTTGCCGTTGCTGATTTTATTTTCGTTGGCGGCGGGTTTTTGGGCGGAAATAAATATGCAATTCGCGGCGGTGAAAATCGTCGTCTTCTTCCCGTACTTCATGGCGGGATATTTTTTTTCCAAAGAGTCGGCAGAAAAAATTCGGCGGAAAAAATTTTTCCCGCTCGGAATGATTTTGCTCGTCGAAGCGATTGCCGTCGGATATTTTTCTTACGGAGCATTCAACCTGACTGACCGCGACCTCCTGCCGAACACTTACGCGAACCTGAACGGATTCTTCGGAAGAATTTCGCTGATGATTATCGCCGCGCTGTCGATTTTAACTTTGCTGCTCGCGTCCGCCGAAAAAAATATCCCGCTGCTCACGAAGGCGGGAAAAAATTCTCTGGCGATTTATCTTCTGCACAGACCGTTCACGCTGCTCTTCTCGGAAAAATTTTCTGCGTCGGAGTTTCAAATCTTCGCGGCTCTCGTCGCAACTTTTTTGATGACTTTAATCTTCGGCTCGGACAGATTCAGCGGCGGGCTCAAAAAATTTTTAAACAGCCTGGTCGAATCGCTCACAAGCGTCAAGGGCATGGCGTTGCGCGTAATTTTTTTGGGGCTGATGATTTCCGTCGTGTTCCTGCCGATGATTTTCAAATTGTCTGCGCCCGAACCTTCCGACAAAATTTTTCGCGTGATGGATTCGGAGACGGCTCAACGCTTCGACGGCGCGTTCAAGATTTTATTCGCCGGCGATTTGATTCTTCTCGAAGACCAAGTTAAGCGCGGCTTCGACGGCAGCGGTTACGACTTCGCGGAGGTTTTTGAATACGCGACGCCTTTCATCTCCCGCGCGGATTTTGCGATTGGAGTTTTCGAAGGTCCGCTCGGCGGCACGCGCAAAAATTTTTCGCAGAGCAACTTCGACGACGGCAAGGAACTTTATCTGAATTTCCCCGACGAATTTGCCGACGCCGTGAAAAATGCCGGCTTCGACCTGGTGACGACCGCGAACAATCATTTGCTCGACATGGGCGTCGACGGCGCGCTGAGGACGATTAAAATTTTGAACGCCAAGCAAATTGATTTCGTCGGCTCGTACTCAAGCGTCGACGACAAAAAAAATAATCGCGTGAAAATTTTTGAGCGCGACGGAATGAAGCTGGCGGTTTTGGCTTACACATACGGCACGAACGGAAAAGACACCGACGAACTTATCGGCGCGGACGAATTCTTGAGCTCGTTCCTCGTCGGAGAGAGCAGCCCGAATTTTTCCAAAGTCAAAGCCGCCGTCGAAGAGGATTTTTCTTTGGCGAAAAGTTTTGCGCCCGATTTGATAATCGTCCTGCCGCACTGGGGCACGCAATTTGCCGACGCGCCCGATGACTTTCAGCGCACGTGGCAGAAAATTTTTTTGGACTGCGGCGCGGATATAATTTTGGGCGACCACACTCATTCCGTCCAGCCGATTGAATTCGACGGGAAAAATTTGACGCTGTTCAGCCCCGGCAACTTCGCGAACATTTACCGCGACCACGACGGCGACGCGAGCGCGTTGGTTGAGGTTTACGTCGACCGCGCGACGAAAAAAATTATCGGCGGCGCAATCATTCCGCTGTGGACTGAGGCGAAACTCGACGGGAATTATCGCGCGCTGCCCGTCACAGAAATTTTCACGAACAAAAAATTGCGCGGAGAGCTGAGCACCCGCGACTTTGAACGCGTCGAAGAAGTTTTGCGGCACGTGACCAAAATTATGCTCGGCGAGGAAATCAATTTCAATCAGCGCGAATATTTTTTTGACGGAGATGGTTTTATGCGCAAAAAAAATATGCCGCTCGAAATTTCCGAGGACATGCGCGGAGAATTTTATAAGGCGTTGACGGCGGCGCAGAACGTTTGCTTCGTCGGCGACAGCTTGACCGAGGGCACGCGCAACGGCGGCGTTCCGTGGTTTGAGCCGATTGAAAATCTTGTGCGCGGAAAAATTTTTAACGTCTCGCGGGGCGGCGCGACGACCAAAACTTTGCTCGAACGGCTCGACGAAATTATTCAGAGCCGCGCAGATTTATTCGTCGTGGCTGTCGGCGCGAATGACGTTCGATATCGCGACGCGGAAATTTGTTCGATGACGCCCGAAGAATACGTTGCCAATCTGCAGAAACTTCGTGACGCCGTCCGCGAAAAAAATCCCGCCGCGAAATTTATTTTTATCGCGCCGTGGACTTCGACGGACGGAGATTTGGTCAGCCGCCTGCCCTTCGCCGAAAAGATTAAACTCAACGACGAGTACTCGACCGCGCTGAAAAATTTTTGCGCCGCGAACGGAGAAATTTTCGTCGACGCCAATCCGTACATCGACGCCCGCTTGAAAGTTTTCCCGCACAAAAATTTTCTCACGGACTTCATCCACCCGAACGCGGACGCCGGCGTTAAACTTTACGCGGAAGCCGTCTTGCGTTCAAGTTCAAGATGATTGAGCCTCGAAAAATTTTTTAAGCGATTCGGCGGCGGCACGCGTCATGCTCGGCACGGCTGAGAGTTCCTCGACCGTTGCCGATTTTATTTTTG
>CAMNFC010000105.1 GCA_946536925.1 uncultured Selenomonadales bacterium | reverse complement strand
AAAGTTCAAAGAGCCACTGCGTCCAACGATAATAATCTTCGCGGCAAGTTTCGACCTCGCGCTCCCAATCGTAAGCCAACCCCATTGCCTTTTGCTGAGCCGTCATGTTTTTGATGTTTGCGGACGTCCAATCGCCGGGTTTGACGCCGTGAGCAATCGCTGCGTTTTCCGCGGGCATTCCGAACGCATCAAAGCCCATCGGGTGCAAGACATTGTAGCCGGCCATCGTCCGATAACGCGCCACCACGTCGCCGATAGAATAATTTCTGACGTGACCCATGTGCAAATTCCCCGAAGGATACGGGAACATCTCCAGCGCGTAATATTTCGGACGATCCGTCTCTTCCGTCGTGCGATAATAATTCGGCGCGTCCCAAACTGCCTGCCACTTCTTTTCAATTTCTTGAGGATTGTATTTCTCCATTCAATTTGCCTCCAAATTATTTTTGTCAAAGTTCTCTCCGAAGTCCGAAGCAAAAGCCAGCACCGAAATTTTTTCCGCGCCGAGAGATTTTAAAACTTTTGCGCACTCGCGGCAGGTCGTGCCCGTCGTGAAAATGTCGTCGACGATCAAAATTTTTTTCCCGCTCAAGTCAATTTCTTCCGCTGCCATGAACGCGCCGCTCAAAATTTTTTCGCGCTCCAATTTTCCGAGCTTGTAAAGTTTTGGCGTCGGTCGCGTCCTGAACAAAAGATTTTTCAGCGGAAGATTTTTTTTCATCAGCCAATCGCCGAAAATTTTTTCCGTCTGATTAAAGCCGCGCTCGCCGATTCGTTTTTGGTGGAGCGGCACCGGCACCGCAAAATTTATTCCGCGCAAAAGCTCCGAAATTTCTTTGCGGCCGTCAACTTCTTCCAAAATTTTTTTCAGCGCGGGCACGACGTTTAAATTGCCGTCGAATTTGAGTTTGTGCAGGAGCGCGCGCGAGCCGTCACGATATTTTGTCACGCGAAGAACTTTATCGAGCGGCGGAAACTTTTTATCGTAAAAATCCGTTCGCAAAATTTTTTTCTCGCACGCCGCACAAAGTTGATAACGTTCGTCAACCATCTCGCGACAATTCGAGCAACGCGGCGGAAATAAAAAATAAGTCGTCGCCTGCCACAGCCCGCGCAAAAAATTTTTCATTTTCCGACCATGCGATTAATCGCGCTGAGGAGAGCCTGAATCGAGGCGGTGATAATGTCGGTGTCCATGCCCGCGCCCCAAAAAATTTTCCCGTCAGCCGCCGTGATTGAAATGTATGCAATCGCCCGCGCAGATTGACCGATTTCGAGTGCGTGCTCGTTGTAAGTCAAGTTCGAGTAAGTTATGCCCAAATTTTTTTGCAAAGCGTTGGAGATTGCGTCGAGGCGTCCGTTGCCGCGAGCCATGTAAGTCACGCGTTCGCCGTTGACTTCCAAATCGACGCTGCCGACGCGCGCGCCGCCGGGTTCCTTGCGCAAATGAAATTCGATGAGCTTGTAAGGCTTGTCGACGTTGACGTATTGGTCGCTGAAGATTTGATAAATTTCGTCGGGCAAAAGTTCTTTGTGCTTGCGGTCGCTGACGGCCTTGACGCAGTAACCGAAATCCTCGCGCATCTTCTTGGGCATCTCCACGCCGTATTTTTGCTCCATGATGAATCCGACGCCGCCTTTGCCGCTTTGCGAATTGATTCTGATAACATCGCCGTCATATTCGCGGCCGACATCGTGCGGGTCGATTGGAAGATAGGGGACAGTCCAGCGTTCGGGATTTTTTTCTTCGCGCCAATGCATTCCTTTTGCAATCGCATCTTGATGAGAGCCGCTGAAAGCCGTGAAGACCAAAGCTCCGGCGTAAGGTTGGCGATCGTGGACGTGCATGCGAGTGACGCGCTCATACATCTCGACGAGGGCGGGCATGTTCGTGAAATCCAATTCGGGGTCGACGCCGAGAGCAAACATATTCATTGCCAGCGTCACGATATCGACGTTGCCTGTGCGTTCGCCGTTGCCGAAAAGTGTGCCTTCGATTCTGTCCGCGCCCGCCAAAAGTCCCAGCTCACAATCCGCCACGCCGCAACCTCGGTCGTTGTGCGGGTGCAAACTCAAAACAACTTTGTCGCGGAACTTGAGGTACTTGTTGATGTACGCGACCTGCGCGGCGTAAATGTGAGGCAAACTCATCTCGACGGTCACGGGAATATTTATAATCGGTCGGCGGTCGATGACGGGCTCCCAAACGTCGAGCACGGCGTTGCAAACTTCCAGGGCGTATTCGGGCTCGGTGCCTGTGAAACTTTCGGGCGAGTATTCAAAACGATAATTCGCGCCGGCCTTCTCCGTCAGCTCAAGTAAAAGTTTCGCGCCGTCGACGGCAATATTTTTTATCTCGTCCTTGCTCATGCGGAAAACTTGTTCGCGCTGCGCAACGGACGTTGAATTGTAAACGTGGACGATTGCGTTTTTCGCGCCGTCGAGAGCCTCAAAAGTTTTCTTTATGATGTGTTCGCGGGCTTGAGTCAAAACTTGGACGGTCACGTCGTCGGGAATCAAATTGTCCTCAATCAGCTTGCGGAGGAGCGCGTATTCGGTGTCGCTGGCGGCCGGGAAGCCCACCTCAATTTCCTTGAAGCCGATCTTGACGAGCGTCTTATAAAATTCAATCTTCTCGTCGAGGCTCATCGGAATGATCAGCGATTGGTTTCCGTCGCGCAAATCGACGCTGCACCACACGGGAGCCTTCGGGGGATATTCTTTACTCGCCCAATCCAAAATCATTTCGGGCGGCAGAAAGTAGCCTTTGCTGTACTTTGTGTGATTCTTCAAATTTAACACCTCGTTGAAACGAAAAAAATTTTTACGCGGGCATTATATTATCTGCGCGGGTCAATGTAAAGCTTTGCAAAAGTTCGAGATTCGGTTATAATATCGCGTTGTAAAAATTAAAAGGAGCTGGAAAATTTTGTTGACAATATTGGGAGTGTTGGTCGCGGCGACGGTTGCGGGCGCGGCGGTCGTTTGGATTTATTTAAAAAATCGCGGACAAGAAAAAGTCGTCCCGAAGCTCGGAAGTCGCACGCCGTTCAAAATTATTTCGCGCGACGAAAAATCCGTGACGCTTTCCACGACGATTGAATTTCACAACGAGGGCAAACAGTCAGCCATGATCGTCGACGCAATTTGTCATCCGCTGCTGCCGTTCGAGCAATACGACGGAATGAACGTGCGCGGCAAGGCCGAACGTGAAGGCGTCCCCCGCGAAGACGATTACTTCGAGGCTCTCGTCATCGAACACCAACAGAGCGCGAATCTCGTGGCGAAGGTGACGTTGACGGCGCGGAAAAATCTTTCGTTGGAAGAGGCCGCCCGTCACATGGTCGATTTCCCCGTCGAATTTCTTTATCGCGAAGTCGGGCGCACGCCTATGCATTGGTCGATTGCGCGAATCATTTTGCCCGCCGAAGAACTTGCCGGCCTCGTCGGCGTCGAACTTGTCAAGGAGTGAAAACTTTTTATCGTTAAGGATCTACTTTTCTTTGCTTGCCCAAAGAAAAGTAGCAAAAGAAAGGGCACCT
>CAMNFC010000104.1 GCA_946536925.1 uncultured Selenomonadales bacterium | reverse complement strand
AGGTAGGAAAATTTATCGCGATTGTCGGCAGTCAAGGTCGGGTCGTGAAGGATATGAATTGTCACGGGCGCGGAAGTGTTTTCAAAAATTGAAGCCATTGTCGTGCCGACGAATTTGGAATAGTGACCGTCGGCGTCATGAAGTCCGAAGCAAACATGAATCATTTAAAACCCTCCAATATTTTTTTGAGCGCGTCAAGCAGGCGCAGATTTTCTTTTCGCGAACGAATTGCCGAGCGCAGAAAAGTTTGGTCGAGCCCCGCGAAGTTCGCGCAACTCCTCAGCAAAATTTTTTCCCGCCGCAGTGAGTGCAAAATTTCTTGGGCGTGTTCGTGACGGAAGAGGATGAAGTTGACCGACGGCGGAAAGATTTCCACGCCGCAAATTTTACTGAGCCGTTCCGCGAAAAATTTTTTCTCCGCCGCCAGCCACGCGCGAGTTCGCCGCAAAAAATCTTCGTCGGACAAAGCCGCGACGCCCGCCTTTTGCGCCAGGAAGTTCACGTTCCACACGTCCTTGGCGAGATTCAAACGCCGCGCCAAATTTTCTTCGACGACGGCAAAACCCAAACGCAACCCCGGTATCGCGAAAATTTTTGTGAGCGACTGCACGACCGAAATTTTTTCCGAGATGAAATTTCTGACGGATTGGACGTCGAGGAAGTCAATAAAAGATTCGTCGACGACGACGCTTGAGACTTCGGCGAGCCGCAAAATTTTTTCCGCCGCCGGCAAATTTCCCGTGGGATTATTCGGGCGACCGATTATCACGCAGTCGGCTTTGGTGTGCGCGAGCTTTTCCGCGTCGAGCGAGAAATTTTCTTCCGCGCGGGTGAAAAAATATTTCACGTCACAGCCTGCCGCCCGCGCCGCCCGCTCATATTCGGAGAAACTTGGCACGGGCAACACGACACGCTTGGGGCGGGTCACGTTCAGGTAGAGATAAAAAAATTCCGCCGCGCCGTTGAGCACGACCAAATTTTTTTCCGGCACGTGATATCGCTGAGAAATTGCGCGCTTGAGTTCGGAAGCGTTGGGGTCAGGGTAATTGACCACGCCGCGAAGATTTTCCGCCAGCGTCTGCAAAATTTTTTCCGACAGACCGAGCGGATTTATATTCGCGCTGAAGTCGAGCCACGAGCCGAGCCTGCCCGCCGCGTCATAAACCTGCCCGCCGTGTTCGTATCGTTCGAGCGCGGTGGGGTCGTTTGAGTTTTGATAACGATTCGGCGCGCTCATTGGGTCAAGCGTCACGCTTGCGCCGTGTTCGTACCGTTCCAAAGTTTTTCCTCCAAAAAATTTTCCGCCATTATACACGAGGCAAGGCGCGCGCGCAAAAATTTCTTGACCCGTCGGCAGATTGAATTTATCATAATCGCAAAGGAGGTTATGCGCATGAACAAAATCAGCGAACGAATCGACGAGATAATCACGGCGAGAAGTTCGAGCCTGGCGAAGTTGAAGGCGGCTTCCGAGACTCTGGCGCAGTGCTCAGAGACCGTGAGGCTTTTCGAAAAACTTCAGGCGAAAGTTGCCCGCGACCCCGCTTACCTGCAACTGTTCGGCAAGCCCGAAATTTTGGAGCGGATAAAGGGCGTGTCGACGGTCGGCTTTCACGCGACGTATCAAAGTTATCGGGCGAGCCTCGCGCACTTGACGGAGCGTTTCGCGCGCAAGGAGCTGCACATATCTTTCATCGGCCGCGCAGGTCAGGGCAAAAGCTTGGTCATGCAAAACATCAGCGGCTTGAGCGGCAACGTTATTCCCTCGGCGGAAGGCGCGGACTGCACGGGAGCCAAGTCGATAATCACCAACGACCCCGCCGCCGCCGCGACCAAGGCAAGGATAGAATTTTTTTCGCAGATGGAAATGATTGAGATTGTGAATACTTACCTTGCCAATATTTTTTACGGCGAGTACAAAGTCGGTTCGGTCGACGAGATAAAAAATTTGCCGCTCGCCGAAATGAAAAGCCGCTTGGACTTCACGAAGGTCAGAGAGACTGAACTCCTTGCGCAGCTGGAAAAATACGTCCTGCACGTCGCAGAGTTTGAATCGTCCTTGGGCACAACCCGCGAAGTCCCCGAACGCGACATTGAAAAATACGTCGCCCAATACAAGAGCGATAACCCGTCCGAAAAATATTTCACTTACCTGGGCGTGAAGCTGGCGAACATCATCTGCAAGTTCCCCGAAGAGGACGCCGGCAAAATCGTTCTGGTCGACACGATTGGAATCGGCGCAACGAGTTTGGGCACGGAAGACAAAATGCTTGACACCGTGGAGAATGACAGCGACGCGGTTGTTTTTATGTTCAGACCCGACGCCTTCCGCCCGCGCCTGAGTAACGACGAGATTAACATTATCGACGAGGTTTCAAAAAGAATTTCGCCCGAATACGCGAAGGAAATGTTCTTCTGGGTTTTGAATCGTGTGACGAGCGGCAAGGGCGAGAACGCCAAGTACATGCCCGAACTCAAAGCGCAAATCGCCGGCAGAAATTTTCCCGTCGCGCTGGTTCTGGAAGTCGATTGCAAATCGCCCGACGCCGTGGAGTCCGAGCTGTTGACGCCGATACTCAAGCAGCTGTCGCACAGGGTTGGCAACGTCGACGAACTTTTGATAACGCGGCTCAACGAATTGGGCGAGAGACTTTATGAAGAGTACCGCGCGATTGCCGACGCCATCGATAAAATTTTGGTGGGCGCCGCCAACGACGACGTTAAGCGCGCGCTGTTCACGGAGATTGAGGGCGCGTACAAGACCAAGGTGCTTAACACTCTGCGCGACCTTTACATCCAAAAATATTTCAAAATTCGAGAGCACTCTTGCGCGGAGTGGGAGCAGGCCTCCAAGCTCGCGCTCAAATCCGTTTTCAAATCCATTCCCTCCAAAGACAAAATCATCGCGCTGCTCAACGACGGCACGATTAATCAATTCAACGCGGTGGAATTTTGCACAGACCTCATGCGCATTCAAATCATCAATCGATTTATGGAGCTCGACAGCGTGCTGGAAGTTTTGGTTCACGATACGAAGATGGAGGCCGTTCACATTCTGGCGGACGACGACAAGGGACGCTTGGGAAAAGTTTTGCCGCTCGAAAATCTTTCGCCCGAAGAATGGCTCGACGCGTTCATGACCAAGACCGACTGCGCGAAAAAATATCCGCTGCTGACCAAGGCCTTAACGAGTCTAAAAAATTTTACAATCAACGTGCAGGGCTTCCTTATCTACGAGATTCGCCGCAACCTCGACGTGATTGATTTCAGTCTGCAGCCGCAAATGCCTGAGATAAACGCGGGGCTCGCCGAAAAAGAACATGTCGCTGAAGAAATTATCACGTGGCTCAGACTTTACGCCGAGAAAGTTCACGAAGGGCTCGAAGTCACGCTGAAGAAATTAAATTCCGTGCCGAACAAGGCCAGGTTCGCCGCGCTGAAAGATTTTTACGACCGCGCCGCTTATTCGGGCAGAGACGAAACTTTATCCGTCACGACCGAGTGGCGTTACCTTTACGAAGATTGGATGAGCGTCATTTGGGCGGAGAAGTACAAGGCGCATTTCTCGCTGAAAGGTCAGGCGGAAGAGTGGGACGACATGGTC
>CAMNFC010000103.1 GCA_946536925.1 uncultured Selenomonadales bacterium | reverse complement strand
CGGGGCTCGACGCGGACAAACTTTACGCCGTGACTTTCCGCGACAAAAAAACCGTAGGCGGCCGCGTCAACTGGGTGCTCATGAAAAATTTCGGCGACGTGGAAATTTGCGGCGACGTGCCCGCGTCCGTTGTGAAAAAAATTTTCGGGAGGCTGTGCAATGGAAATTAAAATCAGCGACGACTTTGACTTGAAAAAAATTGTCGACAGCGGCCAATGTTTTCGACCCAAAGAAATTTCTGCGGGCGTCTTCCGTTTTGTTTGCGGCGAAAAAATTTTAAACATTCGCGCGGCCGGCGAAAAAATTTTTGACGTTGACTGCGACGAAAAAACTTGGAAAAATTTTTGGGAAAATTATTTTGACTTGGCCACGAGTTACGCTCAGATTCGCCGCGACGGAGAAAATTTTGCGGCGGGCAAACCCTACGAAAAAATTTTGGTCAGCGCGCTCAACCACGGCAAAGGCATTCGAATTTTGCGCCAGGATCCTTTCGAGATGCTCATAAGTTTCATCATCAGCCAGCGAAAAAATATTCCGGCCATCAGAAGTTCCGTTGAAAAAATTTGCGAACGATTCGGGCGGCGCGTCGGCGAAGTTTATCTTTTCCCGCGCGTGGAAGATTTGTCGGGCGTCACGGCGGAAGATTTGAGCGGGCTGGGTCTTTCCTATCGCAAAGCTTATGTCGCGGAGGCGATTGAAAAAGTTTCGAGCGGCGCGATTGATCTTGACGAGCTGAAAACTTTTTCCGACATCGACCTGACAGAGGAGCTCAAGCTGATAACGGGCGTGGGTGACAAGATTGCAAATTGCGTTGCGCTGTTTGCTTATCACCGCGTCGACCGCGTGCCCGTGGACGTTTGGATTAAGCGCGCGATTGACGAGGACTTTGGCGGCGAAAATATTTTTTCAAAGTTCGGGAAAAACGCGGGCGTCCTCCAGCAATACATCTTCTATCGCAAGCGCAACAAAAAATAAATCAAAAGAGGCTCTGACCTGGGCGGGACAAAGCCTCTTTTAAATTTGCGGGAGTCGTTGAAAATTATTCGGCAGTTTCTTCCGTCGCGGGTTCTTCGGGCGCAACTTCAGCTTCGGGCTGATAACGTCTGAAAGTCGCGTGAGCACCTTCGCGGCGGGCACGATTGATCGACAGGGAAATGCGTTTGCGTTTCATGTCGATGCGCAAAATTTTTACCTTGACGATGTCGCCGACGGCAACAGCTTCGTCCGCGTTTTCAATTCGGCGGTCGCTGAGTTCGCCCATGGGGATAAGTCCGTCGAAGCCGGGCTCAATTTCCATGAACGCGCCGAACTTTGCCAGCTTGACGATTTTGCCTTCGATGAATTCGCCTTCGCGATAATTTGCCGCCCTGTCGAGCCACGGGTCGCGCAGAGTTTGTTTGACGGAAAGGGAAATTCTGTGGGTTTCGCTGTCAACGTTTTTGACGTAAACATCGAGCTCCTGGCCGACCTGCAAGACGTCGGACGGATGGCTGACGCGTTCCCAGGACAAATCGGAAATGTGCGCCAGGCCGTCTACTCCGCCCACGTCGATGAACGCGCCGTAATCGACCAGACGTTTAACGGTGCCTTTGACGGTGTCGCCCTCGTGCAACGTGGCGAAAACTTCCTGCTGTTTGATCTCGCGTTCGCGTTCGAGAAGTTGACGGCGGCTGAGGACGAGGCGGCGTTTGTGTGATTCAATTTCAATCGGCAGAGCCTGAACCGTTTGCCCGACGTAGCCGCTCAAATCTTTGACGAAATGCAATTCCATTTGCGAAGCAGGAATGAAGCCGCGCAGCCCGTTGACGGTTGCGGTGAGTCCGCCTTTGACCACGGCGTTGATGTGCGCGTCGACGGTTTGCAAGTCGTGCGTTTCGGGGTCGTCGTTGTGAGCTTTGACCGCGCGCAGTTCGTCCCAAACGACTTCGGCATCGGCTTTGACTTTGGAAAGGACGCCGCCGTTTTCGCCGCCCAGGGACTGAATGTAAACTCTTATGACGTCTCCGGGCTTTACGACATCTTCGGCCGATTCGGGTTCGGGTACGGCCAATTCTTTTTTGGGAATAGCGATTTCTTGTTTGTAACCTATGTCGACGTAGGCCTCGTCGCGATTGACCTGAATGACGATGCCTTCGACTACTTCATGTTCGTGAATGTCTTTGAGACCTTCCGATTCTTCAAACCAATTTCCCATTTCCTCGTTCTTCAAATCCTCTGACACTTTTTATAAACCTCCCCGATTATCCAGTCCGGCGTTGAGGCTCCGGCTGTGATACCAACTTTATTGGCATTTTCTAACCAAACAGGAGAAAGCTCCGTTGCTGTCTCTATGTGGTAAGTCCTGCATTTTTTTTCGCAAAGCTGAGCGAGCCGCGTGGTGTTCGCGCTGTTGCGTCCGCCGATGACGAGCATGACGTCGACTTGGCCGGCCAGCTCCAGTGCTGCTTTTTGTCGTTGTTCCGTTGCCGTGCAGATAGTTCGTAGAATTCTTATGTCGTGTGATTTTTCGAGCAGGTGCGCCACAATCTTTACGAAATTTTCGCCGCTCACTGTCGTTTGAGAAATTATTCCGAGCTTGGAGCGCGGCGCGAAATTTTCGGCGTCCGCTTCCGTCTCCAAAATAATTGCCTGCTTGTTCGACCATTCAAAGATGCTTTTCACTTCGGGATGATTTTTTTCGCCGACGATGACGACTTGCCGGCCGTCCTCGGAAAGTTCTTTGGCGGACATTTGCGCTTTTTTCACGTGCGGGCATGTCGCGTCGACGATCTTCAAACCTTTGGCCTGAGCTTCCTTATAAACTTGCGGGCCCACGCCGTGTGAGCGAATTATTATCGTGCCCTCCTCCAGTGCCGTCAAATCTGTGACTGTGCCGACGCCTTCGGCTTGCAACCGCTCGACCATTTGCGGATTGTGGATGATGGGACCCAATGTCCAGCTTTTTCCGTCCGCGTGCTCTTCGGCGAGCTTTATCGCTCGTTTGACGCCGTAGCAAAATCCCAAATACTCCGACAAGATTACTTCCATTTCTACCACCTGTCTGATTGGCCTTGACAAATAAAAAATCCTCAACCGTCAATAACCGCAAGTTAGTTTATCATAATCATTTTTGCCACGCAATAACTTTGAGAAATTTTTTTCGTATTTGTGGGAGATTAATCTTGGCCGAAAGTCCGGTCTTGGGCGAGGTTTAAAATTATTTCCGCGATCTCTTGATGTTTTTGCTGATAGGTGTGACCCGTGCGCTCGATGAAAATCAATTTGTTTTTTTCGGCCGTGGGCATGTGCGAATTTATTTTTTTTAGGAAGCCAGAAGGATCGCCGTCGGTGAAATTGTCGTAGGTGCCGATGATGAGCGCGCCCGTGTGAGTGATTTTTTCCGCTTGAGAAAAATTTTTCGTCGTGTTGTCCAAAATTCCGCTGAGCCAATCGTGTGCGGTGTTGGCCGTGCAAACGACCCAGCCCATAAAATAAAACGGCAAAATTTTTTCGCCGTGACCGTAGCGGACGATTCGCTCGATGAAATTTTTTTCGCCGTCGGAAACGTTGCTCATCATGTGCGGCAAATTCGCGGGGCTCATCAAAATAAAATGTTCGACGCGTTTTTTATCGTGGTGTTTGGAAAGATAGCAGATGACTTTGTTCGCGCCGAGGGAGTGTCCCGCCAAAATCACGTGACGATAATTTTTTTCGGCGTAATCGAGGTAAGCGTCGATGTCCTCTTCGGTGTAAGAAAATCTTTCGTTCCACGAGCCGATAATTTCTTTCGCGCCGGTTTT
>CAMNFC010000102.1 GCA_946536925.1 uncultured Selenomonadales bacterium | reverse complement strand
TTCAATATCCCTCCCTCCGCTTGATACTCGAAAAGTTGATTGCCCGCGTATTTTAACACGCAACATTTTAATCGTCAACGCCGGCAAGAAAATTAAATCAGCCGTCGAATTCCAAAAGGCCGTAGGCTCCGGCGGTGCGTTTATAGACGACGCAGATTTGTTCGGTTTGGGCGTCGCGGAAGACAAAGAAGTTGTGGTTGAGCAAATTCATCTGCATGATTGCTTCTTGCACGTCCATGGGTTTGACGACGAAGTGTTTGGTTTTGACTATCGGGTATTCGCCGGACTCTTCGCTGTCGACTTGGAGCTTGGATTCGGCGAAAGCCTCCGACCTCATGCCGCCGTTGCGGAAGCGGCGTTCGAGTTTCGTTTTCTGTTTGTGAATTTGGCGTTCGAGTTTTTCGACGACCAAGTCGATTGAAGTGTACATGTCCAAGTTGGATTCTTGCCCGCGAAGGATGAGGCCGCCGCGAACCTCGGCCGTGACCTCGACGATTTGACGATCTTTTTCGACGGAAAGCAAAACGGAAATTTCTTCCATGTTGTCGAAATATTTGGCGATTTTGCCGACGCGTTTCTCGACGTATTCGCGCAACGGTTGAGTGATCTCGATGTTCTTTCCTCTTATGTTGAATGCTGCCATAACTAAACAACTCCTTCCGCTCTTGCCGAATGTGTTTGATTGGATATTCGGCGCGGGGCGAATAAATCCTTTAAGAAAAAATTTTTCTGCTCAATCGACACGAAAAAATTTTCCCCGCCGAAGTTGGCGGGCGTTTTTAAATCGTCGGGATGAGCAGCGTGAAGGTCGAACCTTCGGAGATTTTGCTTTTGATTTTTATTTCGATTTCGTGGCGGTCGGCAATCCATTTGGCGACGGAAAGACCGAGCCCTACGGAATTTTCTTCGGCGACGGGTTTGGTGCGGGCTTTGTCCGTGCGATAAAATCTCTCGAAAATTTTGGCGCAATCTTCTTTTGGAATTCCGACGCCGCGGTCGATAAATTTGAGTTTGGCCTCGTCCTTGGCAACTGTCAGCTCGATTTTGACGGGCGAATCGGGCGAGCTGTAGCGCAGGGCGTTGTCCACGAAGGCGGCGAACATTTTTTTCAAGAATTCGGCGTCCGCCAAAATTTTGCACGGCTCAAGTTTCGTCAGTTGCACGCGCGGATTTTGATAATCTTCGACGAATTTTTTCAGCAGCTCGTCCAGGTCGACGGGAACTTTCGTCAGCGGTTGATGTCCTTGGTCTGCGCGGGCGAGGAATAGCAAACTTTCCACGAGGCTCTGCATGTTCTGCGCGGATTTTTTTATCGACGAGACAGCCTCTTGGAAAAGTTCGGGGTCGTCCGCGCCGCAAACTTCCAAAAGCTCGACGTAGCCGCGAATGATTGTAAGCGGCGTTCGCAGTTCGTGGGAGACGTCGTTTACGAATCGTTGTTGCCGAAGAAGAAGACTTTCCGACGATCTTGCGTTTCTAATCCCTAATTGCATAGCCGACGCCTCTGGTTGTGTAAATATATTTTTCGCCGAACTTGTCATCGATTTTGGAGCGCAGATAGCTGATATAAACGTCGACGACGTTGGTGTCGCCAATGTAATCGTAGCCCCAAACGGTTTGCAAAATTTGGTCGCGGCTCAAGACGTTGCGTTTGTTCTCGACGAGATATTTTAGCAGGGAATATTCTTTGTGCGTGAGATCGATCTTCTGGCCTTTGACGATGACTTCGTAGCGTTCGGGATAAAGGATCATGTCCTTGACGACGTAGCGGGCTTCTTCGGCGGAGCGGACGCGTTCGTTGTGGCGACGGAGCACGCCGCGGATTCTGGCCAAAAGTTCTTCGCCGGCAAAAGGTTTGGTCATGTAATCGTCCGCGCCCAGGTCGAGCCCTTCCACTTTGTCGCGGATTTCGTCGCGGGCAGTGAGCATGATAATCGGCACGTCGCTCACTTCGCGCACACGTTTGCAAATTTCCATGCCGTCCATTTCGGGCAACATGACGTCGAGCAACACAAGCGCGTACTTCTCCTGAAGAATTCTTTCAAAGGCGCGCCGGCCGTTGGATTCTGTGGCGGTCTTGAAGCCCTCGCGTTCGAGTGTCAGTTGGAGCAGCCGGGCGATTGGTCGCTCGTCCTCCACGATAAAAATTTTTTCGTTCATTTACCAAATCCTCCTTAACATTATTGATGCCGTGACGTCGCGATCATTTTCTCCGCGTTGAAGTTCAGCCTCGCCGCCCACGAACCAGCCGCGAGAAATTTCACTTTCGCCGCGCACGCTGAAGATGAAATGGGTTTTGTCTCGTTCGTGGCGCAAGCGATAGCCGTTTGATCTGTCGCCTTCGTAGCTGATTGTCAAGTCGGGGTCGACGCCCGTGAAGCCGCGTTTAATTCCGAAACGAAAACCGATCATCCCCGCGCGAAAATATCTTTTCAAATCCAGGCCGGTTTGCGCCGCAAAATACGTGTTGGAGGCGGCCGCCACGTGTTGATTGTAAACGCCCGCGCCGCGTTCGTTGTAGCTGTTCTGTTTGATGTGCGAGAGCTGAAAATTTACATACGGGCTGACGTGCCAAATTTTTTTCGGCGTGAGATCGTATTTGTATTCGCCGCCAAGCTCCACGATTCGGCTTTTATATTTTGCGTTCGTCGACAAGTTCAGCAAAGAAATTTTTCTGTGCAAAGAGTTCCGAAGTTGCCCGCCATTGATGTAAAAATAAACGTCGCTCTCACGATTTTGCCAGCCCGCGTAAAGTCCCAGCCGCGTGTCGTAGACCGAAGCCCGCGAAGATTTTGCTCCGTAACCGAGCGTCCCGTACGTTGCGAAAATTCCCACGCGAAAATTTTTTCCAATCGGTCTGTCATAGCCCGCGACGATTGCGCTGCCGTGATAATCCGTGCCGCCGCGCAGAGTGCCCCAATTTTTCATGTAGTTGAGCCAAAAATTATTTTCGCGGCGACGGGGAACTTCGACCTTGATTTCAACTTCGGGCGAGTCGGTTTCGTCGTCAGAAAAATTCATCGGGCGCACGGCCACGTCGATATATTGGGGCGCGAAAATTTTTGCGATGCGCTCGGAAATCATTCTGTCGATGGCGGCGGATTGTTGAGCGACGGACATGATTTGCGCCGCGTCGTTGGAGCCGATTTGCGAAAAAGTTTTTCCGGCTTCGGCCGGCTCCAAAGTGAAGAGCTTGTTCATCTCGTCGCGTTTTTTTTCGTCGAGATTTTCAAACATGCAATTCATCGCGGCAAAAATTTCGAGGTCTTCGTAGTCGACTTCAGCGTCAAAAAATTTTTCGTACTCTTCGGGAAAATCTTTCGGCGGAGGAATATCTTGCGCTGCGGCCGTGACGTTCGCGCCGAAAAAAATTGCTGCCAATAAAATTTCTTTCTTCATGTTCTTCCTTCCGTCAAATTTTTTTGAAAGTCTATCATAAACGCCGGCAAAAAAAAAGACGCCCGCCAATTTTAATCAAAACTTTAAAAAGTATCGTCGGATATCGAACGTGCGGTTGCCAAAAGAAGGAATGAAAAGTATAATGCAAAAAAAATTTTCAGGAAGCGAGGGATTGAATTGGCATTTTCGCTTTCAACCCATTTAACCATTCCTAAGTAAATTTTCAGACAAGGTCAAAGGCGCGTAATAAAACGAGTTTCCAACTAATCGGATTTAACGGATTCTAACCGACATCAAAGCGGGTTGCAGACAGCACGCAGACAAAAAAAAGACCTCCTTGCGGAGGCCATAAAGCAAATATTTTAAATCAGTCGTGGGATATGGAAAGAACCTGTCTCGAATTCTTTTCTGTGGCAGCGCGGGCATTCGTTATCGATGATACCCG
>CAMNFC010000101.1 GCA_946536925.1 uncultured Selenomonadales bacterium | reverse complement strand
AAGAATTTAAAATCGGCGACTATCGAATCATCGTCAGCCAAATTTCCGTCATGGATCCCAAAGAAATTCTCGACATCGAAGATCAACTTATCGCCTTCATGAAGGAGAACATCGAGCGCGAAGGTTTCGATATGCACGCGCTGATGGCCACCGACATTTTGGAAGAGGCAACGTATCTGATCTTCGCGGGCTCGCCGCGTACATTGATCGGTGAAGCTTTCCACAAAGACGCCAGCGGAAATCACATCTTCCTGCCGGGCGTCATGAGCCGCAAAAAACAAATCATCCCGCCGCTCAGCGAGGCCGTCAAACGAATCAAACCCCAGTAAAATTTTTTCAAGCTCATAAAAATTTTTCCCCGTCGAAAGGCGGGAATTTTTTTTGCCAAAAATTTTTCGGTTGGGAATTGACAAAAAAAAAAAAACAATTATCATAACGCGGGAAAGAAAAATTTTTTGGGAGTGATTTGATGATTCGACTTCACCAAGGCTACGTTGAAGATTCGGACGGCATGTCGACCCTTTCCACCGATATCGACATCAACGACAAAAAAACTAACGTATACGTCTCGGTCGAAAATGAGTACGGAAAATTTTTGTCGCCCGAACGCGCCGACTATGCTCTGGCAGGCATTCTCCCCTATGCCATACGCAGAGGCCACGACATAATTTGCGAGGCTCCCGTCACCGAAGAGTTGCTTTACAATATCCGTGAATTTTTAATCCCGACTCTCTGTCGCACTGATTCGCGCGCTTATCATGTCAAAATTCAAGCCGACATCGCGCCGCCCTTGGACAAGTTGCCTGTTTCCAAAGTAATGCACGGGGGCGTTGGAACAGGATTATCTTTCGGCGTGGACAGCTCTTATGCCATTCTCAAACACGTTGACACCGAGTATCCGAATCAAAACTTGACTCACCTTTGCATTTTCAACAATGGTTCGGGTATAATTTCTAATCCTATCAGACGACAAAAAATTTTTGCTCGCGCCGAAAAAATTTCCCAAGAACTCAATTTGCCTATCCTCAAGGTTGATTCAAATGTACGCTCGTTTATTAAGCAACACCACGCGGCCGTACACACTTATAAGGACGCTTTGATTATTTGGGCTATGCAAAAACTTTGGCGGGTGTATTATTACGGCAGCACGTATTCGTTTGCAAATTTTTCTTTGATAGGAAATACCCGCAGAGATCCCGCGCATTTTGAACCGTTCTTGCTGGACTGTTTTTCCACGTCCAAATTGCGGATTATTTCTTCGGGCAGCGAAGGAGACCGCGACGACAAAGTTGCTTTCATCGTCGACAATCCGCTCGTTCAAAAATATTTGCACGTCTGCACGGGAAAAACTGTTAACTGCGGCAAATGCGGCAAATGTTTGCGCACGCTCTTGGCGATTGACGCTTTGGGCAAGCTAGATAAGTTCCGCGAAGCATTCGACATCGACGCTTACATTGAGCAGCGGGAAGAAGCTTATCGCGGTTTGCACGAAAGCATCAAAAGAAATCCCGAGCATCCGTTTTTGGCTCAAACTTACAAAATTTTGCGTGAGCGGCACAAAGATTTTTTCGACTCGTTGGACGCCGAAGAAAAATTGGACGCCGAAGAAAAATTGGACGCTGAAGAAAAATAAATCATTCTGACAAAAAAATTTCCCCGTCGAAAATTTTTGGCGGGGATTTTTTGTTTGCGAAAAATTTTTCAGAAGACGGCTTCGATCGTCCCGATGATTTCTCCGCGATGATTTTTCAGCACGGGCGGGAAAATTTTTTCGAGCTCGTCGGCTTCGTCTTTGGTGAGCAAGTCCAAATATTTGAGCACGGCAATCGTCATGGGCGTAACCGCGGCAAAACTTCCGTCCTCAATCTTGAAAGTTATTCCGAGGTCGCCGTCCTTCACGGCCAGGCAATAGACCGCGTCCGAGCCGATCTTTGCAATGATCCTTCCGCCCGTAACCTGCGACACAGCCAAATCGATTCGACCCGTGCCCGAAAGAACTTGCGGATATTTACTCATGGCGTCGCGGATTTTCGTCGCGGCAATTTCGTAATCGCCCCAATCGCCTTTGCCGGGCGTGGAAAGTCTGGCGTAAGCGAGCGACATGTTATAAATCGGCAGATAGAACACGGGCACGCCGCAGCCGTCGATTCCGATTTCCAATTTGTCTTCGGGAAATTTCGCGGCCATTGCCACATGTTTGAAAATAATTTTTTGCGCCTCGTGCGTCGGGCGAATGTAACCTTCAAACGGCACGCCCAACATCATCGACAGCGCGATAATCTGCGAATGTTTTCCTGAGCAAGGATTGTGCACGGGCAAAACTTTTTCGCCGGCCGCGATGATATTTTTGAACGCCTTGGAGCTCATTGGACGGACGACGCCGCAATCCAAAACAGATTCGTCGAGCTCGAGCTTTTTCAAAATTCTTCTGACCAAAGCCACGTGATTTTCTTCGCCGCTGTGGCTGGAAACGAGCAGCGCAAGTTCCTCGTCGGTGATGGAATATTTTTCGAGGCCGCCGTTTTTCACGAAAGGCAGAGCCTGGAAAGGTTTGGCCGCCGAACGCCAGAACATCGGAAGGTGCGCGTTGCCGATTGACGAGACGATCTCGCCGCGACAGTTGACGGCCGCCACGTCCGCGCGATGAATATTTTCCACGTGGCCGGCGCGGGTGTAATGCAAAACAATTTCGCTCATGAAGATTCCTCCAAAAAAAATTGGAAGGTCAAAAGTTTCAACCTCCCAAGAAATTTTTTAAACAGGTGCAGGCTCCGCTTCGTCGGGGATTTTCGGTTGCTCGATTTGCGGCGGCTTTGTCAGTTCGACTTGCACGGGCGGCTGCTCAATTTCTGCGGGCGGCTTTTCGATTTCTTGCGCGCCGAAGACGATATCTTTGAGCTCCTGCGCCGTGAGCGTTTCCTTGTCGAGCAAACCCTGGGCGATGACGTCCAACTTGTCGCGATTCTCTTTTATGATCGTGCGGCAAGCCTCGTAAGCCTCTTCCATATACTTTTGAATTTCTTTGTCGATATCGGCTGCGACTTCCTCGGAATAATTTTTTTGCGGCTGCCCGAAATAATATTGTTGATTGGGGTCGCCGCCATAAGCCACGGGGCCGAGGACGGTGCTCATGCCGTATTGCATAATCATCGCGCGAACGAGACGGCTGGCCTGCTGAATGTCTTGCGAAGCTCCCGTTGAAATTTCATTGAGGACGACTTCTTCGGCGACGCGCCCGCCCATCGCAACTTTCAATCGGTCGAGCAGTTCGGAGCGCGTGGCGTAACTTCTGTCCTCTTTGGGAAGCATAAGAGTGTAACCGCCGGCTCGCCCGCGCGGAATGATCGTGACTTTGTGGACGGGGTCGGCGTGTTTGAGGAGCATTCCCACGAGAGCATGGCCGCCTTCGTGATAGGCCGTCAACTTCTTTTCGTCCTCGCTCATCACTTTGGATTTTCTTTCGGGGCCGGCCATCACGCGTTCGATTGATTCTTCCAGCTCCGTCATGTTGATTTCGTGCTTGTTGCGTCGAGCCGCAAGGAGTGCCGCCTCGTTGACGAGATTTGCCAAGTCCGCGCCCGTGAAGCCCGGAGTTCGTCTGGCCAAAATGTCAAGGTCTGCGTCTTTTGCAATCGGCTTGCCTTTCGTGTGAACTTTGAGGATTGCGACGCGACCGGCGACGTCGGGTTTGTCCACGACGATTTGACGATCGAAGCGGCCGGGGCGAAGGAGTGCTCTGTCCAAAATGTCGGGGCGGTTCGTCGCGGCGATGATGATGATTCCTTCGTTTGCCGCGAAACCGTCCATTTCTACCAGCAGCTGATTCAAAGTTTGTTCGCGTTCGTCGTGGCCGCCGCCGACGTTTG
>CAMNFC010000100.1 GCA_946536925.1 uncultured Selenomonadales bacterium | reverse complement strand
GGAGAAAATAAATCCCGCGACGGCTCACATCGACGAATGCTCGACGCTCGAAATGGTCAAGCTCATCAATGACGAGGACAAAAAAGTTGCGGCGGCCGTCGAAAAAGTTTTGCCCGAAGTTGCTTTGGCCGTCGACGCGATCGCCGAAAGTTTTTCTCGCGGCGGAAGACTTTTTTATATCGGCGCGGGAACTTCGGGTCGCCTGGGAGTTTTGGACGCTTCGGAATGCCCGCCGACTTTTGGAGTTTCGCCCGATATGGTTCAAGGTTTGATTGCCGGCGGAAAAAATGCGTTGATCACGGCCGTGGAAGGCGCGGAAGACGATTTGAATCTTGCCGAAAAAAATTTGTCCGAAAAAAATTTTTGCGCGGCTGACGTTCTCGTCGGGATCACGGCTTCGGGTCGCACGCCTTACGTTTTGGGCGGCGTGAACTTTGCAAAAAAAATCGGCGCGAAAACCGTCGGCGTCTCGTGCGTGGAAAATTCCAAGCTCGCTCAAGTCGTCGACATCGCGATAACTCCCGTGACGGGCGCGGAGGCTTTGACGGGCTCGACGCGATTGAAAGCCGGCACCGCCACCAAAATGATCCTCAACATGCTCACGACCGCGGCCATGATAAAAATCGGACGTGTTCGCGGCAATTTGATGGTGTGCGTGCAGGCGACCAACGAAAAACTTCGCGACCGAATCAAACGGATAAACGAGATGATTGCCACATAAATTTTTCTCTGCAAAGGAGATTTTGTCATGCAGAACGGAATATCGATTTACGCGGGGCTCGACAGCACCGGCGAAGAAAATCTCGCGCTCCTGGAATCTGCGGCGGCTTTGGGCTTCAAAAAACTTTTTACCTCCGCGCAAATCCCCGAGGCCGCAGACGATGAAAAATTTTTCGACGAGTTCACGGAAATTTTGACGACCGCGGTCACGCACGGCTTCGAAATTATTTTGGACGTGAACGAAAAAAATTTTGCGCAATACGACATCGAAGGGATAACTCTGCGCCTCGACGACGGCTTCACGGCTCAAGAGGTCGCAAAAATTTCTCACGCGCGAAAAATTCAGCTCAACGCCTCGACCGTGACGGAAAATTTTTTGGACGAGCTGATCGAATTCAAAGCCGAGTTCAAAAATATTTCCGCGCTCCACAATTTTTATCCGCACCCGTGGACGGGGCTCGACACTTATTTTTTTATCAACCAAAATCAAATTCTGCGCGATTTGGAAATTGAAGTCGGCGCGTTCGTTCCGAGCCGTGACGGAAAAAGACGTTTGCCCCTGCGCGAAGGTTTGCCCACGCTGGAAGATTGCAGAAATTTTTCGACGGATTTGTCCGCGAGATTTTTGGCGGCTCTTGGCGTCAATTTTATAATCATCGGCGACGGCCAACCCACGCAGGAAGAACTTCAAGCCGTGGCGGCCATCGACGGCGACGAAATTATTTTCCGCGCGCAACTCATCAGCAACGACTTGAACACCGCAGAGATTTTGAGCAGAAAATTTACTCGCCGCGCAGACGTGGCCAAGTCCGTGATTCGTGCGGTTGAAGGTCGACAATATTTAAAAGAACTCGGCGGAAAAATTCCCGCGGAAGATTTGCCGATTGAACGATCTTTCGGCGACGTGACGATTGACAATGAAAACTTCGGCCGATACGCGGGCGAGGTTCAAATATTGCAGGATGTGTTGCCGGCCGACGGGCGGGTGAATATCGCGGCGCGCATCCTCGACGAAGAAATTTTTTTGACGGGCTACCTCAAGCCGGGGCAGAAGTTTTCATTTAAATTTGTCTAGCTTGGAGGTGATGCGATGAAGTTTAAAACTGCTTTAACCGCGGCGGCCATCGTGACGTTGCTCAGCTCCACGACTTTTGCCTCGCCGACCTTGTCGAGGAATTCTCGCGGCGATGACGTTTTGCTCTTGCAGAAAAAACTTTATCTTATCGGCTACGACATAACCGAACTCGACGGCGTTTACGGCAACGAGACCGAACGCGCGGTCGCCGCCTTTCAACACGACCACAAAATTTCCGTCACGGGCATCGTCACCAACGTCACGTGGCGGGCTCTTCGTAAGGCAAAAGAAAAAAAAGGGCGCAGACTTCCCGAACCAAAAATTACTTCTTCGGACGTTCAAACTCCCTCGACGCTCGCGCCTTACGGTCACAGTTTCATCACGAGCTCGCAGGGCAAGCAAATCGTTTCGACGGCCAAAAGTTTCATGGGCGTGCCCTACGTTTTCGGCGGGACGACTCCCGGCGGCTTCGACTGTTCGGGACTTTTGCAATACGTTTTCAAAATGCACGGGCTGACGATTCCGCGGCTGGCTGACGAACAATACAACCTGGGCAAGAGCGCGAAGATCCATCAGCTGGTCGCGGGCGATTTGGTTTTCTTCACCACGTACACCGACGGCGTCTCGCACTGTGGCATTTACGTCGGCGACGGAAAATTTCTTCACGCGTCATCGAGCCGCGGCGTGATTATCGACAGCCTCGACAACGAATATTGGCGGACACGTTTTGTCGGGGCGCGAAAGGTGGTCAACGATTAAATGGGAAAAATTTTTGTCGTCGGAATCGGGCCCGGCCGGCTCGACGAGATGACGCCCAAAGCTCGTGCGGCGATTGAAGAAGCTCAAGTCGTGGCGGGCTACAACACTTACATCAGGCTCATTGAAAAAATTCTCGGCGGAAAAAAAATTATCGGGCGGGCGATGATGCAGGAGATCGAACGCGCACACCTGGCGATTGAAGAGGCTGCCAAAGATCAAACCGTTGCTGTCATCTCAAGCGGCGACGCGGGCGTCTACGGCATGGCCGGCCTCGTTTTGGAATTGATTTTAAATTTGCCCGAAGAAAACCGTCCGCAATTCGAAATTGTCGCGGGCGTCTCGGCAGTCAACGCGGCAGCTGCAATCCTCGGCGCACCGCTCATGCACGATTTTGCAATCATAAGTTTAAGCGACCTCATGACGCCTTGGGAGCTCATCAAAAAACGTGTGCGCTCGGCGGCGGAAAGTGATTTTGTCATCGCCCTCTACAATCCAAAAAGCAAACGCCGCAATCGGCTCGAAGAAGTTCAAAAAATTTTGCTCGGCTTGCGCGAAAAAAATACGCCCGTCGGAATCGTCACCAACGCCACGCGCCCGAATCAAGAGAAAATTATTTCCACGCTCGAAAATTTTATCCGCGAGGAAATCAACATGAGCTCGCTGGTCATCGTCGGCAACAGTCAAACTTTCGTCAAGGCCGGCTTCATGATAACGCCCCGCGGCTACAAAATTTGAAGGAGAAAATTTATGCGATTGATTGTCGGAATGACGGGTGCCAGCGGCGTCGTTTTGGCCGTGGAACTTTTGCGGCGGCTCAAAGAAATTGATTCGGTCGAAACTCATTTGATCATGACCGAAGGCGCGGAGCTGACCATTCGCGACGAGACAAATTTTGACACGTTCGAGATTCGTCGCCTGGCAGATTTTGTTTACGACGTGAACCAGATGGACGCCTCCATTGCCAGCGGAAGTTTTCTTGTCGACGGGATGGTCGTCGTGCCGTGCACCATGAAAACTTTGGCGGGGATCGCGGCCGGCTACTGCGAAAATCTTTTGCTCCGAGCCGCCGACGTTTGTTTGAAAGAAAATCGAAAACTTTTGCTCGTGCCGCGGGAGATGCCCTTCAGCCGAATTCATCTGCGCAACATGAAGGAGCTGGCCGATTGCGGCGCGATAATCATGCCGCCCGTCATGACTTTTTACAACACGCCCGCCGATCTTCAAGCGCAAATAAATCACATCGTCGAAAAAATTTTGCGCCTGTTCAATCTGCCTGACAAGATGAACGAGTGGCAATCGAAATAAAAAAAAATAATCGGGAAGTCCTGCGCGGCTTCTCGATTATTTTTTTAGACCAAAATCAGATTGAAACTCCCGGTTTTGGGAAATCTTCAAAAAACTGCGCCGACATGATTGATTCGCCGACGACTTTCTCATTGGCGTTTGCGGTTCTAAGAATTAGTGTTCATAAACGATTAAGCAAAGTGTGAATATGAGAACAGGTGTTCA
>CAMNFC010000099.1 GCA_946536925.1 uncultured Selenomonadales bacterium | reverse complement strand
AAATCCATGCCGCTATTTTAAAAAATTTTCTAAGAATTGTAAAGCGAAATTTGCCGCGCCGCAGAAATTAAAAAGCCTCACGTCGAAATTACCTTGAAGTCGGCAAGACCTTCAAAAAAATTTCCCGCAAGATTTCTCCTGCGGGATTTTTTCGTGACGATTAATTTTAAGCTTCGGGCTCGAACAAATTCAAAAATCTTTCCAAGCAATAGATTTGCCACTTCTGATTGCCCGTGAATTTTTTCATGTCGAGGTCGCGCTTGAATTCGTGGCGCGTCGGACCTTTCCAGTCAGCGAAATAAAAATCAACGGGGCGCGGCATGGGAACTTTGTCGGGCACGGGGAAGTCGGGATATTTTTTCGCGAACAGATCACGGATTAAATATTTCGGCTCGCCGTTGCGCACGCGGTGCAAGTCAAGCGGCTCGCTCATCTCCAAATTTGCATACGGGTCGAAGTAATTAATCCCCGCAGTCTCGAAGGCGTTCAAATAGGAGCTTGAGCTCTCGATAGAAAAAACGTCGTCCATGAACTGCAAGAAATTAATTTTGTCGCCTTGACGATAACGCTCGAACAGGTAACTGACGTCGACGGGATTTTCCAAAACATCGGCGGGCTCGGTGAAAGTGTAGCGTTTGGCAAAATCGTCGAAGCTCCAGTCTTGTGCCAAAAGCTTGTCCATGCCGCCGAAAATCAAATCGCTGCTCTCACCGACGATTAGCATTTCCACGCCGTCAGCCTTTGCCTGCTCGGCCGCCACGAGGAGCTGCGGTTCAATCGAATGAACGGGCGCGCATTTGTTTTTCAGGACGGGGTCAATGTACGGCTCAATCTTTTGCCAATTTATATCGACGTAATGAAGTTTCAAGCCGTAAGTTTCGGCGTAATATTCCGCGCGCTTGAGTTCGTCGCTTTGAAAAGTTCCGTCGAGGAAGCGGAAGGTGTAAGCGTCGGCTCCTCTCATATAAGACGCGAGAATCGCCGAGTCCATGCCGCCCGACAACATCAAGCCGAGTTTCTTGCCGTGCAGCGTCGAAAAGTTTTTCGCAATCGCCGCGTCAATGTCGTCCGCCGTGGTGACTTTGATTTTTTCTTTAGCCGGTTTAATGTTTCTGTGATGAAGTCCCGCGAAAAAATCTGTATCGTCGCGCTCAATGTATCTGAACGCAAGATAGGAGCTCATGCAGAAATTTTTGTCAATCATTTCAATCAATCTCCCTTACCAACTTAAGAGCTTGGCTTATGACGGTGGAACTGACGCCCTTGGTGTAGGGGAAGTAAATCACTTTGACGCCGACGGCATTAAATTTTTCTTCCATCGCCTGCCAGCTTTCGGATTGATACCAATCGTCGCCGACAAAAAGGATGTCGAACTTGAGTTTCTCCCACGCCTTGAACTTATCAATTTCTTCCTGCGGAATTGCCGCGTCGACGTATTTAATCGAACGGACAATTTCCAATCGGTCCTCGAAGGGAATTATCGCGCGCTTGTGTTTGTACTTGACCAGCTCGTCGACCGTCACACCGACAATCAATTTGTCGCACAGACCCTTGGCGTTTTTTAACAGGTTGAGGTGCCCGATGTGGAAAAGGTCGTAAACACCGGTCGTGTAGCCTATTGTCATGAAGAAACCTCCTTCAGCTCGTCAGCGATACTTTTATAGATAAAATCGCTGGCCGACATGCCGTTGAACTTCGGGTAGTTGAGATATTTGTCGAAGACTTCCCGACGCTCGGCAGCTTTATAATCGTCGCCCTCAATGAAAACTCTTTGCATGGTCGCGGCTATCGCGTCCAAATCTTTTCCGTCGACAAGATAAGAGGCACTGCGAATCGCATGACCGAGTTCGTTGAAGAGTCCGCCTTCACGAGTAAGAAAAATCATCGGTTTGTCTACGAATTGATATTCGGCGAGGAAAGAGCCGCTGTCGTGAATCATTCCGTCGCTCGTGGCAAAAATCGCTTGGTAGTAAGCACCCGTGTAAACCTGAGCATTGGGTAAGTCATTCCACTTTTGCAGATACTCTTCAAAAGCCTCAACCGTCGGAAAAATTTTCGAGGTTACAGCCGAAAAGAACAAACCCGGATGAGGTTTGACGACCCACGAAGTTTCGGGGTGGGCTTTGGCAAATTCGTACATGAATTTATAGTTCCAGCGGAAAGTCGCGTAGCTTATGGCGTTGTTTATCAGTATTGACCAGTGCGGTGCCCAGATAATTTTCTTTGCGTCGGGTTGAGCCATCTTCCAATCAAAATTAAATTTTGTTTTTTTGTCGAAGAAAATATCCATTCTCGGATAGCCGCTGAAGAGACCGCGCGGCATTCCCATAAAATTGTTTTTGGCATAAACTTCGCGCCCGCTGACCGAAGAAAAGAAAATTTTCCAAGCGATGCGGAAAAGGGCAAGATTGTAATACGATGAAGGGCGTATGGCTATATCAAACGAGTAAGGAATGTGTGTGACCAAAGTTTTTGCTTTAAGAAAAGCCGGTTTGAAAACATTCGGCAGCTTTGCAAAGTATGGTGTGAGAAGAATGATAACGTCTTGAGCGGGAATCTTTGCCTTAAGACCTTTTACAGGAATGACGTTTAAGCCGTGAGATTTGAACTGTTTAACCCCGCGCAAAAAATCTTCTTGAAAAAGTTCGTTGTCGGTCGAGCCGCCCAAACGTTTGCACAGAAAAATTGTCGTTTCAAATCTTTTATCATTGGCAAAAAGATTGTAAAGCTCGTCGCCGGACCACTGCGCCGACAGGTAAACCACAAAGCCGAGTTTAATTTTATCTTTGCGGCGAATCTGTTGGGCGGTGGCTTCAAAAATTTTCTCCAGCAGCAAATTGTAGCTGTCCTTGTGCGCGAATTTTGACAAGACGAAGAAATACTCATATGTCATGTCACAAAAACTTTCCGCAGGAATAATTTTCTTCTCGCAAAGTTTCATGGCAAGAAAAGAATTTGCAGCCAACATGCCTTTGGGATTCAAGTGAGTCAGGTCGCGGAAGCGTTCGTAATCAAAGGCGAGGTCAAACATGTCCACGCAAAAAAAATTTTTGCCGTCTTCCAACTGACGAATCGTTCCGCGGAAATTTTTAAGAAGCTCTGCGTCAAAATTTTTGCGTGCGGCGGTCGAGACGGGAAAAACCACGCCGACGGGTCGTGCGCCGTTGTCGAGACAAAGTTTTATGTAATCCTTGAGGATTTGAATATTTTTTTCGACGACGTCTGCCGGCGCAGAAAACGAAGTGTCATTCCAAGCGGCAATGACATTCGCGGAAAAAATTTTCGGGAAGGTCGCCTTAAGAGCGTCGAAATTTAAATCGGCTTTTTCGGGTTCCGTCGCTTCGTTGAGAAGGTCTTGGCACTCAAAAAAATTTTCTGCCTCGTCGAGATGAAAAGAGTGCGGCGTGAGCCCGATGAGAACAAATTTAATCGTGCCGCGTTTGACCCGTTCGAAGATGCGTTTGGCCGTCAGATAACTTTGTTGCAAAGTTTGTTCGGCAAAGGCGAGATTTGCTCCGCCGCGACTGAAATTTTTATTTTCGTGGACGCAGGGAATCAATTTCAGATTCAAGCCGTCGCGCATGTATTCGTCGCCCGTGGCAAAAAAATCTGCGCCGTGTTCTTCGACATGATGAACATTTGCAAGCCACGTCCGTGAGAGATTCGCCAAAGCCTCAAGATTCACGATATTGGCTTTGGGCACGCCGTTCAGCTGCAAAAATTTTTTCAACTTGCCAAGCTCGTCAGTGTCACTCAAATGACCGCCAAGGAGCCAAAGGAATTTTTTGCATTTATTCACAGCCGCCGAGATTTGCGTGAAAGAAAAAATTGGAATTTTTCTCTCACCGAGCGTAAAAAATTTTGCTTTCCTTTTGTCCGAGACAATCGCGACCAAATTTGCTTTGTCCAAGTTCAAGCTTTTAATCACATCGTCCAATGCCTCACCATTCAACACGGCAAGAACGGCATTGACTCTTTCCATAAAATCACCTCGCATGAAATTCTTAAGTGCCAGTTCATAACTATAATGGCTGTGTTTTTTTTTGTCAATTGACCGCCGAAGTTTTCGGGAGAAAATTAATATTGCAAAGTGTAAAAAGTATGATAGAATGATTTGGCTTAGCGCAGGCAAAAATTTTCGCTGAGAGAAGGGAGCAATCTTTCAGA
>CAMNFC010000098.1 GCA_946536925.1 uncultured Selenomonadales bacterium | reverse complement strand
CCTCCGTCACGTCGATGGTTGCGGCGGGTTGCAACGCGATAATTTTCACGACGGGGCGCGGCACTCCAACCGGCAACGCCATTGTTCCCGTCTTCAAAGTCACGGCCAACGCAAAAACTTTTTCGTGGATGGAAGACAACATCGACGCGGACTTGAGCGGAATAATTTCAGGCGACTTGACGATTGAGGCGGCCGGCGACTTACTCTTGAAAAAAATTTTTGACGTTTGCAACGGGCGATTGACCAAGGCCGAAGCTTACGGCTTCTCGGATATCGCCGTCGATCACGTCTGCAGATTTGTTTAGGAGAGAAAAATTTTGAGCGTAACTTTTGATTTCAAAGGAAAAAATTTTGTGGTCGTCGGGGCGTCTTCGGGAATCGGTCGGCAGGCGGCTATCGAACTTTCTCACAGCGGCGCAAACGTCTTGGCAATCGGCAGAAATTTGGAGCGACTCAACGAGCTGAAAAAAAATTCGCCCGTGAGCCTGGTGAAACGTCCGCCGAAAATTTTTACCGAGCAACTCGACGTCATCACCGCGACGGCCGACGATTGGGCGGAAGTTCTTGGAAATTTCACGAGCACGGTCGGGCGAATCAACGGCGGAGTTTACACGGCGGGCATTTGGGGCTTGACTCCTCTGAATTCTTTTGACGAATCGTTGGCGCACAAAATTTTCGACACGAGTTTTTGGGGCGCGGTGAAATTCGTTCAATCGGCGACGCGGAAAAAATTTTCGGACGGCGGCGGCTCCTTCGTGCTTATGAGTTCGATTGCGGGCGAGTTCAGCGGAAAAAGTTTGTTCGCGTATTCGGCGGCCAAAGCTGCGGTTCAATCGGCGGTGAAATCTTTTGCGGCGGAAATCGTTCGCGGCAAGCACAGGATAAATTCGGTCGCGCCCGCGTTGGTCAAAACGGAAATGATGCAGGAGAGATTGTATCCTTCGGCGGCGGAAGAAGAAATTATTTCGCGGCACCTTTTGGGCGTGGGCACGGCTCGCGATGTCGTCGGCACAATTTTATTTTTGCTCAGCGACCGCGCGGCCTGGATAACGGGGCAAAATTTTTTCGTGGACGGTGGCTACATCGTCGGCTCCTACACTTGAAAAATTTTTTGGAGGAAGTTTATGGCAGTAAGATTTATCAGCGGCGGCGAAAGTCACGGCTCGCGGCTCGTTTGCATTTTGGAAGGTTTGCCCGCGGGATTAAAAGTTTCGAGCGATTTTGTCAATTCGGAGCTCAAACGTCGCCAAGGCGGTTACGGTCGCGGCGGACGCATGAAGATTGAAAGTGATCGCGTGGAATTTTTGTCGGGCGTTCGTTTCGGCGAGACAATTGGCAGCCCGATAACTTTAAGCGTCGAAAATCGCGACTGGAAAAATTGGTCGGAGAAGATGAGCGCGGAAGGTCTTCCGTTCGGCGAAAAAGTCACCAACGCCCGCCCCGGCCACGCTGACTTGACTGGTGCGGCGAAATTTGCTCGTTCGGACGTTCGCGACATTTTGGAACGCTCCAGTGCCCGCGAAACGACGATGAGAGTTGCGGCCGGCGCGTTGTGCAAAATTTTTCTCAAAAGTTGCGGCGTGGAAATTTCCGGCGAAGTCCTCAGCGTGGGCGGCGCGGTTGGCGAAAAAATTTTTGACAGAATCGACGCGGCCAAATCTTCGGGCGATACGGTCGGCGGAATTTTCGAGATAAAAGTTTCGGGCGTGCCGGCGGGTTTGGGCAGTCACATTCAATGGGACAGAAAACTCGACGCGAAATTTGCGGCGGCCTTCATGTCGATTCAAGCAGTCAAAGCTGTCGAACTCGGCGACGGTTTCGCGAACGCCTCAAAGCTCGGCAGCCAAGTCCACGACGAAATTTTTATCGACGACGGAAAAATTTTTCGCAAGACGAATCGCGCGGGCGGCTTCGAGGGCGGCATGACCAACGGCGAGGATTTGATCATTCGTGCGGCGATGAAACCCATTCCGACTTTAATGCGCCCGTTGCAGACCGTCGACATCGCAACGAAACTTCCGACGACGGCAAGCAAAGAACGCTCGGACACCTGCGCGATTTGGGCGGCTGAAGTCGTCGGCGAGGCAATGGCGGCTCTCGTCACGGCGGACGCGTTCACGGAAAAATTCGGCGGCGATGCTCTGTGCGACACGCTGACCAACTTGAAAAATTATCGCGTGCGACTTGCAAAGGATTTCGGCTTATGAAAGACAACGTGATTTTGACCGGCTTCATGGGCACGGGCAAGACGAGCCTCGGAAAACTTTTGGCGACGAAACTCGGCCGGCCGTTCGTCGACATCGACAAAAAAATTGAGGCCGAACAAAAACTTTCCATTCCGAAAATTTTTGAACGCTTCGGCGAAGATCATTTTCGTGCACTGGAAAAATCTGCCGTCAAAGAACTTTCCGAGCGACGCGGCCTGGTCATCGCCACGGGCGGCGGCACCGTCAAGGACGAAGAAAATCTTTTGCTGCTGAAAAATTCCGGCGTGCTGATTTGTTTGACGACCGAGCCCGAAGAAATTTTTAATCGGACTGCGCGGCGCGGTGAACGTCCCGTGCTCGACGGCGGCGGCGACGAAAGACTTGAGGCGATAAAAAAACTTCTCGCCGAACGAAAAAAATTTTATGACCGCGCGGATTATCAAGTCGACACGACGGAATGGTCGCCGTTGCAAATCATCGACGACATCTGCAGATATTTGCGCCAGTTCAGGAGTTGAAGTCATGCAGATAAAAAAATGCCCCGTCGCGGAGGCTGCGGCCGTTGGAAAATTTTACGAAGAGACCGTCAAATTTATGGACGAGCACGGCGTCAATCACCCGCGCTGGCTCTACAAAATTTTTCCGTCGATGAAGTATGCTCTCGACGCGGCGCACGACGAAAATCTTTTTGTCTGCGTCGACGGCGAAAAAATTTTGGCGGCGTTCGTCCTGAGCGAAAATCCCGAAGGCGATTACTCGAAAGTTAAATGGTCGAAAAATTTGGCGGCGGGAGAATTTTTGGTTTTGCACGCGTTCGCCGTCGCTCCGAATTTTTGGCGGCGAGGTCTCGGAAAAAAAATTGTCGACTTCTGCGTGAACTTCGCGGCCGAAAAAAATATCGCGCGTTGCGCCTCGACATCGTCCCCGAAAATTTTCCCGCGAAAAAACTTTACGAGGCCTGCGGATTTAAATTCGTCGGCGCGGCGGATTTGGACAGAACTTTTTCCGGCGTCCCGCAATTCTGTTTGTACGAAAGGAATTTTTATGATTAAAGTTTTGGTTGACCTCGGCGCGAACAGCTACGAAATTTTTATCGGCGAAAAAATTTTGGGCGGCGTCGAAAAATTTCTGACGGGAAAATCTCTGCTCGTCACGCAAAAAAATATTCTCGACCTTTGCGGCGAAAAATTTTCTTGCGACGTCGCGCTCGTTCCGGACGGCGAAACTTCCAAAAGTTTGAGCGAGGCGGAAAAAATTTTCACGCGGGCGATTGAATCCGGCCTGGACAGAAAATCCGTCATCATCGCGTTGGGCGGCGGCGTCGTCGGAGATCTTGCGGGCTTCGTGGCGGCCACGTTCATGCGCGGAATAAATCTGATTCAAATTCCCACGACGCTCCTTGCTCAAGTCGATTCTTCCGTCGGCGGGAAAACTGCCGTCAATCACGCGCTGGGAAAAAATTTAATCGGGGCGTTTCATCAGCCGCGCGCGGTTTTCATCGACTTGAAATTTTTGGAGACGCTCCCCGAACGCGAAATCAAATCCGGCCTGGGCGAAGTCGTCAAGTACGGCGTCATCAGCGACGAAAAATTTTTCAGCTTCTTGGAAGACAACGCCGAAAAAATTTTGCGCCGCGACCTGAAAACTTTGGCGCACGTCGTCCGTCGTTCCTGCGAGATAAAAGCTCAAGTCGTCAGCGCGGACGAAAAAGAATCGGGCTTGCGGCGGATTTTGAATTTCGGGCACACGTTGGCGCACGCGATTGAAGAAGAAACCGGCTATAAAAAATTTCGGCACGGCGAGGCGGTGGCAATCGGAATGCTCGGCGCGGCTCAGATAAGTTTGGAGCTGGGCAAAACTTCCGCGGAAAATGTTCGTCGGCTGGAAAAACTTTTGAAACGTTTCGACATGCTGACGACTTGCGCGGGGCTCGACGCGGACAAACTTTACGCCGTGACTTTCCGCGACAAAAAAACCGT
>CAMNFC010000097.1 GCA_946536925.1 uncultured Selenomonadales bacterium | reverse complement strand
TCGCCCGTCCAGTCCATCAAAAGTTTGTAGCGGTCGACTTTGACGGGCTGTTGAGAGAAGGCCGGATCCATGACGTAAATATTTCCGTCGCGAATCGTGGTGATGACGACGCTTCTGCCCGAATGCAAACGAATCAAAACCGGATAGACGAGCCTGTCCAAGTCCGCTTCTTTGAGGCCTTCGTACTTGCGGGCTTTCAATTTGAGTTCGCGGGCGGCGCGCACCAAAGTTGTGATGTCAACGGCACCTTCTTCCAGGACGTAGGCGCGTTCAAGCTGGCGATAGTCGGCGGGAATGTTGTAATATTTTGCGATGGCGACCAGGCAGGCAAGACCTGTGTCCACGCCGTTGACGACGCCGCCTTCTTCTTGCTGAGTTTTGACTTGAGGATCGAGCCCGCCGGGTTTTGCTTGGTCGGCCGGAACTTTTTTGAGCTCAATTTTTCCCAAAGCCTGCCCGCCGGATTTTTGCGGCGATTGACCTTGAGACGGCACGAGATTTTTTTCGTCGGGAGTTTTATTTTTTTCCGCCATAAATCAACGCTCCCTTAAAGCTTCGGACGTGTAGCGGCGGAACGGGTCGAGGAAGAAGTCAATGATTCTTTTCTCCTTGATTTTTATTTCCGCGCTGACGTTCATGCCGATTTCGATTTTTGCGGGGTTGCCGTAAACGTTGATGTCATTGCTGGTCGGGTCGAGGATAAGCTTGAACTTTTTATCTTGCATGGGATTGTTCGGTTCGTCCACGGCGTCCGCGCTGATTTCCATGACTTCCGCTTTGTACATGCCGAATTTTTGGAAGTTAAAAGTTTCGAACTTGACTTCCGCCTCTTGACCGACTTTGATAAAGCCGATGTCTTTGTTGTCCGCGTAAACTTCAAACTCAAGCTTGACGTCTTCGGGGACGATTTGCATCAAAGGTTGGGCGTCGGTGACGATGCCTCCGAGCGTGTGAATGTTCAAGTTGTAAACACGGCCGCTTATCGGAGCGTAAATCGTGGCCATGCGTGAATCTTCGTCAGCCTTTTTGATTGATTCGGTGACGGAATAATATTCTTTTTTTGCTTCGACGAGCGCGGTCATGATGTCTTTGTGATAGCTGGCGTCGACGTTTGCGAGGTTTTGTTGAGCTTCGGCGATTTCAGCTTTTATGCTGTTGAGCGAGTCGAGTTCGGCCTGCGCGTTTTTGGCGTACTCAATCGTTTTGCTCTGCTGTTCGAGGAGCTGGAATTGGGAGATGGCGTTTTGCTCGCTCAGTTCGATGAGTCGTGCTTCTTTTTCCTGTTCGATGGACAAAACCTGCGCGTACTTTTCGTAAGTCGCTTGGGTCGCCTGGAGCCTGGCCATTTTCTGGTCGATGACGTCCATGCGGCTTTGTCTTTGCGTGCGATAATCGGACGTGCGGCTTTGATAGAGTGCCATTTCCGCCGCCAAGTCATGAGCTTCAAGGTCGGGGTCTTCTTCCGGCGTGAAAGGTTGCTGCGTAAGTTCAGCCGTCAAGCGTTGAATGTCTAGCTTGTAATAGGCCGCGCGTTTTTTCAGGCTGTCGTAATCAGCCGTGGTGGTCGTCGGGTCGAGGACAACGAGCACGTCGCCTTCTTGAACCATTTGGCCTTCGGTGACGTTGATTTCTTTGACGATGCCTTTGTTTTTGACTTGCACGGTTTTGACTTGACCGGAGGGGATGACTTTGCCGGCCGCGACCGCAACCTCGTTTATGTGACCCAAAAAAGACCAAGCCAACGCGATGACGACCAAAAGCAAAACCGACCACATGACGAGCCGACCCGTAGGCGAAGGCGGCGTTTCCGTTACCTCCAATATCGCCGGCAAGAATTCGGTTTCTTTGTCGCGCTCTTCGCCGTGAGCAAGCCAGTTCCAAAATTTTTTCAAGCTACCCATATTTCTACCCTCTGCTTTCTTGCTGGTCATAAAGATAACGATAAAGCCCGCCGAGCTTAATAAGTTGGTCGTGGGTGCCGCTCTCGACGATTTCGCCCTTGTCGACGACGATGATTTTGTCACAACGACGCACGGCACTCAATCTGTGCGCGATGATTAGCATTGTCCTGTTCGCGCCGATTGCTCCCATGTTGTTGAGGATGATTCGTTCGGATTCATAGTCGAGGGCAGAAGTCGCCTCGTCGAAAATCAAAATCGGGGGATTGGCAAGCAGCGCGCGGGCGATTGCAACTCTCTGGCGTTGACCGCCGCTTAAAGAGTCACCGCGTTCGCCGACTTTTGTATCGTAACCTTCCTTTAGTTCCAAAATGAAATCGTGAGCACCGGCCAGGCGCGCCGCGCGGATAATTTCGTCCATGGTGGCTGTCGGGCGGCTTATGGCGATGTTGTCGCGCACGCTGGAGTTGAAGAGATAATTTTCCTGCATGACGACGCCGATTTGGCTGCGCAACCAAGAAAGATTTGCCTCGCGCGTGTTTATGCCGCCGATGACGATTTGTCCTTCTTCGGGGATGTAAAGATTTTGCACCAGATTTGTCAGCGTGGATTTGCCGGAACCCGAACGACCGACGATTCCGATTTTTTGTCCCGGCAAGACGGTCAAATTTATATTTTTCAAGACGAGCGGCAAATCGATTCGATAGCGGAAAGAAACGTTTGACATCTCAATCGCTCCGTCGATTCTGTTGTCGCCGCGCTTGCCTATGTCTTGAACGACGGGTTCCATTGGCGTGTTCAAAATGTCGCCGATGAGTTTAAGTGAGATTTTCAACCTCATTATGTGCCACCACATCATCAAAAGTTTGGTCAAAGGAGCGAGTGCTTGTCTGGAAATCATTTGGAAGGCAATCAACTGACCGAGCGTAAATTCTCCGTTCATCACCATGTTGCCGCCGTACCAAAGAATGGCCAGTGTTACCAATCCGTCGAACGTCGAGCGGACAGTGGCAACGCAATTCCTGAACTTTATAAGTTCAAAAAATCTGCGGGCAAGAACGGCCGTGAGATTTTCCCACTTGTTGACGGATTGCGGCTCAACCGCCAAGGCTTTGATTGTCTCAATGCTCGAAATGGATTCGACCAAAAAAGACTGACACGCTGCTTTTGCGCGCCACACGCCGCCGAGCTTTTTTAATATAATGGGCATCAGTGCGACTTGAAGCAAATAGAGCGGAACGATGCTGAGCGCGATAAACGTAAGCGGCACCGAATACCAGAACATGAAGGCGATGAAGACGAAAGAAAACGTAGCATCGAGGACGGCCATCAAACCTTCGCCCGTCAAAAAGCTGCGCACTCTTTCCAGGGCTTCGATACGCATCAAAGTTTCGCCGACGCGCCGCCTCTCGTAATAAGGCAACGGCAGTGCAATCAAATGACGAAAAAGTCGCGTGCCCAAAATCGCGTCAAGCTTGTTTGTCGTGTGATTTAAAATATAAGTTTTAAGACACGTCAAAAGTGCTTGCAGGGCAAAGAAAAAAACCATGCTGTAGCCAATAACCGTCAGCGTGGACAGGCCGTTGTTGCCGATAACTTTATCGATGATGACCTGGGTGATGAGCGGGAAGACAATCCCCATAAGCTGAGTGAAAAACGAAGCCGTGACCACTTCAAAGAGCGATTTTTTGTAGCGTTTGACGACCCTCAAGAACCAGTCGAGGTTGTATCTTTTTTTGAAAAGCCCCCAATTGAAACTCGCCGAAAAAGTCATCATGTAGGTTGACCAGCCGTCCAAGAATTCCTTCATCGGAATAGCTTTGGGTTTGCTTTCGCGCGGGTCAATGGCCAAAACAACTTCCTCGTTCAAAGAGCCGATTGCAATATAGGCACCGTCGCTCATTTTGGCGATAACGGGATATTCGATTTCGCGCAACTCGTCTGTGGTCGGGCGGATGACTGTGCCGGAGACTTTGTATTTTTTGGCCAGCTTCTTTAATTTTTTCCAATCCAGTTGCTCGTCCGTTTCGGGGTTGGTGTCATAAATTTTTTGCAAATCCTTTACGCCGAAATGTTGCAAAATTTTTATGAGAGACACGACGCCCGTTCGGTTTTTTGGCGGCAATTTATTTTCGGGCATGAGGCATGCATTTCTCCCTTCTTTTTCTCGATTGATTATGAATTATGATTGTTAAGCGAAGCTTAGAATCACGAAAAGGCCGCCGTCAAATCTTGGCAGCGGCCTTCTTTATTTGTCTGAAGATTAGCGATACTTACGTTTGCGAGCCGCCTCCGATTTTTTCTTGCGGCGGACGCTGGGCTTTTCATAATGTTCACGCTTGCGAACTTCGGCGAGCGTGCCCGCCTTTTGACAGGTACGC
>CAMNFC010000096.1 GCA_946536925.1 uncultured Selenomonadales bacterium | reverse complement strand
ACGATTATTTTAATTGCGGCGTCCTGCTCATGAATCTGAAACTTTTGCGCGACGAGGAGAAGACGATAACCAAAGGCATCAAATTCCGTGGCGCAAACCCCAAGCACAGATGGTTGGAGCAGACGGTTTTGAATTATTGCTTCTCCGCGCGCACCGTCAAGTTGCCGATAAGATTTAATTGCTTTGTCAGGAAAGAACGCTCAAGCGGTTCGACTCAACCTTTGGGCAAAAAAATTTATCATTACGCGGGCGGCACCTCACGACCGGGGCTCGACATGAGCGACCCGTGCAACCAACTTTGGATGAATTATTTCATCAAGACTCCGTGGTTTAACGCCGAAGCACTCGGACGACTTTATTTGGGTCTGCAAGAAAACTTGAGTGATCACTGGAAAGATGCTCCCGCAAAACTCATGCGGTCTTTGCCGGGCAAAATGCGCGCGTTTTTCGTCGAGCCCTCAAAGTTGAACAGGATGACGGCTTTCTTCGAGATTAAAGATTACGAAGAAGTCATTCTCGCCAAAAACGAATCCTCTCTTGAAGATTTAATCGAGGCAATATACTCATGCAAAGGCTCGTGCATTTTTTTTATCTTGACGGAAAAACTCATGAAGAAAAATTTCCCGTTTGAGCGACTGACCAAAGCCGGTTTCGAAGAGGGCAAAGATTTTCTGAAGGCTTGGGAGTTTTTGCCCAACGCGGAGGCGACACTGTTCAATTCTTATCCTCTCATCGAGAAATTGTGAGGAGTGATTTTATGATTCACATTTGCTTTGCCCTTCGCGACGAAGTCGGCTCGTTCGCAAAGTTCGCGGGCACGGCGATGCTTTCCGCCTTTGAAAATAATTTCAGGCCGCTCCCGTCAATCACCGTTCACCTTCTCCACACCGGCACGCTGACCGACGACAATCGCGAAAAATTTTCTTATCTTGCGGGTCGTTGCAATCAGCGCGTGAAGTTTTACAACGTCGAGGAACTTTGCGCGGATAAATTGGCGCAAATGATGAAGCTCCTGCCCGACATCAACGAAACTCGTTTCAACAAAGCCGCGCTTTACAAATTTTTAATCCCGTCCGTTCTCCCGACGAAAATCAGCAAAGTCATTTACCTTGAGCCGAATGTCATCGTCAACTTGGACGTGAGCGAGCTGTGGCGCGTCGACCTCGGCAAAAAAATTCTCGGAGCCGTGCCCGCCGCCGACATCGCCGCAGAACTCCCCGCCCAAGACAAAGCTGTCACGGACGGTTTACTCAAGCCCGAAGATTATTTCAGCTCAGGCGTCATGCTCATGAACTTGGAACTTTTGCGCGGCGCGGAGCAAAAAATTTTCGACGGACTGAAATTTGCCAACGCGCACAAATATTTCCTTCTCGTCGACCAGACTGTTTTGAATCATTGCTTCGCGGGGCAGACTTTGAAATTGCCGGCGCGCTTCAGCAGCTTCGTGCGCATTGCTCGTGCCAGAAAAGAATCCGTCGCAAAAAAAATTTACTGTTACACCGCGCACTCCCTTCAGCTGAACATGAACGACCCGTTCAATGCTCTGTGGCTGGAATATTTTTCCAAGACGCCGTGGTTCGACGCTGCGGCACTCGCCAATCTTTACGCGAGCTTCCAACAGGTTCACGTTCGCCTGAAAAAATCCATGACGAATTTGACAATCGCCATGAACGGAAAGACCCGCGGCTTCTGTGCCACGCCCAATTACGTCGACGACCTCAAAAAACTTTTCCGCGTCCGCGACAACGAAGAATTCATCACGCTGGAAAATCAATCGTCCCTGAAAAAATTAATCGACGCCATGAAAAAATCTCGCGGCAAAAAAATTTTCTTCATCATGGCTCAAGGGTTCCCGCTCAGCTTGCTGTCGAAGGCGGGCTTTGTCTTCGGCGCGGATTATCTCAACGCGCTGGAATTTTTGTCGGAGGAGCAGGGCGTGTCCATGAATTCTTATCCGCTGCTCCACGCAATGTGAGGAGTGATTCAATGATTCACGTTTGCTTCGGGCTTAACGATAAGAACGGGACTTACTCGAAGTTCACGGGCACGACCATGGCTTCCATCTTTGAAAACACTACCTCAAACGTCACGATTCACATTCTCCACGACGATACTTTGACGCTCGACAACCGCGAAAAATTTTCTTACCTCGCCGGGCAATACAATCAGCGCGTGAAGTTTTACAACGTCGACGAACTTTGCGCGGACAAAATCGAAACGATTAAGAGATTGTTTCCGCTTACCGTTCATTCGCGCCTTACCATCGCGTCAATGTATCGGCTGTTCATTCCGCAACTTTTTTCCGAGGACATAAAGAAAATCATTTACCTCGACTCGGATATAATCGTCAATCTCGACCTGAACGAAATGTGGCGGATTTAACTCGGCGACAAACCTCTTGCCGGCGTCACGGAAATGACAATGGGCTCGTCCAAGCAACGTTTGGATTTCTATCTGTTCCTGTGCCGCGAAGGTTTTGTCAAGCACGAAGATTATCTGAACTCCGGCGTGCTCATGATGAATTTAAATGTTCTGCGCGCCGAGGAAGAAAAAATTTGGGCGAGCTTCGACTTCGCGCGAGAACATCAACAGCTTAATTTTTCCAAGACGCCGTGGTTCAATGGAGAGGCAATCGGGCGGCTTTACGCCGGCGTTCAACAAATGAACGTCGGGCTGAAGAATTCCATGATTCAAATTTCTGCGGCGGTGAGTGGAAAGACTCGCGCGTTTTTCACCATACCCGTAAACGTCGACGCAATTAAAAATATTTTTCTCATCCGCGACGACGAAGAAATTCTCCTCGCCGAAAATCAATCGTCCCTGCAAAAATTAATCGACGCAATGAATGCTTCGCGCGGGAAAAAAATTTTCTTCATCATGGCTCAGGGTTTCCCGCTCAGTTTGCTGTCGAAGGCGGGCTTCGTCTTCGGCAAAGATTTTTTCAACGGATATGACTTCCTGTCGGCGGCGCAGGGCATGCCGCTGAATTCTTATCCGTTGCTCCACGCAATGTAAGGAGTGATTCAATGATTCACGTTTGCTTCGGACTCCACGACAAGCACGGAACGTATTCGAAGTTCACGGGCACGGCCATGGCTTCCATCTTTGAAAATTTAAACACACCCCCCCGGTCAACCACCGTGCACATCTTGCATGACAATACGTTGACGCTCGACAACCGCGAAAAATTTTCTTACCTCGCCGGGCAATACAATCAGTTCGTAAAATTTTACAACGTCGACGAACTTTGCAAGAATGAACTGCAAAAAATTGTTCGTTTGTTTCCAACCTCAAAAAATCATTACGCCACCGTGGGAACGTTTTATCGTTTTTGTTTTTCGAAACTTCTTGCGGCTGATATCGACAAATGCATTTACCTCGACTCGGATATCATCGTCAATCTTGACTTGAACGAACTGTGGAAAGTTGACCTCGGCGATAAAGTTCTGGGCGTCATCCCCGAATGTTCCAACGGGCTCGACACAAAAGAAAAATTTGCTCTGTGCCACGACAATTTCGTCGCGCCCGAAGATTATTTCAATGCAGGCGTCTTGCTCATGAACTTGGAGGCATTTCGCGCTGAGGAAGAAAAAATTTTGCGCGCGATGAAATTTATCGGCGAGAATCCCAAATACATTTTCCTCGACCAAGATGTTTTGAATTATTGCTTCGCGGCACGAACTCTGAAGTTGCCGCTGAAATTTAATCGCTTCGTCATTTACGCGCGCATTGAGCGTGAGCCTGTTGCGCTGAAAAAAATTTATCACTTTGCGGGCGGCGGGCTCGGTATCGACATGCGCGACCCGTTCAATCGGCTGTGGATGAGTCACTTCATGAAGACGCCGTGGTTTAACTTGGAAACCGTCGGGCGACTTTACGCGGGCTTTCAACAGATTCACGTCGGGCTGAAAAATTCCATGATACAAATTTCTGCGGCGATGAGCGGAAAGACTCGCGCGTTTTTCACGACGCCCGAAAACGTCGACGCCATGAAAAAAATTTTTCTCGTCCGCGACGGCGAAGAAATTCTTCGCGACGAAAACCAATCGTCATTGAAAAAATTAATCGACGCCATGAAAAAATCTCGCGGCAAAAAAATTTTCATCATCTTGGTGCCCAACTTTCCGTTCCGCGCGTTGACGGAGGCGGGCTTCGTTCACGGCAGAGATTTTCTGAACGGCATGGACTTTCTGTCGGAGGCGCAAGGGTTGCCGATGAATTCGCACCTGATTATCCGCGCAATGTGAGTTTCAAAAAAAATTTAAAACACCTCCCGAAGTTCGGAAGGTGTTTTTCTTTGCGAA
>CAMNFC010000095.1 GCA_946536925.1 uncultured Selenomonadales bacterium | reverse complement strand
CTCATAATACACTTACTATATCACTTTTTACCCTTTATGAACACCTGTTCTAAGAAACGAGGATTATTTTGTCGACGGCGGCGCGGGCGATGATAACTTTTTGGTTCACGGCGGAACCAACGGGACGATAAACGGCGGCAAAGGTGACGATTTCATCCGCAACAACGACGGAAAAAATATTCTGCTCACTTACACTGCAGGCGACGGCAACGATTACATCGTCGGCTTCAACAAGACGAGCACGTTGCAAATCGGCGGCGGCACCGGCTCCTATTCCACCCAAATTGACGGCTCGGATGTCGTCGTCACCGTTGGCGAAGAAAAAATTACTCTGGAAGGCGCGGCCTCCTTGTCGACGCTCAACATCGCGGGAAAGGAAGTTGCCACTGTCGACCCGCTCAATATCGTCGGTACAAAAGGCGCGGACAAAATTCACAACACGCTCAACGGCGCAACGATTCAAGCTCTCGGCGGTCACGATTATATCTCAAACATTGGCGATAATGTCTCGATTGACGCCGGCACGGACAACGATACCATTTACTCTTCCGAATATGGAAAAGGAATGGTCATCCGATATACCGAAGGCGACGGCAACAATTCAATCTTCGGCTTCAAAGCGAAGGATACGCTGCAAATCGGCGACGGCACCGGCTCTTACTCAACCAAACAAAGCGGCTCGAATTTAATCGTCACCGTCGGCGAAGGCGAAGTCACTTTGGTCGGCGCGGGCTCTCTTTGGGACGACAACGTCGAAGGCGGCTTGAAAAATATTTTGGGCACCTTCCAATCCGACACTGTGACTTTGACGAACGATTCAATTTCACCCGTCACGCTCGAAGCCAACATTAAAGTTGCCTCGCTCGCACGGCGGCCGCAAAAGTTGTGGGCAACGCAAACGACAACACAATCATTGGCGACGCAGGAAAAGATTCACTCTACGGCGGCGAAGGTCACGATTCACTCTACGGCGGAAAAGGCAACGACAAACTCTATGAACAAGACGGAGACGACACTATCGGCGGCGGTGCAGGAAACGATTTGCTCACGGGCGGCGACGGCGAAGATCTGTTCATCTTCTCTGCAGGCAAAGACACAATCAGCGATTACGTCGCGGGCGAAGATCAAATTTCTCTCGGCGCGGACATTTCTGGCTCTTCAATCAGCGGCGCAAACGGCATCGTCAAAATCGGCTCCAATGTCCTGACGATCAAGAATGTCAAGCACCAAGTCGTCGACTTTATCGGCGCAAACAACGAAGAATTCCAGATAGCGTTCGGCATAGTGACTTTGGATAATTTTTCTGCGTCGACTTATACCGCTGAAACCGGTGTAGATTACATCGACGCAACCAAACGCTCGACGGCAATCACCATCACCGGCAACGAACTGAACAACTCAATCGTCGGCGGCAACGGAAAAGATAAACTCTACGGCCTCGAAGGCGAAGACTCTCTCTTGGGCGGCAAAGGCAACGATACGATTTGGGGCGGCGAAGGCGACGACACGATCATCGGCGGCTTGGGCAACGACAGCCTCTGGGACAACGAAGGCTCCAACACTTTCGTTTTCAACGCCGGCGACAGCAAAGATTTAATCACGGGCTTTGGCGAAGAGAACTTCGACGACAACAATACGCTCACGTTCAAAAAATACGCGACAGACTCTTTCAACATCAACGGCACTCACTACGAAGTCAAAGGCAACGTGCTCAAACCGATTGACGGTTAAAATTTTGCTCGAAAAAAATTTATCCCCAACGCTCCTCGGAACGTCGGGGATTTTTTTTGCGGAAAAATTTTTTACAGCGCGGCGAAACCTTTTTCCAAGTCGGCGATGATGTCGTCGATGTGCTCGGTTCCGATTGACAGGCGAATCGTGGCGGGCGTGATTCCCGAAGCCAGCAGCTCACTTTCCGTCATCTGCGAGTGAGTCGTGGAGGCAGGGTGAATCACCAAAGATTTTACGTCGGCGACGTTGGCAAGGAGTGAAAAAATTTTCAGGTTGTCGATAAATTTTTGCGCGGCCTTTGCTCCGCCTTTAATCTCGAACGTAAAAATTGAGATGCCGCCGTTCGGAAAATATTTTTCGTAAAGTTTGTGGTCGGGATGGTTTTCCAGCGCGGGGTGATTAACTTTTTCGACGTTTGGATTTTTCGCCAGGAAATCGACGACCTTTAGCGCGTTTTGGACGTGACGCTCGACGCGCAACGATAAAGTTTCGACGCCCTGCAAAAGTATGAACGCGCTGAGCGGAGAGATCGCCGCGCCCGTGTCACGAAGAAGAATTGCTCTGATGTACGTGACGAACGCCGCCGCGCCCAAAGCTTCATAAAAGCTGACGCCGTGATAGCTGGGATTCGGTTCGACGAGCTGAGGAAATTTTCCCGAAGCCTTCCAATCAAATTTGCCGCTCTCGACGATGACGCCGCCCAAAGTTGTGCCGTGCCCGCCGAGAAATTTTGTCGCGCTGTGGACGACGATATCCGCGCCGAATTCGAACGGGCGAATCAGATACGGCGTGGCGAACGTGTTATCGATGACGAGCGGAATTTTATTTTTGTGCGCGATTTGTGCGACGGCCGCGATGTCAATCAAAGTTGCGTTGGGATTTCCGACGGACTCGATGAAAATAAATTTTGTGTTCTCTTGAATGGCGTCTTCAAAAACTTTTGCGCCTTTGGTCGGGTCAACGAAAGTCGTTTCGATTCCGAAGGCCGGCAGCGTGTGTTCGAAGAGATTGAAAGTTCCGCCGTAAATTGTCGTGGCCGCCACGATGTGATGACCGGCTTGAGCCAGAGCTTGAGCAACGTAGGTGACGGCCGCCGCGCCCGACGCAACAGCCAAAGCCGCCGAGCCTCCTTCCAAAGCCGCGATTCTTTTTTCGAAAACTTCCTGCGTGGGATTCGTCAGCCGCCCGTAAATATTTCCTGCGTCTTTGAGGGCGAAACGATCCGCCGCGTGTTGGAAGTCATGAAAAACGTAAGATGTCGTTTGATAAATCGGAACGGCGCGCGCGTCGGTTACGGGGTCGGCTTGTTCTTGCCCGACGTGCAGTTGCATGGTCTCGAATTTCATAAAAAAATCCTCCTCATAAATCCAAATAATAATGTGTGGAGAGTTCGACGAGTTCATCGGCCACGAGCGAATGGAAGCCCGCGTACGATAAGTTTTCGGCCTGCGCGGAGAAAGTGTAATGACCCACAGCCCAAGCCGCGACTTGCTGCGTGTCAGAAATTTTTGCGATGTAAATCGTCGTGCCCGTCGAAGTGTCCGGCCGCCACTTCACGCCCGTGACGCCGCTGATGTCCTGGAGCTGTTCGCCGGGTGCGCGTTTGTGAGTTCGAACTGTCAACGAGACGGTCGGCTCCCATCTGCGCCCGTAACGAATTTCAGCGACGCCATTGCCGGCATAAATCGCGGTGATTTCGTAGCCGGATTTTTTCGGCATGTACAGCGGCACGAAATTGACGGCGCGGGCGACTTCGGCGAAGTTTGCGTAGATTTGCTTTTCATTGGGCAGCGCGGCGGTTGCGACGACGGTCGGAGGAATTGAAGTTTTCGTTTTAGTCGGCGGCGGAGTGATCGGTTGTGGTTTCGGCTGAGGCTTCGGCGGTTCGGGCGCAGTCAAATCTATTTCCACGATTTGCGGCGGCTCGACAACGGGCTGAGGTTTTGGAGTTTCAACGACGGGTTGAGGCTTCGGAGTTTTAACGACGGGTTGAGGTTTCGGCGTTTCGACGACGGGTTGAGGTTTCGGCGTTTCAACGACAGGTTGAGGTTTTGGCGTTTCGACAACGGGTTGAGGTTTTGGTTGCGGCTCGACGACAGGTTGAGGTTTCGGTTGCGGCTCGACGACTGGTTTTGGTTGAGGTTGAGGCGTCGGTTGCGGCCGTTCGATGACGATTGATTCTTCGCGCCGTTCGCGTTGCTTGGAACTTTCTTTGAGCTTTTGATCGTTTTGCTTTTCTTTTTCCTTGCGCGTCTGCCGAAGTTTTTTCTTGCGCTCCCGAATTTCTTTATCGGTCTCTTGCGTCCGCTCGGTTGTCAAAGTTTCGGTTAGCGCGGGATTTATTTCGTCGAGTTTTTCGCCATCGGCGGATTTTTCTTGTTCCGCCGCGATGAGCGAAAGTTCTTTATCCTCTTCGGCGGCTTGAGTGATACACGGCAGATGAAGTGCCGCCAAAATCATCAGCAGGCCGATTTCTTTTTCGAACTTCAAGAAGTATTCCTCCTCCGCAAAAATTTCGCACGAATTATAACCCAAAAAATTTTTTATCGCAATTGACGGGGCAAAACTGCGCAAAAGACAAGTTTTAAATAAAGGTCGCGTCACAAAAGGCTTGACAAGCATTTTCGGCAATGATAATATTACGCCGCTTTTTAGAGGCATGAAAATTTTGGAAGGAGGTGGGCGCATGCCAACCATAAATCAATTAGT
>CAMNFC010000094.1 GCA_946536925.1 uncultured Selenomonadales bacterium | reverse complement strand
AACCAAAAATAAAATCGTGGCGGTGTACATCATGCGAATCGCGCCGAGAATGTGCACCGCCTCTAAATTTTCAATCGGCTCGCCCATATACGCGCGGAAGTGCGGCTGACCGAAATAATAATTCACGCCGCCCAAACGAATTTTCAACGCGCCCGCGACGGTTGCCTCTGCCCAGCCGCCGTTGGGACTCGGATGTTTTTTTGCGTCGCGAATCATCATATCGAACGCGTTTTTGTAATCGAGTTTTAAAATCATCGCCGCGGTGATGAAAAGAATTCCCGTGAGCCGCGCGGGAATAAAATTTGCTGCGTCGTCGAGCCGAGCCGCAACCCGTCCGAAGTAAAAATATTTTTCGTTCTTGTAGCCGAGCATGGAATCCATCGTGTTGATCGCGCGGTAGGCAACGGCAAGCGGCAAACCTCCGACGGCGAAAAAAAACAGCGGCGAAATAATTCCGTCGACGGTGTTTTCGGCCACGGTCTCAATCGTCGCGCGGGCGACTTCCGCCTCGTTCAAATTTTTTGTGTCGCGCCCGACAATCCAGCCGACTTTTTCGCGGGCGAGTTCCAAATTTTCTCGCTCAAGCAAAAAATAAATTTCGCGGGCGGCGTCGGCCAAAGTTCGCGGAGAAATCATGAAGCTCAAGACGAAAGCTTGGAGAAAAATTTTCGCGGCGAGGCTCGGAAGTTTTTCCGTAAAAATTTCCACGCCGAGCCCGATAAAAAAATTCACGCTGACGACGACGCAAACCAAAATTCCGCCCTTGAAAATTTTCAGCGACGGGCTGTCCTCTTCGCGCCGCAAAATTTTTTCGAGCACGGAAATCAGTTTCCCGATCAACACGACGGGATGAAATTTGCTGCGCGGGTCGCCGATCAGCGCGTCCGTCAAGAAGGCGACGACCGCCGTTGTCATCGAACTCATTCAATCGACTCCGTAAAATTTTTTGGAAAAAATATTCGGGCGCATGAAAAATTTTCCTGCGAAGGAGGCTTTGACTTTGAAAAAAATTATCGTGAACGCGGACGATTTCGGGCGACACGAGCTTATCAATCGGGCGGTCGAGCGCGCGTTCAATTTCGGCTGTTTGAAGTCCGCAACGCTCATGGCTGGCGGAATCGCCTTCATCGACGCGGTTGACGTCGCGAAAAAAAATTCGGGCTTGGGTGTCGGCATTCACTTCACTCTGGCCAACGGCAACCCCGTCCTGCCGCCCGAAGAAATTCCCTCGCTCGTCACGGCGGATGGAATTTTTCACGGCGACTACGTAAAATTTCTCAAGCGTTATTTGAGCGGAAAAATTTCTTTGGCCGAAGTTCGCTCCGAGCTGGCCGCGCAGCTTGAAAAAATTTTGAACGCGGGCTTGACTTTGACGCACTTCGACAGCCACCAACATTTGCACCACGTCCCCGGCATCATCGAAATTGTTTTGAGCTTGGCAAAGGCCGCGGGGATTCGTTGCATGCGCGTGGCCGACACAAAACTTTTTGACGGCGAACTCGACAGCCTGGGAAAACTTTTCGGGCGATTGGGCTTGGGATCTTTGGCGAAGTTCGCGGCGTACATGGCGCACAAAAAAAATTTCGCGACGCCCGAACATTTCGCGGGGATCGTCGCGGGAGAATCTGTCGATGAAAAATTTTTGCTCAAGCTGATTGAAAACATGCGCGAGGGCACGACCGAAGTCATGCTTCACCCCGGAACCGACAACAAAATTTTACGCGACTTTTGCAGTTGGGAGCACGACTTCGAGGCCGAATTGAATGCCGTGACTTCCGAAAAAATTTTGAACGCTCTGGCCGAAAAAAATATTTCCGCGACAAATTTTTCCGACTTGAGGTGAGGCCATGACGCGGGAAAGATTTTTGGAGATCATTCGCTTCTGCTTCGTGGGCGGCGTGTCGTTCCTGCTGGACTATGCAATCCTCTTCGCGCTGACGGAATTTGCCGGCGTTTATTATCTTTACTCGTCGGCGATATCTTTCAGCGTGACGGTAATCTTCAACTATTGGCTGTGCGTGATTTACGTCTTCAAGGACGCGAGGAAGCAATCGACACGGCGCGCGATAATTTTTTTCGGCACGGGCGTCGTCGGGCTCGGTCTCAATCAAATTTGCATGTGGTTTTTCGTCGACGTGGCCGGCGTCCATTACATGTTGGCAAAAATTTTCGCAACGATCATCGTGACGATTTGGAATTATTTAACGAAACGCAAAGTCGTCAAAGGTTAGCGCAGGCGTCGTACAGTCGCCGCAAAAATTTTCCGAAGCCGCCAACCGTCGAGTCGTATTTGAAAGGCTCCGTCAAGCGATAAAAAATTTCGTGGAGAGTCAAATTGGTTTTCGTTCCGTCGAGCGCGGCGAAAAGTTTTTTGTCGACGAGGCGCGCGGGATTCGATTCAAACATCGCGGGATTTATCAGAAAAACTTCGCGCCCGTCGAGCGTCTCAATCTGTTTGAGCCACGCCGCGAACGCCTCCGCATAAAAATTAAAATTCACGACGTCGGGAGCTGTCACGTCCACGCCGTTCAAAAAATCCACGAACCACGGGTGCTTGTAAGTTTTTTCGTCGCCCGAAACCAAATCGGCGAGCACGGGCTTGATCAAATGGACGTAAGCAAAAATAAATCGCGCGAACTGAACGAAACGATCACTCGCCGCGGGAAAATCGCTCCAAGAAAATTTATCGCGTTCGTGACGGCAGATGTATTTGAAAATTTTTTGGGCGTGCAAAGGTCGAGCAAAAAAATCCGCCGCCGCCAAAGCCGCATAAAGTTCGACGACGTGAGCCTCGTTTCTTTGGTTGGCAGAGCCGACGGAAAATTCGCTGACGGGCGTCATGGTCATGTCGCCCAAAAAATACGTCGCGTCGAAGAGATTTTCTTTTTCGGAATAATATTTGAGCGCGGCCTTGGTGTTGGGCAAAAAATTTTCGCTGCGTGCAAAAAGTTCATCGAGCTTTTCGGTCGGCGTGAAGCTGAAGTAGGGCAACATCAACGCGCCGCCGATTGAAATTCTGTCGGAGTAATCAGCCAAATTATTTTTCAGCAGCCGAGCAACCGTCGGAAGACCTGCCGCGCCCGTGCCGCCGAAGACCGAGCCCGCAAGAAAAATTTTGACGCTTTCGCCCTCGCCGACGATTTTTTCAATCTGCGCCGTCAACTTCGAGCCGTCATCAAATTTTTTCGCCAGGACAGCCGCGCCGATTGACGGGTGCCCGCGGAAGCCTTCGTTGAGCGTGGTTGAGCGTTCTTTTTTTGTGTAGAGGACTTCGTAGAGTTGACCGACGGGCGTGTTGCTGTGATGATAAAATTCCAGCAGGTCGTCAAGATTTTTGTCGTGGCCGGTCGGGTTCCACGGGAAAGGTCGCACGATTGAAATTTTATTTTTGAAAAGCGGCGTGTCGTTCCCGACGGAAAAATTTTGGAAGACGGAAAAATTATTCAGCGCGGTCGAAGTCCTTTCCAAATTTCCGTTGCCGACGTCAGGATCAATCGCCGCGATGAAAAGTCGTTCGTTTTCGGGCAAGAGGCCGGCTACAGAAATGTGCGTCAAACTTTCCATGACCTTTGCGCCCGTCCCGCCGATTGAAATAAAAAAATAGCTCATGTATCCATCTCCAAAATGAACTCAATAAAATTTTACACGCGCCCGCTCTTTGGGTATCGGATCAACGATTGCCTCGGGAATTGCTCCCATAGTGAAACCGCCCGGCAACCAATGAGAATTCGCGCCTTCTTCGTTGCCGTCGGGCATTCGCAAATTCAAATCGGATATGTCAAAAATATCAAGCCTGACCAAGCCGCCTTGCGAGGAAAAATATCCTTCCGTGAAGCTCAAAGATTTTTCGAAAACGGAAATGTCGCCGCCGAATTTTTTATCGATCTCGTCGCAAATATATTTCGGCATGACGAAGCAACCGTCCGCCCGCCCGATTGTCTTTGACGGCACGACGAATTTGTTGTAACTTTCCAAGCCCATGACGATTGAAACGCCGTTGCGAAATTTTTTCAGGTGATTGCGGATATATCTTTTGGAAAGGTAAGTGCTCGGGTCGGGGCGCGTGCCCTTTTCCATTGCCGTGATACGAACGACTTGCTCAATGGTTAAACATTTTGCTGACGTCGGCGCACAAGTCAAAAGTATCGACAAGATTACTCCCGCGATCATCAATGAAAAAATTTTTCTCACGAAAATCACTCCACAAAAATTTTTTAATCGACTTTGTAATTTCTTTTTAAGATCATTTGTGCACCGAGCGGCGTGTATTTAAAGGCCAGAGGCGTCGTGAAAATTGTGAGCAACCAATAGCCCGCGCCCGTGAAAATCGCCGCGAACAATCCGAAAATTATTCCGTTGAGTTTTATTCCGAGGATCGGCGCGTAAAAATGTGCGACGCCCAAACTTGTTGCAAGAGAGGCCATCATCAATGCCGCCCAAAAAATTCTTTTGCCGGAGCCGGCCGCCTCGTCGACGGTGAAAAAAAATCTGGCCGACAAAAACCAGCCCAGCGCGCAAAGTCCGTTGGCCAAGCCCGCCGCCCGCGTCAACGAAAAATATTTTTCCAGCCACCGCG
>CAMNFC010000093.1 GCA_946536925.1 uncultured Selenomonadales bacterium | reverse complement strand
CGGCGGCGGCATCGGTAAGTATTAGTCGCCGCGAAAAAATTTCCACAGAGAGGAAGTGAGAATGATTCGGTAAACGAAAATGAAGGCGCAGGGGAGTTGCCAAGGACGGCGGCTCCTCTTGCCTCATGAAAATTTTTGCGGCTCGTTATGGACGCGAAAAAATTTTTATGTTACACTGCTGAAGGTTCAGGAACTTGCGCGCAGGTTGAAAGGATGTAAGAGACAATTCTTTGTCTGTTTGTGATGTTGGAGGAAAAGACGTTCGGTCCGAAATTCAATTATCCGTCTCGGAGGCCGACGCAAGTGCAATGAGCATAAATTGAAGAGGGAGAGTTTCGGCTCTCCCTCTTGTCTTTTCTGTTAAAGAATATTCCGCGCCAACGGGACGGCTCGCCCGCTGTCGCCAAAAAAAATTCGTCCCCGATTCTCTGCCCGCTCAAGTTCAAACTCTTCGGCAAGGTAAAAATTTTTCAGCCACTCTTCGCAGACACAAAACTTGTTCACGTTCACGCCGCCGACGTGTCGAAGCTCAAAAATTTTTTCCTCCGTCCGCGCGAACTTAAATTGCTCCAAGTCAAAATCTTCGGGCTTGGTGTCCTTCCACAGCCAGTTCACCAAGTTCATGTTGTTGAGCGGCACAAATTTTTGGTCGCTGAATTTTTTTTGCACGAGATACATCGCCGTCAATTTCAAAATCAAATCTTCGTTGGCGGCCAATAATTTTTTCCCCGCCGGCTTTGACTCCGTGAACTTTTTTATCTCAAAACTTTGGAACGGGTCGCGCCGACAGACCAGAAAAAATTTTTTGAGCCTGCCGAGGACGAGAGCATTGGCAATCACCCGCTCGAAAGTTATCAGGCGGTAATCGTTCTTCCCGTCGGCCGTGTACGTGCCGAAAATTTTTTTGTCGAAGTACTCGGCTTTATCCTGCAGCTCCTCCAACGCCGCGATAATTTTTTCCGCGCGCCCAAGTTCAAGTTTGCAGCCCGAAAATTTTTTCGCGAACGCCGAAATTTTTTCCGCGGCAATTTTCAATTCGGCGAGTGGTTTCGTCGGCGACAAATCCTCAAGAAATTTGATGAACTCGCTCGGAAATTCGGCGGACTTGGCGCGACAATTTTCCACGCACGATTTTAAAAAATTTTGCCGAATGTATTCGGGCAAACGATTCACCAAGCGCGGCTCGACTTCTCCGTCGAAAGGAAAACCGCACCACGCCCGCAAATAATTTTTAATCCGTTCGGGCTCGAAATTTTTTGGCGCGTCATCCTCCCCGAAAATTTTCTCGCGCGCGATTATCGTCAACGCCCGCTCCAATCCCGAAAAATTTTTCTTGATGAGCGTGAAATATTTGAGCCTGTGGTTGTCGAAGCCGCTCGCCGTCGCGTACTGCTCGTACTCGCCAATTTCATTCAGCATGACGTTCGCCGCCTTTCTTCGGGAGGTTCCGCAAAATTTCTTCCGTCTCGAAGACCGACCAGAAAAAATTTCCTGAGCTGTCCTCGGCGCGCACCGCACGGAAATTTTTCAACGCCGCGTCCATATCGCCGCCGAAAATTTTTTCCGCGTGACTTCTGCAGACGCTCGCCAAAATTTTGTCGCGCGCGGTGCTCGAAATTTTTTCCGAAGACGCCCGACAATATTGCCCGTAAAGTTCATCCCAAAAAGGATTTTCCGTCAAAGCAAGCCTCTGAAATTTTTCGCCGCTCTGAACAAATTCTTCGTTGCTCATCGCGTTCTTCAAATCCGATTTTATTTCAAGCAGCAGCCTGAACAGCAACATGAATCCGTTGTCGCGGAAAGTGGACAGCAGCTCGGTGACCGCCGGCGGCAATTCCTCGTCGTTCAAAATTTCCGCCAAGACTTTCGCCCGCAAATCTTTTCGCGTGAAGTGCCATTCCTTTTCCCGCATCAATTTCAGTGCCGCGTCGACTTCCGCGACGTTTTTAAATTCGGCGGAGACCGTCGCGCGCATTTGCTCGGCCGCCTCAAAAATTTTCACGCCGCACGACAATTCCGCGCACGGGTCGTCGTATTGAATCTTGAGCAAAATATCCGCGAACGAATCGTAATTGCGGCTCGCCCACCATTTCCGCGAAGCCTCGACTTTGCGCGCGAGTCTTCTGACCGCCACGAACGCTTGCACCAATTTTTTCATCGCCGCGAGTTTTTCTCCGTCCAAGGATTTTTTCCACGCCGCGTCCTCCTCGAAGCCGAAAAATTTTTCGTTCTGCGGTTTGAATTCCGGCTTAAAATTTTTCGCCTTGAACTCAAGGTAACGCACGGGCAACAGCTCGATTGGCGGCTGAGAAAATTTTTCCGTCGGCACGGGCGCGCTGAACGCCGAATTATTTTTTTCCGCGTCGGCGGCGGTGAAATAAAATTCAAAGCTCGCGTCCGTCTTGATGACTTTCGGCGAACACCACCCGCGCTCCGCCAGCGTCGACAAAAATTTTTTCGCCGCGAGGAACAAACTTTTTTCTTCGGCGAGAGATTTCAGCCGCTCGATATTTTTTTTCGGGTGAACGCCGTTTTTTGCCGCGTCGATTTCCAAGCCGACCACGATTGTGCACTCGGCGCATTTGCCAAAATATTTCGGGTCAGCCGCGCCGTATTCTTTTTGCGCCAACGTCACCGCGAGATTTGATACGAGTCCGACCTGATTGGCGAAAGTATTTTCGATGACGCGGAAGGGAACGGCGGCGGGAATTTTTTCGGCGGGAGCTTTGCCCGAAGGAATTTCTATCACGGGCAACGTCCGCGCAAAAATTTTTCCGTCGAAAGCAAATGCCCCGCGCTTGACCGCCGCAACGATTCGTCTGTCGGAAATGATTTTAACCAAGTCGCCGTCGAAATCCGCGCCGCCCAAAGTCATCGCCACGGTGGAGCGGCTCGACACCATCACCGCGCCCGTCAGCTGTGAAAAATATTTTTCGTAAAGACCGTCGGCTTTCACGCGCGGCTGCAGGAGGCATTGTTCGTTGCGCGACAGGTGCGGGTTGCGCAGGAAGACGTAACACTTATCGCTTTTCATCCGCAAAATTTTTTCGGGCATGTAAAATCGATTCGGGTAAAGCGTTTGCGTTTCCAGTTCACGAATTTTTTCGGCACGCCCGAGCCCGTCAATTTTTTTCGCGACATTCAAAAGAAATCGGAGCAAGTCGCCGGAAAGAAATCTGACTTCGCCCTGCACTTCAAACTTGCCCAAGCACAGAGCCTTCTCGAAATCGTCCTGCACCTTCGCGAGGATGGTTTTAATCTTCGGGTCCTTCAAGAAGGCGTCGTTGCGCGCGAGAACTTTCATGCACTTGCGCCTGACTTCATCGACGCGCGGAAAATTTTCTTCGTCGTCGAAGTCGTCGGGCGTGTCCGAGAGCCGCGCGAAATTTTTCGGCACGGAAAGAATTTTTTCGATTTGCTCGTCGACCAACGAATCAAATTCCTCCGCCGTGAGTTCCAGCGTGCTGAGGAACTGATAATTGAATCGAACTTTGCCGGCGTTCGCAAGTGCGTCGTCGGTGTTCGCAACGTAAAGCGCATGCCCGTAAATTTTCATCCTGTCGAAGAAATAACGCATCGGGTCTGCGGGTCGCGCGCGCCATTTTTTTATCCACCCGCCGCACTTGAACATGCTCGCCGTCAAAATTATTTTTGCCTGCCGCAAGTCGCGCCTCTGACCGAAAATATCTTCAATCAAAAGTTTTGAGCCCGCGCAGTCCAATTCCGCGTCGAAAAATTTTTCAAAGTCAACTTCGTGGAGGACGCCCTTTGTGAACGGCAAACGAATCTGAAACGAGTGCGCCGCCGTCTTGAGTTGCGCGTTGATTCTCGCGGCATACGACGGACAAATCAATCCTTCGCCGTCGAAAGAATTCAACGTCAACTGCTTCTCTTGCGTGCAACTTTCCCACAGCCCGTCATTTTCTTCGGCGGTGAAAACTTTTTCGAACAGGTGCGCGTAAAAATCTTCGACGACGATGACCGACTCTTGATTCAGCAGGAGCGCGTCGTCAGTCTCGCCGAAAGAATCGATTCGCCGCGCCGAGCTCAAGTACAAACCTCTGTAAGCGTAATATTTGCTGAGGACGACGGGGACTTCGGAAAAATCCATGTCCAACATCAAGCGGCGGTCGAGGACGTCTTTAAGTTCGCGGTCGACGAAAGAAATCACGCTGCTGCGCGCCATGTTGCTGCTCTTGTCGAAGGGCACAAAAGTTTTGTACGCGACGCCGTCGAAGGACAGCTTCAGCCCGTCCGAGAAATCGAACAGCGCGGCGACTCCCGTGCGCGCGTCGTGCAAAAAATCTTCTTTACTCGGCGTGGTCTTTTCGGCGGGCGAAAAATTTTTTTGAAAAACTTTGGAGAAGTCGACGAACACGAGAGAGGCGCGCAACTTTTCTGCGGCGGGCTCATCGCTCGGCGGCAACACATTTAAAATTTGCCAAAAGAGAGCGTTGCCGGGGCAGTCCTCCTCGCAGAGAATTATCTTGCGCCCCGCCGAATCTTTGCCGGAAAGGTCGTAACGGAAAATCAATTTGAAATTGCCGTCGGAATTCTTCACAACGTCATCGGCTTTGCGCGCCGCCAACATTTCTGCCGCGTCGAGCTTTTTTATTTTGAAGTGGTCGTCCATAAATTTTTCCTCA
>CAMNFC010000092.1 GCA_946536925.1 uncultured Selenomonadales bacterium | reverse complement strand
TCGAAAATTTTGTCGTGCCGTGGGGCATGAAACGTCCGCGCGTGACGGCTGTTGCAGCCGGCTCCGTCTTTGAGCTGAAATTTTCTGCGTCGCTGACCGACGACGAAAAAAATCTCTTGCTCCTGAAAATGTTCGCGGGCTTCGGACTTCGCACGGAAGAAGGCTTCGGGCAGATGCGCCTTTGGCAACCGTCGTCCGACTTCGTGAAAGGCTCGCTCGATATGGACGAACCGGCGCGCCCCGAAACTTTTTCGACCGAAACCATCGCGCTGGCCAAAAAAATTTTGTCCGACCATCTTTTGGAGCAGGTGCGCATTGACGCTTACGAAGACGCCGAAAAACTTCGCCCGCAACTGAGGCGCGGCAATATGACTCATTTTTTCACGCGGCTCGGCGGCCTCCTCTCAAGCGTCGGCAAAGTGAACGTCCGCGAAAATTTCAAGGCGCGTCTTGAAATTGACTTGCGCGGCGGTTCTCGTTTCGAGGAGCACTTGAAAAAATTCGAGATGGCGAACGGGCAAAAATTTTTCGACGTGTTCACCGGCAAGGCAGATTATCCGCGCGACGTTCGCGGCTTGCTCACCGAGTCCAAGCTTGCGGAAATTCAAGGCACGCTCCGATTTGATGACGACGACTTTTCGGACGACGAATTCATTTCGGAGTATCTGACGAATTATTTCCGCGCCGCCCGCAAAATCGCGGCGTCGAAAGGAGGCGAGGCTCGTGAATAGTTCAAGCGTCATCGGCAAAATTTTAATCGAGGGCAATTTGGTTTTGAAGTCGCCGCTGCTGATTGGCGACGGCGCGGGCGAGACTGCCGACAACTTCCGCGACGTGCATGTTTTGAAAAATCGGCGCGGCAAGCCGTTCATTCCGGGCACTTCGCTGTGCGGCGTCCTCTGCGATTGGTTGGAGAGTGTGTCGCCGGCTTGGACAACGAAAATTTTCGGCGACACGGACGAAATGCAAAGTTCGATTCAAGTTGAAGACATTGCGCTGGAGGGCGGCGAAGTCATTGCCCGCGACGGCGTGCGCATTGACGGCGTGACCGGCACGGGCGTCGACGGCGGCAAGTACGATTTCGAGGTCGTGGAACGCGGCGCGGAGGGGGCTCTTCGCCTGCTCATAAATTTGCGCGGCGTTCACGTCAGCAAGAATTTTGTCGGCGAAAAAAATTATTCGCTCGACGAGATAACGGACGCGATTGCCCTCATGCTCGGCAGACTTCGCGACGGGATTCGGCTCGGCGCGCTCACGTCCAAGGGTTTCGGATTGGTCGCCGCCGAAAAGTTGACCGCGAGCCTTTACGACTTCCGCGACGCCAATGACGTTGCCGCGTGGCTCACCGACTCAAAGCCCGCTCATGCAATTCAGCCGTCGGAAGCGGGAACTGCCGCAAGCCCGAAAGATTTTATCGTCGAGGCGAACTTCAGATTCAATTCGTCGTTCATCATCCGCAATTACGACGTCGACGCGCTCGACAAGGCGAAAAATATTTCAGCCGTCTCGCTCAAAAGCCGCAAAGATTTCGTCATCCCCGGCACGAGTCTCAAGGGCGTCCTGCGCCACCGCGCCGAGTACATCTTCGCCAAGCTCGGGCTCGACTCAAAAATTTTGAACGGCTTGATGGGCAACTCGACGCCCGACAAAAAAATCAAGAGTCGCTTCATCGTGGCGGAAAGTTACGTCGCGCCCGAAAATTTCTCCGAAGTCGAACACACGCGCAACAAAATCGACAGATTCACGGGCGGCACTCTGCAGGGCACACTCTTCACGACCAAGCCCGCTTACCAAAAAAATTTGGAGCCGACGTTCAAACTTCATTTCGAGATTCGCGACGCTTCCGACGCCGAGGCAGGCCTTGCGATTTTCTTGCTCAGAGATTTGTGGCTCGGGCGCGTGGCATTGGGCGGCGAAAAATCCGTCGGGCGCGGCACCGTCAGCGGTCTTTCCGCCGAAATTAATTTCAGGAGCAAGATTTACAAACTCAGCGCGAACGGCAAAGTTATCGGCGGTGACAAATCGGAGCTTGAAAATTTTGCGGCGGCGATGAAAAATTTCGCGGGAGGTGACGGCAAATGAGCGGCTTGGACTCGGCAAGGAAGGTCGGTCTTCAGCTCGGCGAGTGCAAAAAATTTTTTGAACCGATTGAATGCTCGTCGACGGAGCTGGAAAAAATTTTGCGGGAAAAATTTTCACAGTCGGCACTCTTCGTGGCCTGGCAAATTCAAAGCGTCGTCTGGGGAATTTTCAACGGCGATAAAATTTTGCTCAAGGAAAACGCCGCGCCCGATTTCGAGGACTGGTTGGAGTGCCGCATTTTCAACGAGAGCGCGGAACTTCACCTCAAGCGCGACGGAAAAATTTTTGTCGGGCGATACATCCGTGACGAGGAGGGCACGGGCTCTTTCCACGTCGACAGCTTCTCGCGGCTTTGGGGCGAGCGCACCGCTTCGACGGGCGATTGGATTACTTTGACCGACGCGCCGCGAAAAATTTCCATGACGTTGCCCTGCGCCGACGACGGCAAAAAATTTTACGGACTCACGACGCGAAACTATATCGGCAGCGACGAGGCAACCGGCTTGAGCGGCTACGTCGATTATCGTTTCGTCGCGATTGAGCCGGCTGATTGGGACGGTGATTGATTTGGCAAGTTTATTCGACGCATTTTCAAAAGCGGGCTTCAAATCTTCAAATCCGCAACGCGAGAAAAAATCTTCTCCGCCGCGAAAAAATTTTTCTCAGCAAAAAAATTCTTCGACGACGTTGACTGCGGCGACCGCGCCTTACAATTTCGTCTCATTGCCCGAAAAAATTTTGCCCGCGCAATTTGACGGCGTCGACGGCTTCAGGGAACACATCGGTTCGGCGGGCAATATCAGCGGCGAAATTTTGCTCGACATCACGACTTTGACTCCGCTCTTCATCGGCGGGAGCGGCTCAAAAAGTTTCGCGCCCGTTGGCAAGCAAATTATCCCCGGCTCGTCATTGCGCGGCATGTTCAAGAACATTTTCAAAATCGTGACGTGCGGAGCCTTCCGCGGGCAAACGATTTCTCAAAGCAAGGGCGAGGACTTCAACGACGAGCACATTTACTTCCGCTGCCTCATGGGCGTCGGGCGTTATCCTTGGACGAAAGACTTGAACAAACTTTACAACGGCAGGATGACCCACAGCGCGAAGGGCAAGGACGGTCGGCTTCACCCCGTGAAGAACGCGCGCCCCGGCTTTTTGATTTGCACCGCCGACAACAAATATTTTATCGCGCCGTCGATTTACAAGAGCGACCGCAAGGAAGACCGCATTTCAATCAAGGAGTATCAGAAGCGATTCAACGTCGTCATCCCCGAAAGAAATTCCAGCTGCGTCAAATGGGACGGCTCCACCGCTTACATCATCACGGGCAGTCAGAGCGGGCAGCTTTACACCGAAGAGGAATTCAAAAACTTGCCGCGCAATGAAGTGATTAAAGTCGGCAAGCAGTTCATCCGATTCACGCGGCTTGAGTATGTCGATTGGAGTCGCGACCATTGGATTGCCTTGCCCGAAGAGGTTCGCTCGTCTTACGAACACGACCGCAACCGACGCGGCGTCGACTTGTTCACCGACAAAGGTTTCTTGAGACGCGCCGAGCTTGAGCGGCTGACGAAAAAATCTTTGCCCGACATCAAGACGCTCATTCCCTGCCACTTCCTGGAGGAAAACGGACAAGTCACTGCTTTCGGGCACGGCCAATGCTTCCGCATTCCTTATCGAAATCGAATCAGCGACGCCGCGCAGATTGAGGGCAACGAGGCGATTGACTTCGCCGACGCGGTTTTCGGCTGCACCGAGCTTTGGGCCAGTCGCGTGTATTTCGAGGACGCCGCGCCCGTTGACAAAATTTCCGAGCTGCCGACGGCGAAGGCTCATCCGCTCATGCAACCCAATCCGACTTCCTTCCAGCTCTATCTCAAGCAAGGCGGCAGCGAGCTCAAGCATTGGGACGCGGTCGGCGCGCAGATTCGCGGCTACAAAATTTATTGGCACAACGACACCGACGATTGGCGCGCGAACGATTTTGAACTCGGCGAAAATCAAAAACGCCTTGTCGCCGGACAGGAGCCCTTGACTAAGGAGATGACGCCTCTTGCCAAGGGCAACAAATTCGCGGCGAAGATTCGATTCAAAAATCTCAGCGCGGTCGAACTCGGTGCCTTGATGATGGTCTTCGATTTGTACGGCGCGACGGACGCGGCTTACAAAATCGGCACGGGCAAGCCCTTCGGCTTCGGCAGCGTTCGAATCAAGCCGACTCTTCTGCTTGAGGACGACGACGCTTACTCCGAACTTTTCGGCGCGGACGGCTGGCACAATCCTTGCCGCGAAAAAAATCCCGCCGAATATCTCGACGCTTTCAAAGATTATCTGAAGGCTCGCGATATGTACGAGACTTGGCGGAAGGTTATGGTTGAGCTGAAAAAAATTTCGGACTGGTCGCTGACGAAGCGGGAGCATTGGAGCCAAAAAATTGCACCCATGCGCGGCAATGCCAAATTTCGGAACGGCAAGCAAACCATGGAGCTTGACGAGCGGTTCAGGCAACGCGACACCTTGCCGACGATTTTCGACCTGGTCAAATGATTGGCGCAGTCGTTTACATTTTGCGGGCAGAAAATTCGGCACCGCTGTCGCCAATAAACGGGCGGCTCATGCACGCGGCCTTCTTCAAAATCTTGAACGACTATTCGCCGTCGCTGGGCTCCTTCGTCCACAGCAAAC
>CAMNFC010000091.1 GCA_946536925.1 uncultured Selenomonadales bacterium | reverse complement strand
CCGTTGGCCAAGCCCGCCGCCCGCGTCAACGAAAAATATTTTTCCAGCCACCGCGAATAGTCCATGTTGTCCGAAGCCGTCGCCAGCTTGTGCCCGGCGATGTTCGAGCCCAGGTAATAGGCCAGCGCGACGCACGCCACCGAGGCCGCCGCGATCAAAAAAATTTTTATAATTGTCCGCGTCGTTCGATTCATAAAGTTTCAAGCCTCCGCAAATATTCTTCCGAAAAAATTTTCCCGTAGCCGTCACGCATTTGCTCGACGAACCGCAGCCAATATTTTTTTGCGCGCTTAACGGCGAAGAAATCAAAATAATACGGCAGGGGAATGAAACTTGCAATGCCGATGTTGTCGATGATTCTCACGCGCCGCTCGGTCGGAGAAATTTTTTGCACGAGGTAATTGTCGGGGTCGACGCCGGCCAGCAAAAATTTTTCGTCGAAGTAGACTCGCTTGAAGTCGAGCAAAAGTTTTTCGGTCGCGGGCAAAAGTTTTTTGTCGGCCAGCGTGTCGTCCAAAATTTTCAGCATCGTCGGAGAATTTTTTCCGTCGAAATCCGTCACGCGCTCGAAAAGATATCCTTTGCCTTTGGAAGTCTCAGCCTCGCCGAAAAATTTTGTAAGCAGCGTCATGGTCTCTGCGCGGCCGCCCAAAGCTTTTCGATAGCGCATTTCTTTTGCAAAGTCGGGATCGTCGGGCGTGCGCAAAAGTTTCACGCAAAGTTTTTTGTCGGTCGGGTGGGCGTAAACGATTTTGTGGTTGCCGTCGCCCAAAAACAAATCATCAGTCAAATTTATCATCGTCTATTACCTCGTTCTGGGTGCGGCGTCTCGTTCGGGCTCCGTCAAATTTTCGTTGACTTCGGGGATCGTCCGTCGCTCGATTGTCGGTTCCTCATAATTTCTTCGTTCGGTCGGAGGCGTTCGTTCATCGGAAAAATTTCTTCGTTCGGTCGAAGGCGTGCGCTCGTCGATATAACTTCTGCTCTCCGTCGAAGGCGTGCGTTCATCAGAAAAATTTCTTCGTTCGGTCGGAGGCGTCGTTCTATTCTCGGAAGTCCTGCCTTCCCGCAAAGTCGAGCGTTCGTCGATGGTTCGGCGGCGGTCGCGGCTTTCGCGCACGGGGCGGCCGATATTGTCTTGGCCTTCGGGAACGTCACGCGCGCCGGACGGAATCGAGTCACGATATTCGCGGGCGTCGCGTTCAAAACGTTCTCTCAAATACGGATCGACGGAAATACCCAGCGCGTCGGCCACAGAAATTCTCAAAAGCTCCACGTCGGGAATCCAATAGCTGATGTCGTCGATGTAAAGCGCGTAGCCCGGCACCATGTCCGTTTCCAATCCGTTTTGCGCGGCGGCTTTGAGTGAGCCTGCCAATTCCAAAAGTTGACGCAGGGACATATCGGTGTCGACGGCCTCGATGACTTCGCGGACGATTTTTGGAATGCGCGGGACGATTTCGGGCGAGGTGACTTTTTCCATGCACGCGGCCATAAATTTTTGTTGGCGTCTGACGCGGCCGATGTCGCCTTCCGAGTCACGATAGCGCACGTAAGTCACGGCAGTTTTGCCGTCCATGTGCTGCTTGCCGGGGAAAAGATCGATGACAAGCCCGCCGTTGTCGTCCCACGGATCCTCATAGAACATGCGCTTTTCCACGTCGATATCCACGCCGCCAATCGCGTCGATAATTTTCACGAAGCTGTTCGTGTCAATCTGAATGTAATGATCGATGTTGATGCCCAGAAAATTTTCCACGGTCGATTGAGCCAGCTCGATTCCGCCGTAAGCATAGGCCGCGTTAATTTTGTCATATCCGCGCCCGCGAATTTTTACTCTCGTGTCGCGTGGAACGGAAAGGAGCGTCGCCTGGTCGAGCCGCGGGTCAATCGTGGCGATCATCATCGTGTCGGAGCGTCCAACGTCGTCTTTGCGTTTGTCCACGCCCATGATCAAAATTATCGACTTGTCTTTGGCTTTTATCAGCTCTTCTTCTTTTTCCTTGTTGACGATTTTTTTCACGGGGTTGTCGTCAAACAAACTCGACGAGGCGAACAGCGCGCCCGCCAAAGCCGAAGCCGCGAAGCACACGACAAGGAAGATTATCGGCAAAAAATTTCGTTTCGGTTTTTTGTTTCCGTTATTTTCCAACGCAGCACCTTCTAAGAAAATTTTTAAGCGCGGCAAATTATATCACGTTACGAAAAAAAAATCCGCCCTTGTGCGTCGACGAGCGGAAATTTTTTTTGCGGACAAAATTATTTTACGATCAGAACGCAATGTTTGATCGGTTCGGCGCGGGCGGCCTCTTCGAGCGTCGTCGTGAAAATTTTTTCGTCGGGATATGAAAGGCGCGAGCAAATCGTGACGGAAGATTTTTTTTCCCAGCCGCAGCCGAGCAAAATTTCCGAGACGGTCGCGGAATTAAATTCGGCGTCGGTGAGTAGTCCCAAAATTTTTCCCGCCGAAAATTTCAGAGCGTCGCGCGCGGGTTGTCGTCCGTGAAAACTTAAAAGCGTCGCGTCGTGCCACGGCAAAGAAATTTTCGCGAAGGCAAGCTGAATCGCGCTGACGGACGGAATGACTTCGATCTCTTCGGGCGGAAAATTTTTTCTTAGCAGATCGAGCAAAGAATAATAGCCGGGGTCGCCGCTGACCATGACGACGACTTCGCCGAGCAAAATTTTTTCGCGGATAAAATTTATCGGCGCGTCCAAATCGCGGGTGACAGCGCAGGTGATTTGGTTGGCCGAGGAAAAATCTTTGAGCGCACGACGGCCGCCGACCAAAAATTTTGCCGCACGAATTTTTTTCAGCGCGGCGGGAGAAATAAAATCTTCGCTGCCCGGCCCGATTCCCGCGACGATAATTTTTTTCTGCAAGTCAATCACTCCGATTTTTTTTCGCGCGGAAGAATTGTTAAAGCGTTGCCGACGAGCCGTTCTCTTCCGTCGCTGGGGATGTTGACGAGGCCGCCTTTGACGATCAATTCTGTGGAGCCGCCGCCGTCCAAATTGATTGCTTCGACCGCGCCGAAATTATTTTTTAGAATGTTCGCCCACTCGGTCAACGTGCAACCTTTGCTGTGAGCCTGGCGACCGTCGACGACCGCGAAAATGTAATCGCCGTATTGAGTGATGCCCACTGCCGAACGCGGAGCGCGACCGACTCGGATATCGGGCGGGAATTGTTCGGCGTCGGCCGTCACGTAAACTTCGCCGCCTTTGACGAGCGTGGGGCCCGCGCCGACGATGTGAATCGCCTCGTTGAAATTTTCGCCGTGCTCGACGTTGATGTAATCTTCGTCGAGAATAATTTTGTCGCCGACGTAAAGTCCGTTGAATTTTTCTGCGGCGGTGCCGTGCGCGCTGATGACAAAACCGTTGGGCGGAATGGAACTGTTTCCTTTGTCGCGAGAAATATTTACGACGACGCCGTCCTGCACGATGAATTCCGCACCGAAATTATTTGTGCCGGTCGTCTCGCCGTTCCAGCTGTTGTAAACGATGACGGTGTTTGGATTTCTCTCGCAGTTGACGCCGTCGATGACGACTTCTTCCTGGCCGAATTGCAGGACGCCGCGATAACTTTGCCGCGCAAAAATCGTGGAGCCGTCCGCCCGAATTCCAATCGCCGAACGAACGAAGTAAGTCGTGTTCACCGTGCGCCCGTCGATTTTTGTGTTGCCGAGGATAACTCCGTTCGGGGCGAAGTAGCTTGCGTTGATCGTGGCGATTGCGTCCGGCGAATTCATCTGCGAGACCGTCGCCCGTCCCGGAACTTTATTTTTCGCCAAGACCGGCCGCAAAAAATATTTTTCGTGGTCGGCTATGAGCGCAAAGGCCATGATCCCGTCCTGATGATACACCAAAAACTCCAGGCCTTCGACTTCTTCCACGGGCGGCTGCTCGACACTTTGCGGCGGCTTTTCGCCTTCTTCATAAACCGGCGGATCGTAATAGGCCGAATCCAGCGGCGGGTGTTTAACTTCTTTCTCCGTCGTTTCAAACGGTTTGTCGACTTCCTTTGCTTCGAGATGTTCTTCGGCTTGCGCGGACGTGCTCAAGAAAAATATTCCGATTGCAAGTAGCGCGAAAAATTTTTTCAGCATGAAAACTTTCTCCTAAAAATCTTGCGCAAAAAAAGTTACCTCCCCGTTCGGGAAGGCAACTTCTAATTTCGCGTTAAGTGGTGCTCGCTGAGAGACTCGAACCCCCGACCTCCTCCATGTGACGGAGATGCTCTACCAACTGAGCTAAGCGAGCCCCTGAAAAATCAAATGGTGGGGCTGACAGAACTCGAATCTGTGACCTCCTCGATGTCAACGAGGCACTCTAACCATCTGAGCTACAACCCCACGTCCCTAAAGACAAGCGGAATTATAACCGTTGAATCGGAAATTGTCAAGAAAAATTTATTTGATCTCGACGGTTGCGCCGACTTCTTCGAGTTTGGCCTTGAGAGCTTCGGCGTCAGCTTTGGAAATTTTTTCTTTGACGGGAGCGGGCGCGCCGTCAACGAGAGCTTTTGCTTCTTTGAGGCCGAGGCCGGTTGCTTCGCGGACAGCTTTGATGACTTTGATTTTTTCCTGGCCGACATTGGCGAGGACGACGTCGAATTCGGTTTTCTCTTCTTCGGGCTCGGCCGCAGCAGCCGCAGGACCCGCCGCAGCAACCGCCACGGGAGCAGCTGCCGACACGCCGAATCTTTCTTCCATGGCTTTGACGAGTTCGGAAAGTTCGAGAACCGTCATGCTCTCAATCGCTTGCATAATTTCTTCTTTAGTCATTTTATTTTTCCCTCCAGAAAATTTCTAACTTAGGCTGCCTCTTTTTCTTTCTTCTCGCGAATGGCATCGACGACGCCGACGAAATTGCGAATGA
>CAMNFC010000090.1 GCA_946536925.1 uncultured Selenomonadales bacterium | reverse complement strand
GTCGTCGCCCATGGAATTTTCCGGCCGCGTGGAAAGTTCCGCCTTGTACGTCAGCCCGAAAGTTTTATAAACTTCGTCGAACAGATCAATCGTCTTTTGGATTTCAGGCTCGACCTGCGCGGGCGTCATGTAAATGTGCGCGTCGTCCTGCGTGAAATTTCTGACGCGGAAAAGACCGTGGAGGACGCCGCTTTTTTCGTGACGATGAACCAGCCCAAGCTCACCCAAACGCAGCGGCAAATCGCGGTAGCTGTGGACGTGCGTGTTGTAGACGAGCATGCTTCCGGGACAGTTCATGGGTTTGACGGCGTAATCTTCCTCGTCAATCTTGGTGAAGTACATATTTTCTTTGTAGTGATCCCAGTGGCCGGAAGTCTCCCAAAGTTTTCGATTCAAAATTATCGGCGTCTGGATTTCTTGATAGCCGTAGCGGCGATGAACTTCGCGCCAATAATCGATGAGCTCGTTGCGGATGATCATTCCGTTTGGGTGGAAGAATGGGAAGCCGGGGCCTTCGTCGTGCAGGCTGAACAAATCCAATTCCTTGCCGAGCTTGCGGTGGTCGCGGCGGGCTGCCTCCTCCAACATGTGCAGATAATCTTTGAGCTCGTCTTTTGTCTCGAAGGCCGTGCCGTAAATTCTCTGCAACATTTTATTGTGTTCGTCGCCGCGCCAATACGCCCCGGCAATGCTCATGAGCTTGAAGGCTTTGACTTTCCCCGTCGATTGAACGTGCGGCCCCGCGCAAAGATCGGTGAAGTCGCCTTGAGTGAACAGAGAAATTTCCGCGTTTTGAGGCAGAGCCTCAATCAATTCGACTTTGTAAGTTTCGCCCTCGTCGGAAAATTTTTTCAGCGCGTCGGCACGATTCAAAGTTGAGCGTTCGAGCTTGAGATTTTGCTTGACGATATTTTTCATTTCGCGTTCGATGTCGGCCAAATCTTCGTCGGTGATTTTTTTCTCCGTGTCGATGTCGTAATAAAAGCCCGTGTCGATTGCCGGCCCGATTGCCAGTTGAACGCCTTTGCCGTCCGCGCCGCCGTAAAGATGTTTTATCGCTTGAGCCATGACGTGCGAGGCTGTGTGACGCAGCGCGTGCAGTGCCTCCTCTCCTTCGACCTGTGCCAAGGTTCCGTCCTTTGTTATTATCGTTGTCATTTATTTTGCCTCCTTTGTCTGCTTTGATTCGGGCAACGAAAAATTTTTCCTGCTTAAAGAAAGCGAAAGCCCCGGTGGTCAGTCGGGACTTTCTTGCGTCAAATCAGGACGCCGAGCGAGCAGTGAAACGTTCTCAGCGGTCGAGCCATTTGATGATGAAGTATGCTACAACATCGCCGGCGACGGTCGCCAAGAAGGTGGAAAGAATCATTTCTGTTGCCTCCCTTCCGTTGCGGTATAGGTTTAGCAACATTGTAAGTTTACAATATGATTTTTATTTTGGCAAATAAAAAATCTTGCCAAAAACGATAAAGTGTTGTATATTTTATTTGGTGGAAATATTCATACGTTACCTCCTTTAGGTGTAGCAACAAAAAAGCTTCGGCTGGTCACCGAGGCGAACAACAATTTCAGACGAAAAGACCGCCTCCGATTTTTTGGAAGCGGTCTTTTGGCGTTCGGAAAAAATTTTTCAGTTCGGGTCGAAGGTGACGGCCTCCAAAATTTTGTCGCGACGTTCTTTGGATTTGGAAAAATAATCGCGGACGGCCTGCCTGTCGTGGGAATCAATCGCGGCGATGACTTTTCCGAGAATTTCTTGCAGGTCGCGCAGATGAGTTGAGATCGCCTCGCCGTTTGTCATGCAGATATCCGCCCACATGTCCGCGTTGGAGCTGGCGATTCTGGTCGTGTCTTTGAAGCCGCCGCCGATTAATTTAAGGCACGAATCCAAATCATCGCCCGCGTCGTTCAAAAGTGTGACGAGAGCCGCCGCCGCCAAATGCGGAACGTGACTTATAATCGAGGCGCAACGGTCGTGCTTGTCGATGTCAATCGTCAAAAAGTTTGCTTCGATCAATTTCAAAACGCTCATCAATTTTTCGTGAGCTGCAAGAGGCGCGCCCGTGTCCTCGACGATGACATAGGCCTTGCCGCGGAAAAGATTTTTGTCGGCCGCTTCCACGCCGCTTTTTTCGCGACCGGTCATGGGGTGGCCGGCGATGTAAAAGATATCGGGCGGAAGAATTTTTTTCAGCTCCTGCCAGATAAATTTTTTCGTCGAGCCGGCGTCAGTGAGGATTGCTCCGCTTTTGACGAACGGCAGAATTTTTTTCACCATCGGGACGATTTGCAAGACGGGCGGGCTGAGGAAAATTATATCCGCGCCGCCGACGACTTTTTCCAAGTCCGAAGAAGCAAAATCGACCGCGCCGAGCTCCGTCGCCCGACGCATTGAATTTTCCGTTCGGCACAAGCCCGTGATAAAAATTTTGTCGCCGAGTTTTTCTTTCAGGCACAGGCCGAGCGAACCGCCAATCAACCCGACGCCGATAATCGCCAGCTTCATATCGAACGCCCCATAACTTTTGCGATGCCGCCCAAATTTTCCATAAGCTCCTTGAAGGCTTCGGGCGTGAGCGATTGGTCGCCGTCCGAGAGAGCTTTTTCCGGGTGCGGGTGAACTTCGATTATCAAGCCGTCCGCGCCGGCCGCCAATGCTGCTCGTGCCATTGGTGCGACCATTTTCCAGCGACCCGTGCCGTGCGACGGATCGACGACGATTGGCAGGTGCGAAAGTTCTTTGACGGCAGCCACCGCCGATAAATCCAAAGTATTTCGCGTGAAAGTTTCGTACGTTCGAATTCCTCGTTCGCAAAAGATAACTTGTTCGTTGCCGCCGCTCATGATGTATTCGGCAGCGTTTAGCCATTCGGAAATCGTGGCAGAAAGTCCGCGCTTAAGAAGTATCGGCTTGGAACATTTGCCCAGAGCTTTGAGCATTTGGAAATTTTGCATGTTGCGCGCGCCGATCTGGAGGATGTCCGCGTATTTGCAAAAAGTTTCGATGTCGTCCTTGTCGACAATTTCCGTGACGACGCGCAGATTAAATTCGTCGGCAACCTTGCGCAAAAGTTTCAGGCCTTCCTCGCCCAGACCTTGGAAGTCGTAGGGCGAAGTCCGAGGCTTGAAAGCTCCGCCGCGCAGAAATTTTGCACCGCAAGCTTTGACCGCAAAGGCCGCCTCACGAAGTTGATCCAAACTTTCCACGGCGCAAGGCCCCGCCATCACGACGACTTCGGAGCCGCCGATCTTTACGCCGCCCGCGTCGATTATCGTGTCTTCGGGGTGAAAGTCGCGGCTGACGAGTTTGTATTTTTCGGTGATTCGGACGGTCTTGTCCACGCCCGCCATCATCTGCAGTTCAAGGTTGGCGATAATTTTTTTGTCGCCGATGACGCCCACGATTGTGACTTCCTCGCCTTTGGAAAGGTGCGTGCGCAAACCCGCCGCCTCAATTTTTTTTACGACCGCCGATAAATTTTCAGCAGTCGAGCCGGGCTTCATTACAACTATCATTTAAAAAAACTCCTTCAAAAAATTTTGTCGCTCAAGTCGACGACGCGGCACTGATACTCTCCGTGAACGCGGGGAATTTTTTTTGCGGGTGCGCCGTAATTTTTGAGCAGCTCGAAAACAAATTTCATGACGACAGCGACGGGAATTTTTTTCATGCAGGCCAAGTTGTCGTCGCCGCTCCTGGGGCAAATGTGTTGGCCGCACGGGTGGCAAGCTTCGGGCGATTTAATCAAAATATCTTTTGCGTCGTAAGGATAAAATCCCGGCACGGGCGACGCGCCAAACATCGTGACGATCGGAATATTTCTGGCGACTCCGACGTGCATCGGACCCGAATCCGTCGTCAAAAATAAAACGCAGTTGTCCAAAAAACCTGCGAGCTCCGCCAAAGAAAATTCGCCCGTGAAAATTTTCAAAGCGTCGCTGTCCTTGTGAGTCATCTTTTCCACGCAAGAGGCAACAATTTCTATGTCCATCGTGCCGCCGAGAAAAGCCACGCCGTAGCCGCGCTCAATCAACAGGTCGGCGCATTCGGCGAAATTTGATTCAGGCCAGCGTTTGGTCGGCCAGGAAGCCCCGATGTTGAAGGCCACAACTTTTTTGTCGCCGAAACTTTCCGTGAAAATTTTTTCGGTCGCGCGAGCCGTCTCGTCGCTTATCCACATCTCCAGCCCGTTGTCGAAAATTTTTTCCACGCCGCAAGCTTTCAAAACGTCGAAGTGCGAATGAACCTGATGCTGCGTGCCGGGGAAGTATTGAGTTTTGAGGCCGCGTTTGACGTGGCGGGCAATCGAGGGATTCGGCAGAACTTTATCGAACAGGAGCGCGAAGCCGGGCTTGGAGTAGCCGACGATTTTTTTCGCGCCGCTGAAAGCCGCCAAAGCACTTGCGCGTTCGTTGCGGTGAAGATTTATCACGAGGTCGAAATTTTTTTTGCGGAGCTTGAAAATAAATTTGATGAAGCTCGGCAGATGATCGTCGACGCCTTTTTTATCAATCAAAATGCATTCGTTGAGGTTTTTGTTGAGGCTCACGAGGTCGCCCAATTTTTTGTCGGCCAAAAGAGCCAGATGCGCCGTCGGAAAATTTTTTCGCAACGCAGACAAAACCGGCGTGACCAACATCAAGTCGCCCAAGTGCATAAGATTTATAACCAAAATTTTCATAGCCGCAAAAATTTATCACGAACGCGGAAAAAAATCAATTCCGTTGTGATATAATGTCTGCGAGAAAAATTTTTGAGGAGGAAAAAAATTTTGGCTATCGAAAAGGTGAAAAATTTTTTTGCACAAAGAGGCGAGCCCGAGCGCGTGATTGAGTTTGAGCAGTCGACGGCCACGAGCGAACTTGCGGCTAAAGCTCTCGGTTGCGAGGTCGGACGGATCGCAAAAACGATTTCGGTTTTCGTGGACAAAAAGCCCGCGCTGATTTTGATGTCGGGCGACATGAA
>CAMNFC010000089.1 GCA_946536925.1 uncultured Selenomonadales bacterium | reverse complement strand
TCGGAGGTCGGCGGGCTTATCCTCGGCTCGAAAATCCCCGTCAACCTGCCCGAACTGTTTATCCTCTTCCTTGAGCGGACGATTATCAGCTTGCTCATCGCGGCTCCAGTGTCGCACATGTTCTTCACGAGCTAATGCTTGATTTTTCACGACGCGGCAACTATAATTTCAGCGAAAACAAAAAAGTCCCGCGACCTTGCGAGACTGTGTTTGACAAGCGGTTTAGCCCTCAAAGAAAATTTCTAGGTAATGTGCTACGTGTGTTGTCGCTTTAGCTGGTCAGAGCTTAGGCGGCCGTGTTACTGAGGAGAAGCAGGATTGCTCCCGTCAGAACAGTTATGCGGATGATAATTTTAACCACGCGCATACTTTCACCCCCAATCCGAGGGCTTCGTATCAACCGCCCGCCGTCCGTGGCGCAAGCACCGAAAAAACTTCACATGCCGTCCGTGGCAAAAACTTTAACGAAAATATTTTCCGGCGGGCGAAAAATTTTTACAAGCCGTCAAGTCGGCTTCTTTTTTTGCCAAAGTTCCGTCGACAGGCACGCGAGCGCAAAGATCGTCGCGGCCAAACTTCGATAGGTAAAAAATGCGTGGATGTGCGAGTGCCCGCTCAACGCGGCGAACCAAACGAACGGCAGCGCGGCCGGCACCATGTACGGGAAAATTTTTCGGGGCGTCAAAAATTTTCGGCGCGTGAAAAAAATGTACAGCAGAAAAATTATCGCGGCGAACAAAAAAATTCTTATCGGCCCGTGACCCAATACGGCAATATTTCTTTGAATCGCGCCGAGCGTCGTGATTTGCCAGCCCGCGTCCGCCAGATTGGAGCCGAGCCGCGTGTAGGAGGCCGCCTGGACGAGCGCGTTTGAAAAAGTGTCGTAGCCCGTCAAAATTTTCGAGACAATCCATTTGCCCGACCACATGCCGCCGTAGCCGAGACCCCACGCGATTAAAAAACTCGTCATCATTTTAAAAATCGCGGAAAGTTTTTTTTCAAGAAGTTCGCGGCGATTCAGGACGTACCAAAAAGTTAAAAGCATGGCGACGGAAAAAATCGGGTAAGTCAGGAAGTCGAAGAACGCAATTAAAATTCCGACCGCCGCAAAAAAATAAATGTAAAGCTCGTCGTCGAACAGGCGGCGATTTTTTTTCAGCATGAAGATTATCGCCGTCATCGTTATAAAATAAATCGGCGCGAATTGGAACGACATCGACAGCGAAACGGGATTCAAAATCATGACGGCTCCGGCCAGGGCAAAAGCGTGCCTCGTGCCCAAAATTTTTTGACACAGCAGCAGCGCGACGACGAACAAAATAAAAATTCCGTACGCCAAAAAAATTCGCGCGTGGTTCGCTTTCATCGTCAACAACAGCGGCTTGAGGATTAAAAGGTAGCCGTGCCAATATCGCGGATAAATCGTTTCGCTCAGGCCGTCCGTTTCGCCGCGAAAAATTTTTATCAACGCCTCGACAGGTTTTTCTTCGCCAGGGAAAACAAAGCGCGGATTGAGCATGGCCGAGGAAATCAAATCGCCCGACGGATGAATTATTTCCAGTAACATTATCGCGTCGGTGAAATTGTCCAGCTTGGAATGTTCGCCCAGTGCCCACGACGGATAATTTCCCTCGCGCTCATAAAGCGGCAGTGCCTCCCGAATATTTTCGACGGCTCGCTCGTTCGGCAGCGCGTAAACGAAAATCATCAAGGCCGCACCGATTAAAACACTCAGCGCGACCCCGACGATAACTTTCAAAAATTTTTTCACGTCAAACATCTGCGAACTCCAAAGCGGGCTCGGCGTCGATTAATTTCAACGCGGCCGCCTTCCGATAATAAATTTTCAAAGCGTCCAAACTTTCCGCCGTCAAGTTCCATTTGATTGCGCCGCCCAAATATTTGTCCAGCTCGTCGAAGGTAAAAGGCTTCGTCGGCAGCACGGAGTTGATCGCGTCGGCTTTGTGAGCGATTCCGAACTCGAAGGCCTGCAAAATTTTTTTATACGTCGCGCGGAAAGTTTCGGGCTCGGAGGCGACAAATTTTTTTCGGACAGCCCACAGCGCGTAAACCATTTGCCGCCCCGTCAATTTTTTCCACTCGCTGCCGATGTCGTAAACGTAAAAATTTTTCGGGCGATGAAGAAAAATTTGCAGGGCGTCATCACCGATTAAAAGCGCGGCGGTTGCGTCGTCGTCCACGGGCTCTTCAACGCTCACGGCTCGCGTGACGTATTCGGGCGCGGCGTCGTAGCTCTCGTGCAAAATAATTTTTAAAAGTCTTTGAGCAGTCGCGGATTTTTCTGTGAGGATAATTTTTTCGTCGCGAATTTTTTCAATCGGCTTGCGCGAAACCAAAACGATGCTGGTTACGGCGTCGTCGGCTCGCACGCAAATTTTCGGGAGAATCAAAAGTTCGTCGCTTTGCCGCGCGTATTCAATCGAAGAAATGTTGCTCAGGTCGATTCGCCCGGCCTTGAGCTCGCCGTTTAAAAAAGTCGGGACGCCGCGGACGATTTGCAAATCTTTTGCGACGTGAGCATAACCGTAAGCGAGCGGCAGGACGTTCAAAAAATTTATGTGGCCGATGATCATTTGCACGCCTCCTCATTCAAATTCAATGGTTGCGGGCGGCTTCGAGGTGCAGTCGTAAAGCACGCGATTGACGCCGCGGATTTCGTTGACGATTCGGTTTGCAACTACGCTCAAAACTTCCCAAGGAATTTTCGCAGCCTCCGCCGTCATGAAATCATCGGTCAACACTCCGCGCAGGGCAACCGCGCAATCGTAAGTTCGACCGTCGCCCATGACACCGACCGAGCGCATGTTCGTCAGCGCGGCAAAATATTGCGACAAATTTTTCACGCCGGCCGAGGAAATTTCTTCGCGGAAAATTGCGTCGGCCTCCTGAACGATTTTAATTTTTTCCGCCGTGACTTCACCGATGATCCGAATGGCCAGACCCGGACCGGGAAACGGTTGACGGCTCACGATCTTTTCGGGAAGTCCGAGCTCGCGACCAGCTTGACGAACTTCATCTTTGAACAGCAGACGCAACGGCTCGACGATCTCTTTGAAGTCGACAAAATCGGGCAGGCCGCCAACGTTGTGATGAGATTTTATGACGGCGGACTTGCCCAGGCCGCTCTCGATGACGTCGGGATAAATCGTGCCTTGGACGAGAAAATCCACCGCGCCGATTTTTTTTGAAACTTCCTCGAACACGCGGATAAATTCTTCGCCGATGATTTTTCTTTTGCGTTCGGGCTCGACAACGCCGCGCAATTTTTTTAGAAATCTTTCGCCCGCGTCGACCTTGATAAAATTTAAATCAAACTTGCTGAAGACCTCTTCGACCTCGACGGCCTCATTTTTTCGGAGCAGCCCGTGGTCGACGAAAACGCACGTCAAATTTTTTCCGACGGCTTTACTCAACAGAGCGGCCGCAACGGAAGAATCGACGCCGCCGCTGAGCGCGCACAGAACTTTTCCGCCGCCGATTTTTTTCTTGAGATTTTCAACCGTGTCGACGACGAACGAGCTCATCTTCCAATCACGTTTGCAGCCGCAAATGTCCACGAAGTTTGAAAAAATTTTCGCGCCCTCGACGGTGTGGACGACTTCGGGGTGAAATTGCACGGCGAAAAAATTTTGCGCGGGATTTTCCATGGCGGCCACGGGACAATTTTTTGTCGCGGCGGTGACGGAAAAATTTTCGGGCGGAGAAAAAATTCTGTCGGTGTGGCTCATCCACGCGACGGATTTTTTTTCGACACCTTTAAAAAGTTTCGACGCGCCGATAATTTCAACTTCGGTCTTGCCGTATTCGCGCACGGAGGCAGGTTTGACTTCACCGCCCAAAATTTTTGTCATGGCCTGTGCGCCGTAACAAATGCCCAGAATCGGAACGCCGAGCGAAAAAATTTTTTCGGGCGGCAGGAGCGAATCTTTTTCGTAAACGCTCTGCGGCCCGCCCGTCAAAATAATTCCTTCGGGTTTGAGAGAGCGAATTTTTTCAAAGCTCAAGGCGGTGTGCACCTCGCAATAAACATTATTTTCGCGGACGCGCCGCGCGATGAGCTGATTGTATTGCCCGCCAAAATCCAAGACCAAAATCATTTTCATCCCTCCGAAAAATTTTTCTTCATGATAGCAAAAAAAAAGAGCCTGTGCAAAACTTCTTGCACAGACCCTTGAGGGTTAAACTTTATTTTTCAGAGATTGTCTCCGAAATTTCAGCTTAGCTGAGGCTGCTGCTTGTGACAGTGTGTGTGGTGTTGTTGATGTTGATTTGGTCGCCTTCGCTGACGCCGTTGAAGACCACGGAGCCGCCGCCGGTGACCGCGAGGGTGAGTTTGCCGCCGGAGAAGGTCGCGCTGTTGTAGCCGCCATAGGTGCCGTCGGCGTTGAGGATTTGGAGCATGTCGTTTTGGCTGAAGTTGTAGTCGGTGATGGTGTCGGTGCCTTCGCCCGGCTGATAGACGAAGATATCCGCGCCTGCGCCGCCGGTGAGGGTATCGTTGCTTGCGCCGCCCCACAGCGTGTCGTTTCCTGCGCCGCCAAGGAGTTTGTCGTTTCCTGCGCCGCCGCTGAGGGTGTCGTTACCCTTGTTGCCGTTCAAGCTGTCGTTTCCGTTGCCGCCGAGGATGATGTCATTGTTTGCGCCGCCGTCGAGGGTATCTGCGCCGCTGCCACCGTTCAAGCTGTCGTTGCCGGAGCCGCCCAGGATGTAATCGGTACCGCTGCCACCCAGGATCGTGTCTTTGTACGTGCCGCCGTCGATTGTCACACCCAAGCCTGTGGAGGTGATGTAATCGTTGCCGCCGCCGCCGTTGATAGAGATATTCGAGCCGGCATTGGTTATCGTTTCGGACTTGCCGCTTGCCGTGAACTTCTTGTCGGTGTAGTCGCCGGAATCGATCGAGAAGGCATATTCGCCGGTGTTGTCCGTGACAGTGACTTCTGCGCTGAAATTCGCTTCGGTCAAAGTCAGAACTTTGTCGGAAGGATCCGCAGGTGCGGAGGCAATGCCGCTGATCTGGAGCCGCGTGCCGGCCGCCGCACTGTAGGTGATGGTGTTGCCGCTGAGCGTGTAGCCCGCAGTGGAAGTGACGGTGTAAACGTCGTCTTCAAGTGCTGCGCTTTCGCCGGCTTTATAATCGTCCGTCACGGTGGTGCCCAACGCCAAGGAATAGCTCTCGGGTGCTTCGGTGAGCGTGACCACATCGCCGGCCTTCATCGACTGCAACGAT
>CAMNFC010000088.1 GCA_946536925.1 uncultured Selenomonadales bacterium | reverse complement strand
TCAAGTTCGACGAAATTTATTGCGAGTGGGCACCGAACGAAAAAGTTGCAATGGAATCTGCGTTCGGCGCGTCGCTTGCGGGTCGTCGGGCTTTTTGCGGACAAAAACACGTGGGCTTGAACGTGGCGGCCGATCCTCTCTTCACGCTCAGCTATACGGGAATCAACGCGGGCTTGGTTGCGGTCGTGGCCGACGACGCGGGCATGCACTCTTCCCAAAACGAACAGGACAGCCGCCACTATGCAATCGCCGCGAAAGTTCCAATGCTTGAGCCTTCCGATTCGGCCGAAGCTTTGAACTTTGCAAAACTCGCCTACGAAATTTCCGAAGAGTTCGACACGCCCGTCTTGATAAAAATGTGCACGCGCGTCGCTCACAGTCAATCGCTCGTCGAAACTTCGAAGCGCGTCGAAATTTCCAAAGCCTACGAAAAAAATATTTCAAAGTACGTGATGATGCCCGCCAACGCCAGAGGCCGTCACCCGATTGTTGAGGAGAGAACGCGGCGGCTGATTGAATACGCGGAGACGACACCGATCAATCGCGCGGAATTTTTTTCCGACGAGCTGGGGATCATCACCTCGTCGACGAGCTATCAATACGTCAAGGAAGTTTTCGGCGAGAGCGCGTCCGTCCTCAAGCTCGGCCTGATAAATCCTCTGCCCGTTGAGCTGATAAAAAATTTCGCGGCCAAAGTCAAGCGGCTGGTCGTCGTCGAAGAGCTCGATCCGATAATCGAAACGCACGTGAAATCTTTGGGCTTGCAGGTCGAAGGCTCCGAACTTTTCCCGCGAATCGGAGAGTTCAGCCAAAATTTAATCGCTCAAGCTTTCGGCAAAAAAATTTCTTCGGGCACGACGCTCGACGATAAAATTCCTGCGCGGCCGCCAGTTATGTGTGCGGGCTGTCCTCATCGCGGATTATTTTACTCGCTTAAAAAAAGAAAGTGCACCGTGCTGGGCGACATCGGCTGTTACACGCTGGGAGCCGTTCCGCCGCTTTCCACGATTGAATTGACGCTTTGCATGGGCGCGAGCATCGGCGCAACTCACGGCTTCAACAAAATGCTCGGCTCTCAAAGCGAAAACAAAACCGTGGCGGTCATCGGCGATTCGACTTTTATGCATTCGGGCATGACGGGCTTGGCCAACGTCGCGTACAATCAATCCAACTCGACCGTGATAATTTTGGACAACTCGATAACGGGCATGACGGGTCACCAGCAAAATCCTTCGACGGGCTTGAACATAAAAGGCGACCCCGCCGGCAAAATCGATTTGGAAAAACTTTGTCGGGCGATGGGAATCAATCGCGTGCGCGTCGTCGACCCGTACAATCTCAAAGAATGCGACGAGGCGATTAAGGAAGAACTTTCTGCCGCCGAGCCGAGCGTCATCATCAGCCGCAGACCGTGCGCCCTTTTAAAAACCGTCAAGCACAAACCGCCGCTCCGCGTCGACGCAGAAAAATGTATCGGCTGCAAATCCTGCATGAAGATCGGCTGCCCGGCAATCAGCATGAAAAACGGCAAGGCTGTCGTCGATCAAACTCAATGCGTCGGCTGCGAGGTTTGCTCTCAACTTTGTCCGAAAAAAGCGTTCACGAGGGAGGCTTGAACCGTGGAGACAAAAAATATAATCATCGTCGGCGTCGGCGGGCAAGGTTCTCTTCTCGCCAGCAAAATTCTTGGCCACCTGCTGTTGACCGAAGGCTTCGACGTGAAAGTTTCGGAAGTGCACGGCATGAGTCAGCGCGGCGGCTCCGTCATAACTTACGTTCGTTTCGGCGAAAAAGTTTTCTCGCCCGTCGTCGACAAAGGGCAGGCGGATTTTATCGTGTCGTTTGAAATTTTGGAGACGGCGCGTTGGCTCGGATATCTCAAAGTCGGCGGGCAAATCGTGACGAACACGCAGCAAATCGACCCAATGCCGGTCATCACGGGCGCGGCTCAATATCCCGAAAATCTCGTAGAAAAAATTCGTGCGGCGGGAATCAAAATCGACGCGATGGATTGTTTGACACTTGCAAGACAGGCCGGCTCGCAAAAGGCGGTAAACATCGTGCTGCTCGGTCGTCTGTCGCACTACTTTGACATCTCGGAGGCGGCGTGGCAAAAATCGCTCAAGGCTCTCGTCCCGCCGAAATTCTTGGAGATAAATCAGCGGGCTTTCGAGCTCGGCAAGAAGTTTGTTTGAAAGAGGTAGTTTGAATGGGAAATTATTTTCAAGAGGAAATCGAATGCATGCCGGTTGAAAAGATAAAGGCGTTGCAAGACGCGCTGCTCCCCAAACAAGTGCGCTACGTGTGGGAAAACGTCCCCTACTATCGCAAGAAGATGCAAGAAAAAGGAATCACGCCCGAAGACATCAAATCGGCGGCGGATTTGCACAAGCTCCCGTTCCTGTCGAAGGCGGACTTGAAGGCGGCATATCCTTACGGCTTGCTGGCAGTTCCGTTGAAAGATTGCGTGCGGATTCAATCGACTTCGGGCACAACCGGCAAACGAGTCGTGGCTTTCTACACGCAGGGCGATTTGGACATTTGGGAAGATTGCACGGCGCGGGCGATTGTTGCGGCGGGCGGAACGGCTGATGACGTCTGCCAAGTTTCTTACGGCTACGGACTTTTCACGGGCGGCCCCGGTCTCGACGGCGGCTCTCACAAAGTTGGCTGCTTGACGATTCCGACGAGCTCCGGCAACACCGAGCGGCAAATTATGTTCATCATGGACTTGAGCGCGACGATTCTCTGTTGCACGCCCAGCTACGCGGCTTACATCGGCGAAACGCTCAAGGAGGCCGGCTACAAGCCCGAAGACATTCCGCTCAAAATTGGTATCTTCGGCGCGGAAGCCTGGTCGGAAGAAATGCGCCGCGACATCGAAAAAACTTTGGGCATTAAAGCTTACGACATTTACGGCTTGACGGAAATCAGCGGGCCCGGCGTCGCCTTCGAGTGTTCGGAGCAAAAGGGCATGCACATTCAGGAAGACCACTTCATCGCCGAAATTATTGACCCCGACACGGGCGAGGTTTTGCCCGAAGGAAGTCAGGGCGAACTCGTCTTCACCGCGCTGGACAAAAAAGCTTTCCCGCTGATTCGTTATCGCACGCGCGACATCTGCACACTCACCCGCGAAAAATGTTCCTGCGGGCGCACGCACATTCGCATGAGCAAACCCAAAGGCCGCTCCGACGACATGCTTATCATTCGCGGCGTCAACGTCTTCCCCAGCCAGATTGAAACCGTCCTGATGAACAACGGCTACGCGGCAAATTATCAAATCATCGTCGGGCGCGTCAACAACACGGACACCTTTGAAGTCAAAGTTGAAATGACACCCGACATGTTCACCGACAACATCGGCGAAATTCAATCGCGCAGAAAAATTTTGGAAGACGGTTTGCGCGCCATGCTCGGCATCAAAGCCAAAGTCACGCTCGTCGCACCCAAAACCATCACCCGTTCCGAAGGCAAAGCCGTGCGCGTCGTCGACACCAGAAAAATTTAATCGGAGGTGCAAAAAATGAGCGTCAATCAAGTTTCCGTTTTCCTGGAGAACAAACCCGGCACGCTGAACAAATTGACTAAAGTCCTGGCCGAAAACAAAGTTAACATCCGCGCGTTGTCTTTGGCCGAAACCAGCGAATTTGGAATCGTGCGCATGTTGGTCAACGACGTTTTCCAGGCCACGAACATTCTCAAGGAAAATAATTTCGTAGCGACTCTCGCGCCCGTTTTGGCCTACGCCATCGCTGACGAAGCCGGCGACCTCAACAAACTTTTGGAAAAATTCAGCGAGGCCGACGTCAACATCGAATACATGTACGCCTTCGCCGGCCGCGAGCGCGCCTATATGATTTTCCGCGTCAGCGACACGAAGAAGGCCGAAGCAATTCTCAAAAGCAAAGGTTTGAAATCTTTGACGCAAGAGGAAATCTCCGCCGTATGATCCATATCAACGAAATGCCCATGGACTTTGAGCCGCGCAGAAAAATTTTGTCGAAAATATCCGAACAGTGGAGCAATGCCGAAAACTTAATCGCAATGAGCGAGTTTGAGTCGGCGTTTCTTTGCGGCGCAATAAAAACTTTTCGCCCGAAAAAAATTTTGGAAGTCGGCGTGTTGGACGGCGGCTCAACTTCCGTAATCTTGCAAGCCCTCGAAGATATCGGCGAGCCGTACGAAATGCATTCCGTCGACATCGCGGCAGAACGTCCCTTCAAAAAAGGTGTGGAAACGGGCTTTGTTGCAAAGTTCGCGAAGGAAAAAATTTTTTCTCTGCGCGGCACGCATCAATTTCATCTTGGAAAAATTTTGCCGCAAATTCTCGACGACATCGGCGGCGAAATCGATTTCGTGATTCTCGACACGGTGCATTCGTTGCCGGGCGAAGTTTTGGATTTTCTGGCCATGATTCCATATCTCAAAGAAGATGCGCTCGTCGTTTTGCATGACGTGGCAGTCAATCAGCACGAGTATCACACCGGCTGGTGCGATGCTTATTCAAACGCGGCTCTGTTCAGCGCGGTGACGGCCGAAAAATTTTTGAACTTCGACGAGAAAAATTTCTTCCGCTACCCAAACATCGGCGCGTTCAAAGTCAGCACGTTGACGGCGGAAAATATCTACAACGTTTTTTTGACGCTGATCCTTCCGTGGAAATATTTGCCTTCGCAGGTGGAGCTCGCTCTTTACTACCACTTTACCGAAAATTTTATCCCATTGAGCTTTACGAAATTTTCAAAGAGGCTGTCGAAATGAACACGATTAACATCATGCGCGCCAACCGCAAATAATTTTTCAATCACACGGCCGAGGGCGATAAAGTTTCGCTCGCGGCTTATTTTTTCGGAGGTGACGCCTTGGACAGATATGAACTCAAGGTCGACGAAAAAAATTTTTTCGCGCTCTTCGACGAGACAAATTTAAATTTAAGTGGTGCCGCGTTTAAAGGAGTCGTCGTGACGCCCGCTGAAAATCTTTGGCAGATAACTTTGCTCACGGAAAAAAATTTCGACAAAAAAATTTTGAAGGCCGCCGAAAATTTTTTGCACGAAAAATATTTTGCCGAAGTCGAAATCATTCACCAAGTTTTGAACGGCGACGAAATCCCCGCGCCCGAAAAAAAATCTTCCGTCCCCAAGCGGACGAAAAAATTTTCCGAGACCGCCACGAAAATTTCCGACGTCAAAGAAAATGAAAACGTCACGATCATCGGCGAGGTCGGCAGCGGCGACAAAAACGGCGTAAGCCTCCGCGAATTCAAAAACGGGACGATCGGCGTGATTTTTTGTGTGACGGACGACAGCGACGGCATTGCTTGCAAAAAATTTTTCAAGGGC
>CAMNFC010000087.1 GCA_946536925.1 uncultured Selenomonadales bacterium | reverse complement strand
TATTTCTCTCGCGCCCGAAGTTTTGTAATGGAAAGGAGGTGCCGAGTTGTCACTGATTAAACTTCACGTCAAGAAGGGCGACACGGTCGTCGTCCTCTCCGGCAAAGACAAAGGCAAGCAAGGCAAAATTATTTCCGCAATGCCCCGCGCCGGCAAAGTCATCGTCGAAGGCGTCAACAAAGTCAAACGTCACAGCAAGCCGAGCCTCAAAGTTCCTCAAGGCGGAATCATCACCAAGGAAATGCCCTTGCACGCCTGTAAAGTTCAGCTCATCTGCCCCGCCTGCAACAAACCCACGCGCATCGGCCACAAAGACGTTAACGGCAAAAATTCTCGCGTCTGCAAAAAATGCGGCGAAGTCATCGAGTAAGGAGGTGGAATTATGAGCAGACTTTTGGAAAAATATAAATCTGAAGTTGTCCCCGCGCTGACGAAAAAATTTTCCTACAAGAACGTTATGCAGGTGCCCAAACTGGAAAAGATCGTCATCAACATGGCTTGCGGCGACGCCGTCGGCAACGCCAAAGCTTTGGAAAGTGCAATCGCGGACTTGACTCAAATCGCCGGGCAAAAACCCGTCATCACTCGCGCCAGAAAATCTCTGGCCGCCTGGAAATTGCGCACGGGCATGGCTATCGGTTGCAAAGTCACTCTTCGCGGCCGGCGCATGTACGAATTCCTCGACAAGTTCATGAACATTGCGTTGCCTCGCGTTCGCGACTTCCGCGGCGTCAACAGAAAATCTTTCGACGGGCGCGGCAACTACGCTGTCGGCGTCAAGGAACAGCTCATCTTTCCGGAAATTGACTACGACAAAATCGACAAGATCCGCGGCATGGATATTATCGTTGTGACGACGGCCAAAACCGACGAAGAAGCAAGAGAATTCCTCGCGCTGCTCGGCATGCCGTTCGCTAACGCTTGAGGGGAGGCGAGTCATCAAATGGCGAAAAAAGCTTTAATCGAAAAGTGGAGCAAAGAACCGAAATTCTCGACCCGCAAGTACAACCGTTGCAAAATCTGCGGCAGACCCCACGGCTATATCCGCAAGTTCGAAATGTGCCGCATCTGCTTCCGTGTTCAAAGCTACGCCGGAGCAATTCCCGGCATAACCAAATCCAGCTGGTAAATTCTTCAACAATCGAAAGGAGGATATCGGTTTCCTATGGCAATGACTGATCCTATTGCGGATATGCTCACGCGCATTCGCAATGCTAATTCTGTCTACCACGAGAAAGTGGAAATTCCCGGCTCGAAAATTAAAATCGCTATCGCGGACGTTCTCAAGCGGGAAGGCTACATTAAAGATTACAGTTTCGCAGAGGACAACAAGCAGGGCATTTTGACTGTCAAGCTTAAGTATGGTCCCGAACGCGAAAAAGTTATCACGGGCATTAAGCGCATCTCCAGACCAGGACTCCGTCAATACACCAAGAGGAAAGACCTTCCTCGCGTACTCGGCGGGCTTGGTATCGCGATTATCTCAACTTCGCAGGGCATTATGAGCGATAAACAAGCTCGTAAGGCAGGACTTGGCGGCGAGGTTATCGCTTACGTCTGGTAAAAAATTTTTGGAGGTGCTGACATGTCTCGAATTGGAAGAGCACCGATACATATTCCCGCCGGCGTCACCGTAAGTGTCGGCGAAGATAATCTGGTGCATGTCAAAGGTCCCAAGGGCGAATTGTCCCGCAAGATCTCCACGGAAATGAAAATAAGCATAGAGGACGGCACGCTCACGGTGACGCGCCCCTCGGACGATAAAACGCACAGAAGTCTGCACGGGCTGAGCCGCACGCTCATAAACAACATGGTCGTGGGCGTGACGACAGGCTTCACAAAAAATCTTGAGATCTCCGGCGTCGGCTATCGTGCCGCAAAGCAAGGAAAAAATTTGAATCTGTCGCTGGGCTACTCTCACCCCGTCATCATCGAGCCGCCCGCGGGAATCACGCTTGAAGCTCCCACGGCCACAACTATCACCGTCCACGGCATCGACAAAGAACTCGTCGGCGCGGTCGCCGCAAACATTCGCGATTGGCGCGAGCCCGAACCTTACAAAGGCAAAGGCATCAAATATGCGGGCGAACATATCCGCCGCAAGGAAGGCAAGGCCGGCGCAAAAGGCAAGAAATAATTCGGAGGCATAATCATGAACATTGAACATGTTGCCATCTACGTTAACAACCTGGAAGTCGAAAAAGAATTCTTCGTAAAATATTTCAACGCGAAGGCAAGCGAGAGATACAAAAATTTCCGCAGCGACTTCACAAGTTATTTCCTCACGTTCGACAACGGCTCACGTTTTGAAATTATGCACCGCACCGGCATGTTCGATCCCAAAAAAGAAAAATATCGTTCCGGCTATCACCACATCGCGCTAAACGTCGGCGGCAAAAGCGACGTCGACAAAATCACGCGCACGCTCGAAGACGACGGAATGGTTATCGTGACGGCTCCGCGAAAAACGGGCGACGGCTACTACGCAAGCATCGTGACCGACCCCGAAGGTAACGAAATCGAACTTCTCGCGGGCGATCTCATCAAATGAATTTCTTTTTGACAGACAGGAGGCAAAATCATGAGAATCGACCACGTGGCTATGTACGTAAATGATTTGGAAGCGGAAAAAGATTTCTTCGTGAAATATTTCGGCGCGAAGTCGGGCTCCAAATACAGCAACTTCCGCAACGACTTCAGCAATTACTTTCTGAGTTTCGCCGACGGCTCGCGCCTCGAAATCATGACGCGCTCAAGTTCGGCCGACCCGAAGAAAGACCGCTATCGCACGGGCTATCACCATCTCGCAATTTGCGTCGGCGACCGCAAGGACGTGGACGACATGATGAAAAAATTTGACGCGGACGGCGTCATCGTTGTCAGCGGCGCACGCACGACCGGCGACGGATATTACGAAGCTGTTGTTGTCGACCCCGAAGGCAACGAGATTGAAGTTATCGCGGAACACGACGATTTCCGCGACTGATTGAAAAATTTTACTTTACGGCGAAGGAGGAAGACGGAGTGCTTCTGAAGGCAGATAAAAACGAAACTCGCCAAAAGAGACATTTGCGCGTTCGCAATCGCGTGGCGGGCACGGCACAGCGTCCGCGCCTGAATGTGTTCCGCTCTCTCAAACACATCTACGCGCAAGTTATCGACGACGATAAAGGCATTACCCTGGCGGCGGCAAGTTCCCTCGATAAAGACTTCAACGGAGCGGGCGGCAACATCGCGGCGGCCAAAGCGGTCGGTGCGGCCATCGCCAAAAAAGCTCTGGAAAAAGGCATAAGCGAAGTCGTCTTTGATCGCGGCGGCTACATCTATCACGGGCGCGTCGCGGCTCTGGCTCAGGCTGCCCGCGAAGGCGGACTGAAATTTTAAACGAGGGAGGTTGAACAAATGCCCCGAAATGAAATTGAAACTCCCGAATTCGAGGAGAAAGTTGTTTTTATAAATCGTGTCGCCAAAGTCGTCAAAGGCGGTCGCAGATTTTCTTTCAGCGCGCTGGTCGTGGTGGGAAACCGCAACGGCAAAGTCGGCGTCGGCCTGGGCAAAGCTGCTGAAGTCCCCGAAGCGATTCGCAAAGGCGTGGACGACGCGAAGAAAAATTTGATCGAAGTCGCGCTCAAGGAACGTTCAATTCCTCACGGCGTGGTCGGCGTCTTCGGTGCGGGTCGAGTCATGTTGCGCCCGGCCTCCAAAGGTACCGGCGTCATCGCGGGCGGCCCCGCTCGTGCTGTGTTGGAACTGGCCGGCGTTCACGACATCTTGACAAAATCTCTCGGCTCGTCCAACCCCAACAACATGGTGCGCGCCACGCTCGAAGGCCTCAAGATGCTCAAACGTGCGGCAGTCGTCGCCGAGTTGCGCGGAAAAACCGTCGCCGAACTTTTCAACTGAGGAGGGACGACTCGTGGCTAAATTAAAAATCACATTGGTCAGAAGCGTGATCGGTCGCCCCGAAACGCAAAAACGCACGGTTCGCTCGCTGGGTTTGCGCAAGCTCAATTCCTTTTCCATTCTGCCCGACGACCCGACTATCCGCGGACAAATCCACAAGGTCGAACACCTCGTGAAAGTCGAAGAAGTCGCCGACGACGGCAAAGTTGCACTTGAAAAATAAATTGGAAGGGGGTTTAGCTGATGAAATTGCACGAACTTAAACCGACGGCGGGCTCTCGCAAAGACAAAACGCGCGTCGGACGCGGCACGGGCTCCGGTTGCGGCAAAACAAGCGGTCGCGGCCACAAAGGCCAAAAATCTCGCAGCGGCGGCGGCGTTCGTCCCGGCTTTGAAGGCGGCCAGATGCCGATTTATCGTCGCTTGCCCAAACGCGGCTTCAAAAATATTTGGCGCAAAAATTACGCCGAAGTCAACGTCTCGCGCCTCAATGTCTTCGAGGACGGCTCCACGGTCGACGCGGTGGCTCTCGTCGAAGTCGGAATCCTCAAAAATGTTTTGGACGGCGTCAGAATTTTGGGCGACGGCGAGCTGACAAAAAAATTGAACGTCAAAGCGCAGGGCTTCACCAAAAACGCGATTCAAAAAATCGAAGCGGCAGGCGGCTCGGCCGAGGTAATTTAAAGTGTCTGCCCTTGCAAATATTTTCAAAATCCCCGAACTGCGCCGGCGAATCATCTTCACGCTGATAATGTTCGCGGTTTTTCGCGCGGGCACGCACATTCCGGTTCCGGGAGTGGATCCGACGGCCATCGAACAACTTTTCAACAACGGAAGTTTGTTCGGGCTGTTGGATCTGTTTTCCGGCGGCGCGTTCAGCAAATTCTCAATCTTCGCAATGTCGATCACGCCCTACATCAACGCGGCAATCATCATGCAACTTTTGACGGTCGTCATCCCGACGTTGGAGCAGTGGTCGAAGGAAGGCGCGGAAGGTCACAAAAAAACCACGCGCATCACTCGCAAGCTGACGGTCGTTTTGGCTTTCGCGCAGGCGGTCGGAATGTCAATCGGTTTGAAGGCGGCGGTGCTCAATCCAAATCCCGTGAACATTTTGATCATCGCAATCACTCTGACGGCGGGCACGACGCTTTTAATGTGGATCGGCGAACAAATCACGGCGCAAGGTGTGGGCAACGGAATCTCTCTTATCATCTTCGCGGGAATCGTGGCGGCCTTGCCGAAAAATTTGGCGACGATTTATCAGTACGTCCAAGCTGGCACGATAAATTATTTCAGCGTCGTCCTCTTCGGGGCAATCGCCTTGGCTATGATCGTCTTCGTCATTTACGTCGAGGCGGCCTTGAGAAGAATCCCGATAACCTACGCCAAGCGCGTCGTCGGTGCCAGAGCTTACGGCGGTCATCAAAGTCATCTGCCGTTGAAAGTCAATCCCGCGGGCGTCATCCCGATAATTTTTGCCTCGAGCGTGCTGATGTTCCCGATAACCGTCGTTCAATTCATCGACAACCCGACGATTCAAAAACTCGCCGCGCACCTGCAATGGGGTACGCCTCTGCAAACGTCAATCTACGTCGTGCTGATAATTTTCTTCACGTTCTTTTACACGG
>CAMNFC010000086.1 GCA_946536925.1 uncultured Selenomonadales bacterium | reverse complement strand
AAGGAAACTTTAATGCCAAAGTTGCTTTCGACCTGAGCAAGCACTTTAATCGGCGCGCCGAACTTGCCGTCTGCGGTCAGAGATATTCGATTTTAAATTTGAATCGGGACGCCCGGACCCATTGCCGCAGCCAACGTGACGGAGCGGATGTATTGACCTTTGGCGGCCGCGGGCTTGACGCGAATGAGCGTATCGAGGAGCGTCTGATAATTTTCTTTGAGCTTGTCGTCCTCGAAAGATTTTTTGCCGATGGGGCAGTGGATGTTGCCTTGTTTGTCCGTGCGATACTCGACCTTGCCGGCTTTTTGTTCGCCGATAGCTTTGGCGATATCGGGCGTGACGGTTCCGAGTTTCGGGTTGGGCATAAGTCCGCGCGGGCCGAGCAATTTACCGAGGCGACCGATGATTCTCATCATGTCGGGTGTCGCAACTGCCACGTCGAAATCGAACCAGCCGCCCTGAATCTTGGCGACCAGATCATCCGAGCCGACGTAATCCGCGCCGGCCGCTTGAGCTTCGGCAACTTTTTCGCCCGTGACGAACGCCAAAACTCTTTTGGTTTTGCCAATGCCGTTGGGCAGGACGATTGCGCCGCGGACTTGCTGGTCGGCGTATTTGGGATCGACGCCCAGGCGAACGTGCAATTCAATCGTCTCGTCAAATTTGGCGGTGGCGGTTTTTTTCACGAGGGCAACTGCTTCGTCGGCGGTATAAAATTTTCCGTGCTCGACGAGAGCTTGAGCCTCGCGGAATCTTTTGCTTTGCTTTGCCATTAAAATTTTCCTCCTCGCGGTGCAAACGATAAAATCTCCCGCAGGTCAGCTTTACGCGACAATTTCAATGCCCATGGAGCGAGCCGTGCCTTCGATCATTCGAGTTGCCGCTTCCAGGGATGCCGCGTTTAGATCTTTCATTTTCAGCTCGGCGATCTCTTGAGCTTTGGCGCGGGGCAACTTGGCGACTTTGTTTTTGTTCGGTTCGCCCGAAGCTTTTTCGATGCCCGCCGCTTTTTTGAGCAGAACTGCTGCCGGCGGAGTCTTGGTGATGAACGTGAACGATCTGTCTTCGTAAACCGAAATTTCGACAGGGATAATCAAGCCGGCCTGTTGAGCCGTGCGGTCGTTGAACTCTTTGACGAACGCCATGATGTTGACGCCCGCCTGACCGAGCGCGGGACCTACGGGCGGCGCAGGTGTTGCCTTGCCTGCCGGGACTTGAAGCTTGACGACTTTGGTGACTTTCTTTGCCATGTTTGCACCTCCTTTCGGTGATTAAATTTTTTCGACTTGGCTGACGTCCAAATCGACGGGCATATCTTCAACCAAAACTTTGAGGCGTTGTTTTTCCGCGTCGATACTTTTGATAATCGCGAGCCGATTTTCAAAAATGCCGTCGATGATGCGCACGTTGTCGTTGACTTGGAAGCCGAGGGTGTCGTCGGCGGCGCGCCCGTCGATAAGCTCCGTCAAAATTCTTTCGGCTTCTTCGGGGCTCAGCGGAATGGGATCTTTTTCGGAGCCGACAAAACCCGTGACGCCTTGCGTGTTGCGCACGACGAACCAAGATTTGTTATCGACTATCATATCGACGAGGACGTAGCCGGGAAAAACTTTTTTCTTGACGACGCGGCGTCTGCCGTCCTTGAATTCGGATTCGTCGCGCATGGGCACGATGACGTCGAAAATCATGTCTTCCAAACCTTGCGCGGCGATCTTTCTTTCCAGCGTGGCTTTAACTTTTTTTTCATAGCCCGAAAAAGTGTGGACGACATACCAGGCGCGTTCGGAAATTCGCTCGGACTCCGCAACTTTCTTTTCCATAAGAAATTTTCCTTTCAGCCCAGGATCAGGCGGAAGAGCCTTGCAAAAATTGTGTCGCAAACCCAAATCAACGCGCACACGATGACGACCGCCAGCCCGACCACGCCCGTATAGGACACGAGCTCTTTGTTTGTCGGCCAAGAAACTTTTTTGAGTTCGGCGCGCACTTCCTTGACGAATTGGAAAACGCCCTTCTTTTGTTCCGACAATGCTCTCACACTCCCGAAATTATTTGGTCTCTTTGTGAAGGGTGTGCTTTTTGCAGAATTTGCAATACTTTTTCATCTCGATGCGGTCGGGAGTATTTTTCTTGTTTTTGTTCGTCCTGTAGTTTCGATTTTTGCATTCGGTGCAGGACAAAGTGATGTTCGTCCTCATGACTGACCCTCCTGATTTTTAATTGAATAAAGCCCCTGAAAGCAGGGGCGTTAATCTCAAGTGGTAGCGGCGACTGGATTTGAACCGGTGACACTCCGGGTATGAACCGAATGCTCTAGCCAACTGAGCTACGCCGCCAATGGAGCTGATGACCGGGATTGAACCGGTGACCTTATCCTTACCAAGGATACGCTCTGCCGACTGAGCTACATCAGCGTTGGTTGCGGGGGAAGGACTTGAACCTTCGACCTTCGGGTTATGAGCCCGACGAGCTACCAACTGCTCCACCCCGCGGCTCTTGTCACGAACGCTTTGTCCATAACAGGGCGCATGATATCATACAGTTTGGATTCTGTCAATAAAAATTTTTCTTCTGCGAGTTGATTCATACTTTCTTTGCGTGTTGGTTCTACTTTTCTTTGCTTGTCCAAAGAAAAGTAGCAAAAGAAAAGACACCTCGCGGGGGCGTTACGTTTTCGTAGTTTCAACGTGTTGGCTGCGGTCAGCGTTGTGTGCCCGCTGCGAAAACATCACGTTTTCGGCGCGGGCGGAGCCGTCATCCGTGACGGCTCCAAATTTCGTTGATCACAAGATTCCTTTGGTCGAGGGAACGCCGCGGATTTTTTCGTCGACGGCAACGGCTGCTTTGAGTGCGCGCCCCAAAGCTTTGAAGATCGCTTCGACTTTGTGATGAGAATTTTTTCCGTGGAGAATTTTTACGTGCAAAGTTATTCCGGCGTTGAAGGCGAAGGCTCGCAAAAATTCTTCGACGAGTTCGGTATCAAAATTTCCAATCGTCGGGGCAAGCTCTCCAACTTCGCAAACGAGGAACGGCCGCCCGCTGATATCCAAACTCACCAGGGCAAGCGTCTCGTCCATGGGCAAGAAAAAAGTTCCGTAGCGAGTGATTGAGCGTTTGTCGCCCAGAGCAGATTTAATCGCCGCGCCCAAAGAAATTCCGATGTCCTCGACGCTGTGGTGGCCGTCGACTTCCAAATCGCCCGCGCAAAAAATTTTCAAGTCGAATTGTCCGTGCGCCGCGAACAAATTCAGCATGTGATTAAAAAATCCGATGCCCGTGGAAATTTCCGCGTTGCCTGTGCCGTCCAAATTTATTTCGACGTCGACGCGGGTCTCTGTCGTCGCGCGATTAATTTTTCCGATTCGCAAAACGTCACCTCATTCCCAATTAAAACTTTTTATCGCGGAAAAAACTTCGTCGTTTTCGTCGGGCGTGCCTATTGAAATTCGCAGACAATTTTTCAGGCCGAAGGCGTCGGGCGAAAAATATCTTATGCCGATGTCGAGCAGCTCCAAATAATTTTTCAGCTCCTGCGCACGGTCGAGACGAATTAAAATAAAATTTGCTTGCGAGGGAAAAACTCTGACGCCCTCCAATTTTTTCAGACGCTCGGCCATTCGTTCGCGCTCGGAAATTATCAGTTGAAGTCGCGCGGAAAATTCGTCGCGCATTTGCCAAACGATATCGGCCGCCGCCAAAGTCAAAACGTTCAGATGATACGGCATGAAAGTTTTGTTTATCATTCGCGTGACTTCGGCTTGAGCAATCATGTAGCCGACGCGCGCGCCCGCCATTCCGTAAGCTTTTGAAAAAGTTCGGGCGACGATCAAGTTTGGAAATTTTTCGACGAGACCGACGGCCGAGAGCCCGTAAAATTCAACGTAAGCTTCGTCGAGGAGGAACGCGCAATCAATCGACGCGGCAATTTTTTCGACCTGCGCAATCGTCAAGGCGTTGCCCGTGGGATTGTTCGGGTTGCACACGACGGCCAGGCTTGCGTCGACCTCGCGAACTTTTTTTATGAACGCGTCGACGTCGAGATCAAAATTTTTGTCCAGGCTGAAAGAGATTCCTTCGGCTTCGGCAGCTTTGGCGTAAATTTTGTACATGGAAAAGCTCGGCTGAGGGAAAATTATTTTGTGACCCGCGCCGCCGAATGCGTGAAAAACTTTTTCGATGATCTCGCTCGACCCGCCGCCCAATAAAACTTGCGACTCTTCGACCGAAAAACTTTTTGCTATCTGCGCGGCCAACGAATGATATTCTTCGTTCGGGTAACGATTGAAGGCCAGCATTGACAGGCGATTGAGCACGCGCTCTTCGACGGCCGCCGGCAAGGACAGCGTCGACTCGTTGGCGTTGACTTTTATCCGATAATTTTTTTCCACTCCGTCATAAGACGGCATGCTTTCCAGTTCGTTGCGATAGTTGAGCATTGGCAAAACCTCTTCAAAAAATTTTTCCCGATTATAACAGAAATTTGCTTGCGCTTGCAAAGTTTCTGCAAGACGGCTAAAATATTTTTGGAGATGATAGAAATGCTTCGCGGCGAGTTGAAAAATTTTTTGGACGAGGCGCAGATTGATCTTTGCGAAAAATTTTATCGGCTGGTGGTCGAACAAAACCGCGTGATGAATTTGACGACGATAACCGAGCCGCACGACTTCGCGGTCAAACACATAATCGATTCGTTGAGCGCGTGGGACGAAAAATTTTTTTCCGGCGTCGAAAAAATTTTGGACGTGGGGACGGGTGCGGGCTTCCCGGCCGTGCCGCTGAAAATTTTCCGCCCGCAAAAAAAATTCTGCCTGATCGACTCCCTCAACAAGCGCGTGGAATTTTTAAAAAAAGTCGTGGCGGAACTGAATCTCAAAGACGTTGAAATTTTTCACGGGCGTGCCGAAGAACTTTCGCGGCAAAAAATTTTTCGCGAGCAATTCGACGCGGTGACTTCGCGAGCCGTGGCGCGGCTGAATGTCCTGGCGGAATACTGTTTGCCCTTCGTGAAGGTCGGCGGAATTTTCGTCGCGTTGAAAGGAAAAAATTTTCGCGAGGAACTGGACGAGGCACGGGCCGCGATAAAAATTTTGGGCGGCGGAGAGATCATCGTCCGAGAAAAAAATTTGCCGATGCTCGACGATTCCCGCGCCGTGATTTACATTCGAAAAAAATTATCGACGCCTGAAAAATTTCCGCGCCGAGAAAATTTGATACGAACAAAAAATTTGGGAATGAGGAATTAGCGTGAGAAAAAAATTTATGGCGGGCGCGGCGATTCTCGCGCTGCTCATGAACGCGCCGCAAGTTTCGGCCGAAGACGACGTTGTGATTTTCGGCGGGGAATTCGATGACGAGAAGGCCGCTTCCAAGCAAAAAAAAGTTGAGAAAAAAGTTGCGGAGCCCGAACCGAAAAAACCAGTCGAGAAACCCGCGCCGCCTCCGAAAGTCGAGAAGCCGCGAGAAAAAATTCCGACGCAACCGATCGAAAAGCCCGTTGAAAAACCCGCGCCGCCTCCGAAAGTCGAGAAGCCGCGAGAAAAAATTCCGACGCAAC
>CAMNFC010000085.1 GCA_946536925.1 uncultured Selenomonadales bacterium | reverse complement strand
ATGTCGGCACGATGATTGTTTTGATGACGCTGTGGCCGTGGAACGAAGTCGGCAAGGAGGCTTCTCCTTTCGTGCAAATTTTTGAGGGCGCGGGTTTCGCCACCGCCGCGAACATTTTAAATTTCGTCGTGCTGACGGCGGCCGTGAGCGTTTACAACTCGGCGATTTATTCCAACTCGCGAATGCTTTTCGGCCTGGCCAAGAGCGGCAATGCTCCGAAATTTTTTGAAAAACTTTCACGGCGCGGCGTCCCCGTCAACGGAATTTTGGTTTCGTCGGGGATAACACTTCTTGCGGCGGTGCTCAATTATTTTTTGCCCGATGAAGTTTTTATGTACATGATGTCAATCGTCACGGGCGCGATCGTCATCAGCTGGGCTTTAATTGTTCTGACGCATTTAAAATTCCGTCAGCATTGCGAACGAAATAATATCGTCCCGAAATTCAAATCGCTGTTGTATCCGTTCGCGGATTATTTGTCGCTGGCGTTCCTGGCGGGAATTTTGGTCATCATGGCTTTGATGGACGAGATGCGCCCGGCGGTCGTCGTCATGCCGGTTTGGATTTTGGCGATTTGGATTTTTTATCACTCGAAGAAAAAATAGACGGAGGCTTTTCATGAGTTATTTTTTGAAACGGACGGAAAACAATCTTTGGCACGGAAAATTTTCATCGTTCCCCGAAGATTTGATTGTCCACGCGGTGTCGACGAGGCTCGGCGGAGTGAGTCGGCCGCCCTTCGACAGTTTGAATCTTGCGTTGCACGTCGGCGACGAGAGAACTGACGTCTTGGTCAATCGGAAAAAATTTGTTCAGTCGCTCGGCTTTAAAATTTCCGATATCGTCACGCCTAACCAAATTCACGGTGAAAAAATTTTTCGCGTCGACAAAAATTATCGCGGGTGCGGTTGCGAAAATTACGCCGACTCGATCCCCGAAACCGACGCGCTGATAACCGACACGCCGAATTTGCCGCTGATGTTGTGCTTCGCGGACTGCGTGCCGATTTTTTTTGTCGACGTTGAAAATCGCGCAATCGGTCTGGCTCACGGCGGCTGGAAGGGCACGTTGAAAAAAATCGCGGCGAAAACTTTGCTCAAGATGAATGACGAGTTCGGGACGCGGCCTGAAAATTGTTTGATCGGGATTGCTCCGTCGATTGGCGCGTGTTGCTACGAGGTCGGCGGCTCCGTCGTCGAAAAATGCCGGGCTTCCTTCCCGAAAAATTTTGGCGAACTTTTGATTAAGCGCGACGGAAAAATTTTTCTCGACCTGTGGCGGGCAAACGTCCTTCAACTTTTGGAAGTCGGCGCGGACGAAAAAAATATTGACGTGGCGGGCGAATGCACCTGCTGCGAAAATTCTTGGTACTTCTCCTATCGCGCCACACATAAAAAAAATCTCGATCGCACGGGACGAATCGCCGCACTCCTCGCTTTGAAGTTCGCTTGACAAACTTTGCGGCGGGTGTATCATGTATGCAAAAAAAATTTCGGAGGTGTAACGCTATGATTATCGGTGTGGCGAAAGAAATCAAGAACAACGAAAACCGCGTGGGCTTGACGCCTGCGGGTGCGGACGCGCTGGCCAAAGCCGGCCACAAAGTTTTGGTCGAGAAAGATGCGGGCACGGGCTCGGGCTTCGAGGACGAAAATTATTTGGCGGTCGGAGCACAAATCGTCGCGGACAAGAAAAAAATTTTTGACGACGCGGAAATGATCATCAAGGTCAAGGAGCCGCTCGAACCCGAATACGATCTCTTTCACGCGGGACAAATTCTTTTCACGTACCTGCACCTTGCGCCCGAACCCGCGCTCACGAAAGCTCTGCTCGACAAAAAAGTCACGGGCATTGCCTATGAAACTGTCGTCGGTCGTGACGGAAAAAGTTTGCCGCTTCTGGCACCGATGAGCGAAATTGCCGGGCGCATGTCAATTCAACTCGGCGCACAATTTCTTGAAAGTCAATACGGCGGACGCGGCGTCCTTCTCGGCGGAGTGAGCGGCGTTGAGTCGGGGCAAGTCGTCATCCTCGGCGGCGGTGTCGTCGGCACGAACGCGGCAAAAATTGCTCTCGGAATGCGTGCGCGTGTCACGATTATCGATCTGTCGATTGAGCGGCTGCGTTACCTTGACGACATCTTCGGCGGAAAAGTTTGCACGGTCATGAGCAACAGCTACAACATCGCGCAGTGGGTCAAGCAGGCCGATTTGCTCGTGGGTGCAGTTTTGGTTCCCGGCGCAAAAACTCCTCAGCTCGTCACGGAAGAAATGGTAAAGACAATGAAGCGCGGCTCGGTCATCGTCGACGTTGCGATTGATCAGGGCGGCTCCATTGCCACTTGCGACCACGTCACCACGCACAGCGATCCGACGTTTGAAAAATTCGGCGTGATTCACTATTCCGTTGCCAACATTCCCGGCGCGGTCTCCAGGACGTCAACGCTCGCACTCACGAACGCCACGTTGCCTTACGCGCTCAAAATCGCCGGCAAAGGTTGGAAGGCTGCTTGCAAAGAAGACGCCGGCCTGGCCAAAGGTCTCAACACGATTGACGGAAAGCTCACGAACAAAAACGTTGCCGAAGCTCTCAATCTCGAATTCGTCGACTACGAAAAATTCCTCGGCTGAAAAAAAATATCCCCCGCGCTTGGGGGATATTTTTTTTCAGCGATTAAAATTATTTTTTGACTTTGACGCAGGCGGCGAACTTTTTATAATTTTCTTGAACGAATTCGTTGGTGGAACTTTGCTCGGCGGCGTTCTGAATATTTTTCCAGGCGTCGTCGTATTTTTTCTGCTTGAGGTAGGCGATGGCGATGTTGTTGTAGGCTTCGGAGTTAATCGTCTCGATGGCCAGCGAAGATTCAAAATCTTTTATCGCGCCGTTGAAGTCGTTCTTTAGAAGTTTGAGGCGGCCGCGATTGTACCAGGCAGCGGGAAATTTTTCGTCGACGGTCAAAAGTTTGTCGTAAGTTTTAATCGCGTCGTCGAATTTTTTGAGTTGCTCTTGAGTGAGCGCGAGATCGAAGAGAGCTTCCTTGAGTTCGGGCTCAATTTCCAGCGCGGAATTGAAATCGTCCAGCGCGGCGTAAAAATCTTCGCGTTCAATGTTGACCAGCCCGCGGTAGACGTAAGCGGCGGCTTTGTCGTCCTCCAGGAAAATTTTCAAGTCGGCGGCTTCCAACGCGGCGGCCGAACTGTCAGGCATCTGCGCCTGCATCCAAAGATTCAAAATGTCTTCGCCGTAATGATTGCCCGGCACAGCCCACACGCCGTTGAGATCCGTCCACTTGGTCAGCTTGCCGAAAATTTGCGGGCGGAATTTTTCTATCAGCTCGTAGCGCGGGTCGACGATTTCAACTTTTGGCGGGCGTTTCGAAGTGTAGGAGAGCAGGTGCTGAATGTGTGCGCGAACTCCGAGTTGAGGCGTGGCAAAAAATTCTCCTTTGACGCCGCCGCCGGTCGTGCCCAGCCCGCAATAATTATTTTGTTCGGGGATAACGTCGCCGCCGTAGCCCCAAGTGCCCGTCTCCTTAATCGCCTGGCAAATGGCAATGTCGGGGCGGATTCCTTCGCGGTTGCCTTCGAAGTAGTAGAGATGAACGAGCTGTTCGACGGTGCAGTTGAGTTTGGGCGCGGGATTTCTTTTCTTGATGAAATTCACCATTTGCTCTTGCGTGGCGACGGGCGCACCGAAAATCGGGACGTCCGAATAATTTTCGCGCATGACGATCATCGGCGAACCTTGCGCGGGCGGAACTTGCAGCTCGATTTTTTTCAGCTTGCCCTTGTTGAATTTTACTTTTTCTTTTTTGTCGGCGGCGTCTGCGACGGCTGCCAGCGACAAAATCAGAGTTAAGATTAATGCGAGACTTAAAAATTTTTTCATGCGGTTTGCCTCCTCACACGTTGAAATAATCTGTCTTCATTGCGCGCTTGACGCGATTTAAAACTTTGGAGGCCTTCGCGCGAGCTTTTTTGGTGCCTTCTTTGAGGATGTCCATGACTTCATCGGGTCGAGCTTCATATTGAGCACGGCGACGACGAATCGGCTCCAGCGTTTCCTCCAAAACTTCTTGCAAATATTTTTTGACGGCGACATCGCCCAAGCCGCCGCGCTTATAATGTTCTTTGAGTTCGGCAACTTTTTGCGTGTCGTTCGCGAAGGCGTCCAGGTACGTGAAAACGACGTTGCCTTCGACGTGGCCGGGATCGGAAATTTTTATGTGCGTCGGGTCGGTGTACATGTTTTTGATTTTCGCGGCGACGGTCGCGCTGTCGTCGCTGAGGTAAATCGCGTTGCCGAGAGTTTTGCTCATCTTTGCTTTGCCGTCGATTCCGGGAAGTCTTCTGCAAACTTGACTGCGCGGCAGAAAAATTTCAGGCTCGACCAAAAGACCTTCGCCGTAAAGTTCATGCATCTTGCGGACGATTTCGCGCGTCTGTTCAAGCATGGGAGCCTGGTCTTCGCCGACGGGCACGATGTTTGCGTCAAAGGCAGTGATGTCGGCTGCCTGGCTGACGGGATAGCACAAAAATCCTGCGGGAATGCTCGTCTCGAAATTTTTTTGCGCGATCTCACTTTTGACGGTCGGGTTGCGTTCCAGCCGCGAGACCGTGACGATGTTCATGTAGTAAGCCGTGAGTTCGAACAGCTGCGGGATTTGCGACTGAATAAAAATCGTGGACTTGGCCGGGTCGAGCCCGACTGCCAAATAATCCAGCGCGACGTTCAAAATATTTTCGTGGACTTTGGCCGGCGTGCCCGCGTGATCTGTCAGAGCCTGCGCGTCGGCGATCATGATATAAATTTCGTCGAACTCGCCCGAATTTTGCAAGCGCACTCGTTCGCGCAAGGAGCCGACGTAATGGCCGAGATGAAGTTTGCCCGTGGGTCTGTCGCCCGTCAAAATTATTTTCATACCGAAAACCTCCGTAAAAAATTTCATCGATTATAACACAAAAATTTTCTTGCGCAAAAAAAAATCCGCCGCGGCGACGGAAGAAATTTTCAGCTCAAAAAATTTTACCAGCTGAGATATTTCGTGGAGCACCAGCCGGTCAGTTGCAAATCGGGATAATAAACTCTCACGAAGCCGTTGGAAAAATTGTCGTAGACGTGAACCCACGTTCCGCTCGGCAGCTCGGCCAACTTTCTGTACCAGCGACCGGGGTCGTCCCGCAACGAAAGATAATAGCAGCCCACGACTTGACCGTAAGTTACGGCTTGCGCCTTCGGCAAATTGAAATTCAAAACCGACGCGAAGACGAACAGAGCCAACATCGACAGAAGAATTTTTTTCATGGCGATCCCTCCCGCAGTCAGTATAATTGTTTTTTTTTCTTGTCAATTTCGAGCCGCCGCAAAAAAAATCCGCCGCCTCGACGACAGATTTTTTCAGCTCAAAAATTTTTTGAAGTCGTCCGCGCCCGCTCAATAGCCGTAAAAATCCATGCCGTATGCCGCGCGGAAAAGAGCGTCAGCGCGTCTTCTGTAATAGGATTCATTTATATTTTCTCGCTCCCAATGGCCGTAAGAACCAGTGTTCATAAACGATTAAGCAAAGTGTGAATGTGAGAAAGTTTAAC
>CAMNFC010000084.1 GCA_946536925.1 uncultured Selenomonadales bacterium | reverse complement strand
CTTTGCTTGCCCAAAGAAAAGTAGCAAAAGAAAGGGCACCTCGCGGGGGCGTTACGTTATCGTAGTTTCAGCGTGACGGCTACGGTCAGGCGTGTGTGCCCGCAAAACTTCGCATCACGCTCGTGTTGCGGGAGGCCGCCATCCGTGGCGGCCTCAAAGTTCGCGGCGCAATTACTTTTCAAAAAAACGGAGGAAATTTTATGAACGTGGAAATTGTCCCGATAACGACCAGAATTTTGACGCCGAAAGATGATATCGTCGACGTGATAGAAAAATATACGCGCGAGATAATCACTCCCGACGACGTGGTCACCGTCGCCGAAAGTGTCGTGGCCATAACGCAGGGAAATATCATTCGCCCCGACGAGATGGAAATCAGTTGTCTGGCGCGGCTGTGTTGCAGATTCATTCCCGATTACGGCAGCCTGGCCACACCTCACGGCATGCAAGCTCTCATGGAACGCGAAGGCGAGTGGCGCGTCGCGGGTGCACTGTTGGCCGGCTTCCTCGGAAAAATTATCGGGTTGCGCGGACTTTTTTACAAGTGGGGCGGACGTCAAGCGGCTTTGATTGATGACGTGACGGGCACGATGCCGCCGTTCGACAAATGCGTCGTTTACGGCCCGGAAAATCCCGAACAGGTCGTTGCGGCCTTGAAAGATCGTCTGAAATGTTTTGGCGCGATGATTGCCGACGTGAACGATTTGAAACGCTCGCGAATCGTGGGTGCGACGCCCGAAATGGACGCGCAACTTGCCTCGGACTTGCTGATTGATAATCCGTTCGGCAACGCCTCGCAGAAACGCCCGATTTGCGTTTTGAAAAATTTCCGCCAATATCAGGAGGAGAAAAGGAGTTTTTGACATGAAAAAATTTTTTGCGCGACTGATTGTCTTGTCGCTGGCCGTGATTTTTTTCGGCGGCTCGGCAAACGCGGTGCCAATTCCTCTGCGCGGCGTCGTCGAAGGTTTTTACGGAACGCCCTGGACTTTTGAAGACCGTGCGGACATTTTGAAATTCTGCCGAGAAAATAATTTGAATTCGTACATTTACGCGCCCAAAGACGATCCCTATCACCGCGAAAAATGGCGCACGCCTTATCCGGCCGAAAAGCTGGCCGAGATGAAACGCCTGGTTGATGTCGCGCGGGAAAATAATGTTCGGTTCATCTTCGCGGTGTCGCCCGGCCTCGATTTAAATTACGGCGGCTCCAAAGGCGACGAAGATTTCCGCGCACTGATTCGCAAGCTCGACGCGATGTACAAAATCGGCGTGCGCGACTTCGCAATTTTTTTCGACGACCTCAAAGATGACCAAGGACGTCATCACGAGAACGGAAAAAATCAGGCAGAATTTTTAAATCGCGTACAAAAAAATTTGCACTCGCGTTACAAGGACGTTGCCCCGCTCATCACCGTGCCGACGGAATATTTTTACGAGGACATGATAAAAGGCGACAAAGTTAAGCCGTACACGCGCGACCTGGCGGAAAATCTCGACGAAAAAATCGTCGTGCTCTACAGCGGCCGCGGCGTCGTGTGCGACGGAATCACCGACAAGGAGCTGGCCGAAGTCAACAAAATTTTCGGGCGCGAAGTCGGCGTGTGGTGGAATTATCCCGTGAACGATTACTCGCTGACGCCCGACGGCAACCGCAACGTCAAGCTGGCTCTCGGCGCGATTGAAAAACTTCCGACGGCCAAAATGACCGCGATTTTCTTCAACCCCATGGAGCAAGTTCAGCTGTCGAAGATTGCTTTGGCGACCGGCGCGATTTACGCGAACAATCCCGCAACTTACAACGCGGAGCAGGCCTGGGAAAAAGTTTTGTCGGAGCAATTCGGCGCGCTTGCCCCGCAGATGAAAATTTTCGCCGAACACTCGCGGCACATGGAAAATTCTTGGGCGAAGGTCGGCCCGCCCGACGCGATTGAATTTGCCACGGCTGCACAAAATTTGATTTACGACGTGCGCAAAAAATCTTCCGCAAATTTCGCGCCGCTCGAAAAACAAATCGACGAGACCGCTCAAGCCGTCGACATCCTGCTCGAAAAACTTCCGCAAAAATATTTGGCTGAGTGCAAGCCGCAACTCGAACAGCTCAAGCGGACAATTCACGCGGATAAAGTTGCTCTCGATTCGCTCAAGGCCGGACGCCTCGACCCGACGCTGAAAATTTTGCGCGAAGAAATTTCCGCAAACGAAAAGCAGGCGATCATCTCCGAGGAGGCCGCCCGCAAATTTATCGACGACGTTATAAAATTTTTCGACGAGCAAGAAAAAAATTCTCGCAAGAAAAAATAATTCGGACAAAAAAAATTTTAGCGGACGATTTCGCCCGCGTTTTTTTACGTTTTTTCTTCGGGCGGCAAAATCCCCGCCATGCGCAAAAGATATTTGGCGTTCGTGGTGTGCGTGCGACCCTTGCGCAATTTGAAATCGAATTTAATTTCGTCGCCCACGTAATATTCTTCGAAGTGCGCGTTGGAAATTTTTTCGTTCTCGTCGACCATGTCGCACAGCTGAAAATCATGCGTGGTGACGAGCGTTATGCTTTTGTCGTTGGTCAGGCGGCGAATCGCTTCCTTCGCGCCGATAACTCTGTCGTTGACGTTGGTGCCCTTGAAAATTTCGTCGATGCAAGCGAGCATGGGCAAATTTTTTTCCGTGTACTCGATCATCGATTTTATCCGCAAAAGTTCGGCGTAAAAAGTGGAGACGCCCTGGCTGATGTCGTCGTTGACGCGGATTGAAGTCATCACGGCCAGGCGGCTGACAGAAAAATTTTTCGCGCAAACGGGAGCACCCGAATAAGCAACCATGACTGCGGCGGCCAGCGTCCGAATCCACGTAGTTTTTCCGCTCATGTTCGCGCCGGTGATAATCGTCGTGCCCGCGTGAAGTTCAACGTCATTTGGAACGCCCTTTGCGTCGGCGACAAGCAAACTCGTCAAGCCTTCAACTTTCAAATGCGGCTCGTCGTCTTCGTAAAAAGTCGGGAAGCAGTAAGTCGTTCGCGTCTGACCGATCGACGCCAGAGAGATCAAAACTTCCACCTCGGCGAAAGCGTCCAGCCACGTGCGCAAATGATTTGCCGCGTCGACCCGCCACTTCATGAACGCCGCGACCAAAAAAAAGTCCGCCAAAAAAATTCCGTTGCCCAAGACGAAAAAAATCGGGTTGTGCCGAGCGTTGGCCGCGTCCACCAAAAGCGACAAAGTTTTTAATTTCTCCGAGGCTGAAACTTCATCGGTCAAAATTTTTTGGACGGCGTTCAATCTGTTCGAGTTGAAGTTCGTCGATTCGAGCCGCTCAAAAATCGTGCGATAAAGTCTGAGTTCTTTGGAAATAATTTTCAGCGGCGCGAGGATTTCGTTGACGGCCGGAATTGCGACGATTGCCACGGCCAGCGGCGGCAACATAAACATCGGCAGCAAAAATTTATCGATGAACCCGTGCCACGCCAAAACGCCCGCCGCGATTAAAATTATCGGGAAAATAAATCGCAGCAGATAAATTTTTCCCGGCGGCGGCAATTCTTCTTCCACGCCCACGATCAATTCGCTGGTGTCGTGATTGTTCGGCATGAGCCGCGCGTAAGCTTCAATGTCGAGCGAAAGTCTCGGCCGTTGCAAAAGTTCTGCCACGCCGCGCTGACGATTCCTCACCTCGTTGAAGTCGGGCGGTTCGGGATTGAACGCCGCAGCCAACAAATCTCGTCCGCGTTTCGTTCTCGCCGCGCAGATGTACTGGAAAATTGATCCTTCGCCGAAAATGTGCAGGTCGACGTCTTGCGGGCGATTGTTTTTGAGATAGACGCTGCCGTCGTTGGATCGTTTGCGCCAAGTGCCCCTTGCCCGCGAAATGTAAGAATTCAAAACGGTCAGCCGGCTCTTCAAAAATCTTTTGCGCCGTTTGAGTTCGTCGTGATAATTCACCAGGCGAAAAAAAATCATCGCCAAAATCGCCGAGACGATGTAAAGATAAATTACGCCCTTGTCCCACGCAAACCCGAAACTCGCCACGGCCGCCAAAAAAATTATCGTGCGCGCGACGACGATTTTTTTTTCGTGTTTGTGCAAAGTTTTTTGTTCGGCCAAATCGATTTCGCGCTCGTTGTCGTAAAACTGTCGATTCAAAATTTTTTATCCTTTTCTCTCGTTGAGTTCGGCCAAAAATCTTTTCAGGGCGTCCTGCCAAGTCGGAAGTCTCTCGAAGCCGGCCGCGTCCAAAGATTTTTTGCTAAGCCGCGAATTGAACGGGCGGCGTGCGGGCGTCGGATATTCAATCGTCGGGATGCCTTCGACTTCCACGTCCAATCCCGCTTGCTCAAAAATTTCCCGCGTGAAATCCGCCCAAGAGCAAAAGCCCTCGTTCGTCGCGTGGTACGTTCCGAATTTTTCCGTGGCCGCCATGTCCGCCAAAAGTTTTGCCAGGTCGACGGTGTAAGTCGGGCTGCCGATTTGGTCTTCGACGACGCGAATTTTTTTGTGTGTCTCGGCCAGCTTGAGCATCGTCTTGATAAAATTGTGGCCGTTGATCCCGAAAACCCAGCTCGTGCGGACGACAAAATATTTTTCGAGAATCATGCGGACGGCGTCCTCGCCCAAAAGTTTGCTGCGGCCGTAAACGTTGACGGGTTTTTTCTCGTCGTCAATCTCGTAAGGAATTTTTCCGTCGCCGCCGAAAACATAATCCGTGCTGATGTAAATCATTTTCGCGCCGACTTCGCGACAAGCTTCAGCGACCCAACGAGTGCCGAATCCGTTTACGGTCAGCGCAAGTTCTTCTTCCGATTCGGCTTTGTCCACGGCGGTGTAGGCCGCGCAGTGAGCCACGACTTCGGGTTTTTTTTCGAGGATAAAATTTTTTGCTCCGGCCTCGGTCGTCAATTCCAATTCTTCCAGCGACGGCGCGATAAATTCCACACCGCGGCGCGTCAGCTCCTTTGAAAGGTCGTAACCGAGCTGTCCGAGAATTCCTGTTATCAAAATCATTTTACAGCCTCCGTTTTTGTTTGATTTTAACACAGCAATTTATTTCGTCAACAAGGGCTTGCGTCGATTGATTGACGGCTGATAAAATAGCGGCAAAAAAATTTTAAGCGAGGCGAATCGATTTGAGATTGACGCGGGAGGCGGCGCAGAAAATTTTTTCGGACGGAGATTTGCTCGCGCTTGGAAAAATTGCCGACGAGATTTGCAGAAAAAAATTCGGCGACGTGAAAACTTTCATCATCGACCGAAATATAAATTATACGAACATCTGCAAGAACGAATGCAAATTTTGCGCGTTCTTCCGCAGAAAAAATCAGCGCGGCGCGTATCTTCTGAGCCACGAAGAAATTTTGCAAAAAGTTCGCGAGACCGTCGAGGCGGGCGGAACTCAGCTGATGATTCAGGGCGGACTGCACCCCGATTTGCCTTTGAGCTGGTACGAAAAAATTTTGCGGCTCATCAAAAAAAATTTCGACATAACGATTCACTCGTTCACCGCCACGGAAATTCAACACCTCGCGAAAATTTCAGGCCTGTCGATTTTGGAGACGCTCAAAAGATTGCAGGCGGCCGGACTCGACTCCTTGCCCGGCGGCGGCGCGGAAATTTTAGTCGACGACATCAGAAAAAAAATCAGC
>CAMNFC010000083.1 GCA_946536925.1 uncultured Selenomonadales bacterium | reverse complement strand
CGATAAAAACAATCCCTTCGGGAAAATCGGTGTACTCGTAAAAGCCGATGTCTTCGAGCTCGTCTTCGTTGTGCAAGCGATAAAGATCGAAGTGGACAATCGGGCAGAAACCTTCGTAGACGCTCATCAGGTTGAACGTCGGGCTGGTCACTTCGCCTTGCACGCCCAAAGTTCTGGCCATGGCCTGCACGAAAAGAGTTTTGCCCGCGCCCAAGCCGCCTTCCAAACAGATGACCGTGCCTTCGCGCACACGCTGAGCAACTCTCGACGCCAATTTTACCGTCCCGTATGGGGACTGGGTTATGTGGGTAAACAAAATTTTATTCACTCCTCAAAAAAAATTTTCCGTCCGAAATTTTTTTATTAAAACCCCGGCCGCGCAGGCAGGGGCAAAAATTTTTTCAGTAACAGGCGCAGTTTATCAGACGCGAAAAATTTTTTCAACATGGAAACTTTTTTTATCGCCCGCGTGTGATAGAATACCCGCAGAAATTTTTTGGAGATGATAATTTTGAAAGTCGAAGAAATTTTTTTCCGCGAGATGTATCATCAGATTTGTTTGCTCACGGACGCCGCGCTCGCTCAAAAATTTTATGACATGTTGGAGATGCCGCCCGGCGAAAAACCCGACGGACTTTTGGCGTACGGTTACATCGACAAAGACGCTGGCTTCACGTTCAGCATTTTGGGCGGCGCACAAACTTCTGGCTCTCGCTTGAAAATTTTCCCGATAAATTACAAAAAAGCTGCCTTCGTTCGGCGCAACGGTGCTGCTCAATCCGACGTGAAAATTTTGTCCGACGATTACGCGCTGGCTTTTCGCGACCGAATGGAAATGATAAACGACACTTTCGCCGCGGACGAGGCCAAGGAGCAGACGCGCTTTATAAAAAATCTCGACGCCTTCCGCCACCCGAATTTCCCCGACGACGTCGCCGTTTATTTTTTTCACGCGGAAGACAAGCCCGAACTTTTATGGGTGCGCTGCCTGAGCGTCGACGAAAATATTTTGACGGGCGAACTCCTCAACGAGCCGACGAAAAATTTTGGCTGTCACGCGGGCGACAAAATTAAATTCGGCGTCGCGAAGTTCGGCGAACAAAATATCCTGCTGTACCTGCCGTCTTCGGAGGAAAATCCTCGTGCATAAAAAACACGCGATAATCATCGGCGCGGGCGTCGCGGGGCTGACTGCCGCCTGTTATCTGGCCAAGTTCACCGACATCAAGCCCGTCGTTTTGGAAAAGGAAAAATTTATCGGCGGGCTGGCGCGAACGCTGAACTTCAACGGAAATCTTTTGGATATCGGCGGCCACAGATTTTTTTCCGAATCCGAAGAAATTTTCAAGCTTTGGCAGGAGATTTTGGCGGAAGATTTTTTGGAACGGCGCGGCGACTCGAAGATTTTTTTTCGGCGGAAATTTTTTTCTCAACCGCTCGAAATAAATTTTCGGACGCTGAAAAATTTTGGGCTCGGAGAAATTTTTTCAATCGGCACGAGTTTTCTCAAGGCAAAAATTTCTCGACGCGACGAAAAAACTTTGGAAGACTTTTTGATTAATCGTTTCGGCAAAAAATTTTGCGAGATTTTTTTCCGAGCCGCCGCGATGAAAATTTTTGGTCGCCCGCCCGAAGAACTCGACGCCTCGGCCGCAAAAAATTTTTTTGAGACGCCGCCCGAAAAATTTTTTTATCCGAAACTCGGCGCGGGGCAGCTGTGTGAAAAAATTTCCGACGCGATAAAAAATTTCGGCGGCGAGGTGCTCACGGACGCCGAAGTCAAAAGTTTTCGCGTCGTCGACAACGTTATAAAATCTGTGCGCGTCCAATCGCCCGCAGGCCTTTTGACTTTCCCCGCCGATTATTTTTTGTCGAGCATGCCGCTGATTGAGCTGGCCGAGGCTCTCGACGACGGATTGAATTTTCGGCAACTGCAAATCGCCCGCAATCTTGAATATCGCGACTTGATGATCGCGGGGCTCCTCGTCGAAAAAATTTCTTGCGCCGCCGACACGATTTTTATTCAAGATCCGTCCGTGAAAATTTCTCGGCTGCAAATTTTTTCTCGCGCGGAAAATTCTGTGTGGCTCGGCCTGGAATATTTTTGCAGCGAAGGCGACGACCTTTGGCAGATGAGCGACGACGATTTTATAAAATTTGCGGCGGAGGAACTCGTCAAGCTCGGATTTATCGGCGCGAGTTCTGTCAAATTCGGCGTGCGCGTTAAAGTTCCCAAAGCTTTTCCCGGCTTCGTCGAGAGCGAAATTTTTTCCGAACTGCGCGGCGCACTCGACGAGCTAAAAAATTTTTACAGCATCGGTCGCGGCGGCCAACATCGTTGCAACAAAATTGATCACAGCATGATGACGGCTCTGGCTGCGGTTTGCGCCATTGCTGGAAAATTTTCCAAGTCCGAAGTCTGGATTTAAAGTTCCAAAGGAGTTTTATCGATGAAAATTTTTTTTGTCGCCGCGATGATTTTTTTCCTCTTGACGGGCGCGGCTCACGCTGAAGAAAAAAAATCCGTCTGGCAGCCCGTGATTCGCGTCGGCCTCAAAAGCGGCGTCAAACAAATTTCCTTGCAAGTTTCCGCGCCGTGCATTATGATTAACGCCGCCAAAGGCAATATCCTGAAAAAAATTTCTGCCGGCGAAAAAATTATCGTCGACCTCACTGAGCCCGACGTCAACTCGATTGAAATTCTCTCCGAAAAAATTCCGCTCAAAGATTTGAAAGTCGACGTGGACGGGAAAAAATTTTACGGCGGGCTCGGCGTCGTCAAAGAAAAAAATTCTCTCAGCGTGATAAGTTTGGCTCCGCTCGAAGAATATTTGCGCGGGGTTTTGTCGAAGGAAATGTCGCCGTCGTATCCTTTGGAAGCTCTCAAAGCTCAAGCGGTGGCGGCTCGATCTTTCGCGCTGAAAAATCGCGGGCGGCACGTCAAAGATGGTTACGACCTTTGCAACGCGACGCACTGCCAAGTTTATGACGGCGTTGTAAATTTTGATTCGATTGATCGGGCGATTGACGAGACGCGCGGCCAAGTTTTGGTTTACAAGGAAAAATTGATCGACACGAATTTTCACGCGGACAGCGGCGGCATGACAGAGGACGTTCGCGACGTTTGGGGTGCTTCCACGCCGTATCTCGTTGCCGTCCGAGAAATTATTCAGCAGGCCGCGCCGTGGATCGTCAAAGTCACCGCCAAAGATTTTTCCGCGCGCTTCGGAGAAAATTTCGGCGACGTGAAATCGATTGAGCTGAGCAAAATGACCGTGGGGAAAGCCGCCGACGACAGAACTTCTTCCGGCCGCGTCAAGTCCGCAAAACTTATCGGGACGAAAAAAACCGTGACGATTTCGGGCAGCGATTTGCGTCGAAAATTTTCTTTGCCGAGCACGCTGTTTGATATGAAGCTCGACGGCGGCGAAATTATTTTCACGGGCTACGGTCGCGGCCACGGCGTCGGAATGAGCCAGGTCGGCGCGCGCGAGTTGGCTTTGAACGGCCACACGTACGAAAAAATTTTGGCGCACTATTACAGCGGCGCGAAGCTCAAAAAACTTTATTGAGGGTGTTTGTCATGAAAAAATTTCTCCGGATAATTTTCGTCGCGATTTTATTTTTGCCGCTCGGTCGGCTGGAAGCGGGTCACTTGGAAGATATCACGGCTCGCGGGACAATCCGAATCGGCACGACGGGCGACTATATCCCGATGTCTTGGCTCAATCCCGCGACGGGCGAATACGAGGGCATTGACGCCGAACTCTCAAAAATTATCGCGGACTCTCTCGGCGTGAAGATCGAATACGTCCCGACGACTTGGCCGACACTTTCCGCCGACATGCTCGCCGGCAAATTTGATATCGCGCTTTGCGGCATCTCAAGAAATTTTGCGCGGGAAAAAATTATGGCGATGAGCGACGCGTACGGCGAGGGGCTCTTCGGCAAAACGATTCTTTGCAGAAAATCCGACGCAAAAAAATTTAAAACTCTCGCCGACCTGAACAAGCCGACCGTCCGAATCATGATTAATCCCGGCGGCACCAACGAAAAATTTGCCCGCGCGAACCTGCCGAACGCAAAACTTATCGTCCACGAGGACAACGCCGATATCCCGATTCAAATCGCCGAAGGAAAAGCCGACATCATGATAACCGAGACCGTCGAAGCCGTCAGCTGGATCAAACGCGAGCCTCGCCTTGCCGCGCCGCTCTTCGACAAACCGTTCACGCGTCACTCTTGCGGAATTTTGTTGCAGAAGGGCGACCAAGAATTTTTGAACTACATCAACTTTGTCCTGGCCGAGCTGCGCATGGACGGCACGCTGGAAAAATTGGAAATAAAATATTTGGGAAGGAAACCGAATGCTTCTAAGTGATTTTGATTACGACTTGCCCGAAGAGTTAATCGCGCAACGACCGATTGAGCCGAGAAATTTTTCGCGGCTGATGGTGCTCGACCCTTCGCGGCGGACGATTGCCCACGAACATTTTTTCGATCTGCAAAAATTTTTGACGGCGGGCGACACACTCATCTTCAACGACACGCGAGTAATTCCGGCGCGGCTTATCGGCCACAAGTCGACGGGCGCACGCGCCGAAATTTTTTTGCTCCGACGATTGGACGCCACGCGCTGGGAAACTTTGGTCAAGCCCGGCAGGAAAATTGTTGAAGGCGCAGAAATTTTTTTTGGCGACGAGTTGAGCTGTAAAGTCGTCGGGCGCACTGATTTTGGCGGGCGCGTCGTGGAATTCAAATTCAGCGGCGTGTTCGAGGAAATTCTCGACAGGCTCGGCGAAACTCCCTTGCCGCCGTACATTCACGAAAAACTCGACGACACCGAACGATATCAGACGGTTTACAATCGCCGGAGAGGTTCGGCTGCCACACCGACTGCCGGGCTTCATTTTACGCAAGAACAGATGCGCGACTTGGAAAATTTCGGCGTGAATCTCGGCTTCGTCACGCTGCACGTCGGCTTGGGAACTTTTCGACCCGTGCAAGTCGAGACGATTGAACAGCACGCCATGCACGAAGAATTTTTTTCGATTCCGCAGGCGACGGCTGATTTGATTCGTCGGACGAAAGAGCTCGGAAAAAAAATCATCGCGGTCGGCACAACTTCAATCCGAACTTTGGAGGCGGCTGCTCTCGACGAAAAAAACGTGGCGGTCGGCTCAAGCTCGACGAAAATTTTTATTTACCCCGGCTACAAATTTAAAATCGTCGACGCGCTGATAACCAACTTCCACCTGCCCAAGTCCACGCTGTTGATGTTGGTCAGCGCGTTTGCGGGACGAGAATTTATTTTGCAAGCTTATCGTGAGGCGGTCGCGGCACGCTATCGATTTTTTTCTTTCGGCGACGCAATGTTCATCACGCGCAAGATTTGAAATTTTTGGGAGGCCGACTTCATGGCGGCAATAACTTTTGAACTCATTCACAAAGACAAGGCAACGGGCGCACGAGCAGGAATTTTGCACACGCCGCACGGAAATTTTTTGACGCCGCTTTTTATGCCGGTCGGAACGCAGGCAACGGTCAAGACGCTCTCGCCGCACGAAGTACAAAATTTGGGCGCGGGTGTCATCTTGGCCAACACGTATCATTTATTTTTGCGGCCGGGCTCGGAACTCATTCACAAGGCGGGCGGACTGCACAAGTTCATGAATTGGACGCGGGGAATTTTGACGGACAGCGGCGGCTTCC
>CAMNFC010000082.1 GCA_946536925.1 uncultured Selenomonadales bacterium | reverse complement strand
ATTCGCAACCGTACAAATTCAGCGGCAGAAGGATTACTCGCGGACAATATAAATCAGCGACAGGAATTGTTTTGAATGCCGATGTGAACGGAGCATTGAATATTTTGCGAAAATGTAGCCTGATAAGCCTTGCGGCTTTACAGGATAGAGGTTGTGTAAGCCAGCCCCGACGAATTAGAATTTTTTAATTGTCGAAAGCCCCCGCCTTTAGGCGTGGGGATGTTTACCAAATAAACTTTGTACGAGGCAGGTGAATTTTTATGGCGCAGGTTCGAGTTCGCAAGCGCGGAAAAACATTTAGTTACATATTCGAGGCGGGCAAAATTGACGGCAAGCGCAAAGTTGTGGAGAAAGGCGGCTTCCCGACAAAAGCGGCGGCGTATAAAGCGGGCGTTGAGGCGTTCAATGATTTTTTGCACGGGAACATTGGAATCACGAGCGAATCAATTACGCTTGAGAAATTTATGACGTCGTGGTTTGAAAAAATTGTTGCAAACAACGTTAAACCGACGACCATGCAAACTTATCAATCACATTTTAAAAATCATATTCGACCGCATTTGGGCGAAGTGAAAGTTCAGAATCTGACGCCGGCCATGCTCGACGAGTGGTTGCGAAAACTTTTAAAACAAGGTTTGGCGCACAAAACTTTGACGGTTATTCACGCATTGATTCATAATTCATTAAATTACGCCGTATATCCGGCACAATTAATCAGCTCAAACCCGGCCGACTATATTAAAATCCCGAAGAATGCGCCTAAAAATATAATCAAGCGGCAAATAATTACGCCCCGGCAATTTAAAAAGTTAATGGAGAAAAATCCGTTCGGCACTCAATATTACATTCCACTTTTATTGTTGTATCACACGGGCATGCGGCTCGGAGAAATGCACGGCTTGACATGGTCAGATATTGACTTTTCGGCAAAACGAATTAAACTAACACACCAAATAACACTTTTGAGCGGCAGCGGATATTTTTTTTCGACCCTCAAAACTGAAGCAAGTAAACGTTCCATTGTTATCGATGATTATTTGCTTGGGGAACTTAAACGTTGGCACACAAAGCAACAAGAAAATGAAAAGCAATTTGGGGGCAGTTATATTTACATTTTCAAAAAAGAGAGCGGGCAAATTCAACAACAATCAAAAATTTTTCAGCCCACCGGCAACCAAAAAGTTTCAATGATTTGTACGCGTGAAGACGGCCGGCTTATTGTCCGCAGCAGATTTATGGCGGAATTACACCGAGAAGGGCTCAACGCACATTCATTCCGTCATACGCATGCAACGCAGCTTATTGAATACGGCGCAGACCCTAACGGCGTTGCAGGGCGGCTCGGTCATTCCAAAACAAACATTACTCAAAATTTGTATATTCACAATACTGCCAAGTTACAAGAAAAAACGGCAGAGCTTTTTGCAGAAAATTTGCAGACAAAATGGCTTTGCAGACAAAACGCAGACAGATAAATCGAAAGAAGTTGATTTAACCGCAAAATGCTTCGGGAGGGATTGAATTGGCATTTTATTATCAAGAACCGTCACACACCTTTGGAGAATATTTGCTCGTGCCGGGCTACTCTTCAAAAGAATGCATCCCCGCGAACGTCGACTTGTCCACGCCGCTGACAAAATTTCGTCGCGGTCAAGAGTGCAAGTTCTTCCTCAACATCCCGATGACCTCGGCGATCATGCAGTCCGTCTCCAACGACACGATGGCAATCGCGCTGGCAAAAGAAGGCGGCGTCTCGTTCATCTTCGGCTCGCAACCGATCAAAGATCAAGCGGCAATGGTCTCTCGCGTCAAAAATTACAAATCGGGTTTCGTGTCGAGTGATTCAAATCTCAAGCCGACGACCACGCTAAACGAAATGCTTGCGCTCCTTCAAACGACGGGGCATTCGACGATGGCCGTGACCGACGACGGCAAGCCCACGGGAAAACTTTTGGGGATCGTCACCAGCCGCGACTATCGAATCACGCGCATGACAGGCAACGAACAAGTTCAAACTTTCATGACGCCGTTTGAAAAATTAATTTACGCCGACGCGGACACGACGACCCTGCCCATGGCCAACGATTTGCTTTGGGAGCACAAGCTCAACATGTTGCCGCTCGTCGACAAGAAGCAACGGTTGCGCTACATGGTCTTCCGCAAAGATTACACCGACAACAAAACCAATCCGCTCGAACTCATCGACAAGAAGAAACGCTACGTCGTGGGCGCGGGCATAAACACTCGCGATTATGCCGAAAGAGTTCCCGCCCTCCTCAAAGCCGGCGCGGACGTTTTGTGCATCGACTCTTCCGAAGGTTTCAGCGAGTGGCAAAAAATTACGCTCGAATACATTCACAAAAATTTCGGCGAAGATGTCAAAGTCGGCGCGGGCAATGTCGTCGACGCGGAAGGCTTCAGATTTTTGGCGGACGCGGGCGCGGACTTCGTTAAGGTCGGAATCGGCGGCGGGTCGATTTGTATCACGCGCGAGACAAAAGGTATCGGGCGCGGGCAGGCGACGGCGGTCATCGACGTGTGCCGTGCGCGCGACGAATATTTCAAAGAGAAGGGCGTTTACATTCCCGTTTGCTCCGACGGCGGCATCGTCCACGATTATCACATGACGCTGGCCTTGGCAATGGGCGCAGACTTCCTCATGCTCGGCAGATATTTTTCACGCTTCGACGAAAGCCCCACCGACAAAATCCGAATCAACGGAACTTATTACAAAGAATATTGGGGCGAAGGCTCCAACCGCGCGAGAAATTGGCAACGCTACGACTTGGGCGGCGACAAAAAACTTTCTTTCGAGGAAGGCGTCGACAGCTACGTCCCCTACGCCGGCTCGCTAAAAGACAACATGGACAACACTCTGGCCAAAATCCGTTCGACCATGTGCAACTGCGGCGCGTTGACTTTGGCCGAGCTGAGAGACAAAGCAAAAATAACTTTGGTCTCGTCGGTTAGCATTGTCGAAGGCGGCAGCCACGATGTCATCTTGCGCGATAAATTTTCCGGGACTTAAAAAATTTTTCAGGGATTCAAAATGACTGAGCTTGACTTTGCAAAAAAAATTCACGACTTCGGCGGCGCGGCCTATCTCGTCGGCGGCGCGGTTCGCGATAAATTTCGCGGCGTTGAAGCCCACGACAAAGATTATTGCGTCACCGGTCTCGATGAAAAAATTTTTGTCGAGGCTTTCCCCGACGCGGTGAAGTTCGGAAAATCTTTCCCCGTGTACGCCGTCGAGATTGACGAAAAAAATTGCGAGGTCGCTTTCGCCCGCACGGAAAGAAAAATTTCTTCGGGCTATCGCGGCTTCGAAATTTTATTTTCTCCGTCCGTGACGATTGAGCAGGATTTGTTCCGCCGCGACACGACGATTAACGCCATGGCCGTCGAAATTTTGAGCGGAAAACTCGTTGACCCGTTCGGCGGCCGCCAAGATGTTCTCGACAAAAAAATCCGAGCCGTGAGCAAACATTTCACCGACGACCCCGTCCGAGCGTTGAGAGCCGCTCGTCAGGCCGCTCAATTTAATTTTGAAATTTGCTCCGAGACCGTCGAGGCGATGAAACTTTGCGGCGAAGAACTTTCACGCGAACCGTCCGAAAGAATTTTCGACGAGCTGGTCACCGCGCTCAAAACCGACAAGCCCTCGATTTTTTTCAGGAGTTTGGAACGCGCGGAGTTGTTGGAAATTATTTTCCCGGAAATTTTTCGTTTGCGCGGGAAAACTCAGCCGACGCACTTTCACCCCGAAGGCGACGCTTACGAGCACACGATGCAAATCGTCGACGACGTGGCGAAAATAAATCCGAAGCCGGCCGTCAGATTCGCCGCGCTCATGCACGACATCGGCAAAGGCTCCACTCCGCCCGAAAAGTTGCCTCATCATTACAAGCACGAAATCCGCGGGATCGACGTCCTAAACAAAATGAATCGACGAATGACTCTTCCCAACGACTGGAAAAAATTTGCGGCCTTCGTCATCCGTGAACACATGCGAGCCGCGCGATTGAAGAAGCCGGGAAAAATTGTTGAACTTTTGCTCAAGCTAAACGGTTTGAAATTCAGCGTGAAAGATTTTTGCGACGTGATCCTCATAGACAATCACGGTCTGCCGCCTTACCTTGAACACGCGCAAGAAATCATCGACGAACTTTTGAAAATCGGCGGGAAGGACGCGCCGCCCGAACTCCACGGCTCTCAAGTCGGCGAATGGATTTACACAGCCCGCGTGCGCCGCTTCGTCGAAATTTATTCATAGACAGAGAAAAATTTTTCGATTATAATTCTGGCGGGAAGTTTTAACTTTCAGAAAATTGGAGGGGTTTTAATGAAAGGCGGCAACAAACCGATTTACGTCATCGGCCACAGAAATCCGGACACCGACTCGATTTGCTCGGCCATCGGCTACGCGCACCTCAAACAGGCTCGCGGAGTCAACGCCGTGCCGGCTCGTTGCGGAAAAATCAATAACGAGACAAAATACGCGCTCGAATATTTCAAAGTGGATCAGCCGTTGCTCTTGACGGATTTGTATCCGCGTGTCAAAGACGTTGCGCTCGAATGCAAGACCGTCGTCCGCCAACACGACACGCTCCGACACCTGGGCGAAGTCATGCGCAAAAGTGAATTGCAAAGCGTGCCCGTCACGGATTCAAACGGCGAACTCGTCGGCATCGTTACCGTAAGCGACCTGGCCAAAAGATATTTCCTTGAGCTGGGACTGCAAAGCCTGGTCGATTTGCGCGTGCGCTATCGTGACATAATGCAGGCCACGGAAGCAAAAGTTTTGGTCAGCGGCGACGAAAACGCGCTAATCGAAGGCAACATCATCATCGCGTCGGGTTCTGCTTTCTCGACGGTCAGCATCCTCAACAAAAAAGATATCGTGCTCGTGGGCGACAGGAGCGCGGAGACTTTGCTCAAGTTCCTCGAATGCGGAATCGCTTGCCTCGTCGTCACGCAGAACAGCCGCATTGCCCCCGAAGTTTTGGAAGAGGCTCAAAAGCGCGGGGTCTTCGTGCTGCTCACGCCTTACGACACTTACACCGTCGGCCGGCTGATCAATCAGTGCGTGCCCATTCGTCGAATCATGAAATCCAATCCCGTGTGCTTCCGTCCCATGGATTTGCTAAGCGACATCAAGGGCGTCATGGACGAGCACCGCTACCGCAGCTATCCCGTCGTGGAGAACGGAAAACTCGTCGGACTTGTCAGTGCGGATGAAATCATGCTCCCCGAACGCGAAAAAGTTATCCTCGTCGACCACAACGAACGCGGCCAGGCCGTCGAAGGAATCGAGGACGCAAAAATCATCGAGATCATCGACCACCACAGATTGGGCGGCGTCCAAACTTCCGAGCCGATTTACATTCACCAGGAACCCGTCGGCTGCACCTGCACAATCGTGGCGAACATGCATTGGCACCAAGACGTTGAAATTCCTCCGTCGATTGCGGGACTTTTGATGAGCGCGATTATTTCCGACACCGTGCTTTTCAAATCTCCGACGTGTACGCCTTACGATAAAAAAACTGCAGAACGTCTCGCGGAAATCGCCGGCGTCAACCTCAAAGAATACGGCTTGGCAATGCTCAGAGCGGGCGCGGGCATCGGCGACAAAACTCCGGCCGAAATCGCCAAGAACGACCTCAAAGAATTTAAAATCGGCGACTATCGAATCATCGTCAGCCAAATTTCCGTCATGGA
>CAMNFC010000081.1 GCA_946536925.1 uncultured Selenomonadales bacterium | reverse complement strand
ATCAAAGAACTGCTTATGTTTTTTCTTTACCTGAATTTACCAACAACCCCTAGAAGTTTTCAGTTCCACATTTTTGCTTTGAGCACGTCATAATAATTTTTGTCGTCGAACTTGACGATTTGAGCGAAGTCTTCGGCTTTGCGCACGACGATTTCGTCGCCGGGCTGAATCTTGTGGCTGACCTGCCCGTCGAGCGTGACCATGACGTCTTGCGTGGCTGAAACTTTAATCAAAACTTCGTCGTCCTCGTTGACGATGAGCGGGCGCATTTGGAACGTATGCGCACAAATGGGCGTCAACAAAAGTGCTCTTATCGTCGGATTTAAAATGGGTCCGCCCGCACTCAAAGAATACGCCGTGGAGCCCGTCGGGCTCGAAATTATAATTCCGTCCGCTTTGTAATCCATGAGGTGCGTTTGATTGATGAAAAGACCCAGCCGCAACATTCGAGCCACTCCGCCCTTGGTTATGACCACGTCGTTTATCGCGTTGCCCAAAAATTTTTCGCCCAAGTCGTTGCGAATGTAGCCGCTCAAAAGAAGCCGACGTTCCACGCGATATTCTCCTGCCAAAATTTTTGCCAAACGACTTTCAAGTTCGCGCGGCTCGATATCGGCCAAAAAGCCCAGCGTGCCCAAATTGATCCCGCACACGGGAACGGATTGACCGCTGAATCTCCTGCACACGCCAAGCAAAGTTCCGTCGCCGCCGATCGATAAGGCCATGTCCACGTGGACGCGCTCGACGCAGGGCAAACCGTGTTCGTCCTTGCGAAATTGCCGAGCCTCCGTCGCGGGCATAACCAGCCGCACGTCTTTGTTGTGATAGAAATTAAAAATGCGCTCGACGATTTCCCCTGCGCGCCGCTTGCTCATGTTCGGAAAAACCGCCAACTGCTTCATAGCCGCATCAACTCCTCGTGAGCCGCATTAATAACCGATAAAATTTCAATGTCCGCGGAAAAATTTTTCGACAGGTGCGCCAGATACTCGATATTGCCGTCTGCGCCTTTGACGGGGGAAAAATCCAACCCGCAAATCTTGAAGCCGAGTTGCTCCGCAAAGTTCAAAATTTTTTCGACAACGGAGGCGTGAATTTTTTTTTCTCGGACGACGCCGCGTTTGCCGACGTGTTCGCGCCCAGCCTCGAATTGCGGCTTGATCAAAGCGACGACCGAGCCCGAATCTTTGAGCAAATCGTAAACGACCGGCAAAACTTTTTCCAGCGAGATGAACGCCACGTCGATTGAAATAAAATCCAAATCGTCCGAAAAATTTTCGCGCGTGACGTTGCGAATGTTCGTCCGCTCAAAATTTATGACGCGCGAGTCTTGGCGAAGTTTCCAGGCCAGCTGACCGTAGCCCACGTCGATTGCGTAAACTTTTTTCGCGCCGCGCTGCAACATGCAATCGGTGAAGCCGCCCGTGGACGCTCCGACATCCGCCGCAATTTTCCCGCGCAAATCAATTTTGAAAACGTCGAGAGCCTTTTGGAGTTTCAAGCCGCCACGACTGACGAAAGGCATTTCCTCGCCGAGAATTTTAATCGCCGCGTCGGGTGAAATCATCGTGCCGGCCTTGTCGACTTTTTGCCCGTCGACCAAAATTTTTCCCGCCATAATCATCGCTTGAGCACGCGTGCGGCTGTCGAAAAATTTTTTCTCCGTTAAAAAGATATCCAATCGCTGCTTCATTCCGTCACCGTCAAAAATCCGAAAATTATTTCGTTGAGCCGTTCCAAAATTTTTTGAGAAATTTTTTGAGCCGTCAAGCCGCACATGTCCAAAAGTTGCGCGCGGGTTCCTTGGCCGATAAATTCGTCGGGGATTCCGAGTCTCAAAAGGGGCGCACAAATTTTTTCGTCCGTCAAAAATTCTGCGACCGCCGAGCCGAATCCGCCCGCCAAAGTTCCTTCCTCGCACGTGACCAAAAGTTTTGCCCCTAGCGCGGAAATTTTTATCGGCTCCGTGTCGAGCGGCTTGACGAAGCGGGCGTTCACCACGTCGACGAAAATTTTTTTCTCGCGCAAAATTTTGGCAGCCTCCACGCAAGGATTAACCATCGTGCCGACCGCAAAAATCGTCACGTCCGCCGAAGAATTTTTTTCGACTACTTGAGACTTGCCCCAAGAAATTTTTTCGGGCTGAGCTTGAACTTCGACGCCGAAACCTGCGCCGCGCGGATAACGAATCGCCACGGGGAAATTTTTTTCAACCGCCGCGAAAATCATCTGCCGCAACTCGTTTTCGTCCTTGGGCGCGAGAATGTTCATGTTCGGAATCGTCCGCAGATAAGCCAGGTCGAACGCGCCGTGATGAGTCGCTCCGTCTTCGCCGACGAGCCCGGCTCTGTCCAAGCAAAAAATCACGGGCAGGTTTTGCAGGCAAACGTCGTGGAGAATTTGATCGTACGCGCGCTGAATGAACGTGGAGTAAATCGCGACGACGGGTTTAAGACCTCCGGCCGCCATGCCCGCTGCCAAAGTCACGGCGTGTTCTTCGGCGATACCGACGTCAAAAAATCTTTCGGGAAATTTTTCCGCGAACTTTTTCAAACCGGTACCCGTGGGCATCGCTGCGGTTATCGCGACAATTTTTTCGTCACGAGCCGCGCAATCGATCACAGCTTGAGAAAAAATTTCCGTGTAACTCGGCGGAGATTTTTTTTTGATAACTTGACCCGTCGCCTTGTCGAATTTTCCGACGCCGTGAAATTTTTCGGGCGCAGTCTCGGCGGGCGCGTAACCTTTGCCCTTCTTCGTGTTCACGTGAATCAGCACGGGCGAGTTAATCACTCCGACGCGAGAGAAAACGTCCTTCATGCCGCCGATGTCGTGGCCGTCGAGAGGACCCAGATAAGTGAAGCCCAAAGCCTCGAACATTGCGCCGGGAAAAACAGCCGCCGACACGCCCGCACGCACGGAGTTGGCCGCGAGCAAAATTTTTTCACCGACGTCGCGGAAGGGAATGTTTTTCACGAAGTCCTCGAATTCTTTTTTCGCGCGGTGATATTGCGGCTTGAGACGGATTTTGGAAAGATATTCGCTGAGCGCGCCGACGTTTTTGTCAATCGACATTTCGTTATCGTTGAGGACGACGATTAAATTTTTTTTCAGCTGCCCCGCGTGATTGAGAGCCTCGAAGGCCATGCCGCCCGTCAAAGCTCCGTCGCCGATGACCGCGATAACTTTTCTGTCGACTTTTTCAATTTCCGCGGCGATCAAAAATCCCAGCGCGGCACTTATCGACGTGGAAGCATGACCGACGCCGAAAAAATCGAAAGGCGACTCGGCACGCTTCGGGAAGCCCGTTATGCCTCCCAAAGTCCGCAACGTGTGGAATGTGTCGCGTCGCCCTGTTAAAATTTTGTGCGTGTAAGCCTGGTGCCCGACGTCCCAAATGAGTCTGTCGCGGCTGAAATCAAACACTGAATAAAGCGCAAGCGTCAGCTCGACCGTGCCGAGACTCGGCGCAAGGTGCCCGCCGTTTTTTGAGACCGTCGTCAAGATCAGCTCGCGAATTTCGCCCGCCAATTCGTTCAGCTCAGCCAAGCTCATCGTGTGAAGTCGGGCGGGTGAGTTCAATCTTTTCAACAGCCCCGTGACAATCTCTCCTTAAAATTAAAGGTCTTGTGCATCTTTTCTTTTGTAACGTTTGCCGTCGACAATCAGATTTGCTTCGAAATATTCAACGTCGACGACGGAGGCAACGGGAATCTTTTGCCAGTTGGGCTCGTTGTTCACGTAGTGCATGCCGGCAATTTGCGAGCCGTCCGCGCGATAGGAAATGCGCTCGGAGATGTGATAGTATCTGTCGTCGCCTTCTTTTTTGAAATGAATCGTCGTTATGTCATAAGACAGATCTTCGATGCCCGCCGGGACGATCGAATAGTTGCGGTACCAATCGATCAAAGTGTTGCGGCCTTTGTCGCTGAAATCCATGCGATAGACTCCGCTGAAGGTGACGTCTTCTCTCTCCGGCGTCATCGACGTGATTTGCACGGAGTCGGTGTCAAAGTAGACGAGGTTGTCGTCGTTGTCGGTGTAAATCTGTTGCCAGTTCGCCGCCAAAGCCGTAGCCGCGATCATCATGACGACCGTCAGCGTCGTTAAAAATATTTTCCTCATTACAAACACTCCTTGAAAAAAATTTTAGTTGAACGGCGCGTGTATTCGACACGAAGTATAAAATTTCCTTTCGAGAAAATTATTTTTTGCGGGCGATCAAATATTTTACAAGCTCGCGCAAAAAATCCGCCTCGGTGCCAAAATCTTTCAGCGCGTTCAAAGCTTCGTCGACAGCCTCCAGAGCAAAATTTTTCGCCGCGTCGAGGGAAGTCAAGCTGACGTAAGTTGCCTTCAAATTTTTTTCGTCGGAGCCGGTCGGTTTGCCCAAAATTTTTTCGTCGCCCGTCACGTCCAAAATGTCGTCGGTTATCTGGAAGGCCAAGCCGAAATTTTCCGCGTAGCGCGTGAGAGCCGCCAATTTTTTTTCGTCCGCTTGAGCAAGTATCGCGCCCGAACGAATCGCCGCTTTGAAAAGTGCGCCGGTCTTGCCGCGGTGCATGAGCTTGAGCGTCTCAAAATCAATTTGAATTCCTTCCGAGCGCAAATCGAGAGCCTGGCCGCCGACCATGCCCGAAGCTCCGGCCGCCGTGCTGATCTCGTGCAAAACTTTCAACAAAATTTCGGGCGCGACATCTTTTTGACGCAGCGCAACTTCAAACGCCAAAGTCAACAGCGCGTCGCCCGCAAGAATCGCCACAGCCTCTCCAAAAACTTTGTGGTTCGTCAACTTCCCGCGTCGATAATCGTCGTCGTCCATCGCGGGCAAATCGTCGTGAATGAGCGAGTAAGTGTGAATCATTTCCAGCGCGTCGGCCACCGTGGTAAATTTTTCGCCCGAAGAGTCAATCGCGTCCGCCGCCGCCATCAAAAGGATCGGCCGTAATCTTTTTCCGCCGGCCATCAAGCTGTACTCCATCGCCCGCGATAAATTTTCGTCGAGGGATTTCGTCCGCCGCAACTCTTTGAGCAAGTCCGCCTCGACGAGAGCGACCCGCCGCCGCCAAATTTCTTTGAACATGATTTATCCTCCAAACTTCAGCGCAAAATATTTTTCTCTCATCTGCCGACGAGTTTTGGGCGCATCCCACAGCTCGCCGACAGAATTTTTTCTCATCGCCGCCGCCAAATGATTGAACAGGTCGGGGAAATTTTTTTCCAGCTCGACGATCAAATTTTTTATCCGCTGACGATTTGTCGCGCCGTCGAACGGGCACGGCGATTTCAAAACATCGAAGCCGCGCGTGAAATTTTTTATCTCCGCCTCGCGAACGTAAACCAGCGGGCGAATCACCGTCACGCTCGTCCTGTCCAAAAAAGTTTTCGGCAAAAAAGTCGTCAGCTGCCCCGAAGACAACAAGCTCATAAAAAAAGTTTCAACGGCGTCGTCGAGATGATGAGCGTAGGCAATTTTGTTCGCGCCGAGTTCTTGAGCCTTGCGATTCATCACGGCGCGGCGGAAGTAGGCGCAGGTGCAGCACGGACTTTTATTTTCCTGCTCGCGAATCAGACCGGCGATATCGACGGCGCAAAGTTCGTGAGAAATTTCCAGCTCGTCGCAAAATTTTTTCACGGCGAAAATTTTTTCGCTCCAATCGTCCGTGAACTTCGGATCAATCGTCAGCGCACTCAACGAAAAATTTTTCTTCATGCGTTCGCGCAAAGTCGCCAGTGCCAACGTCAAAAGCAGGCTGTCCTTGCCGCCCGACACGCCGATTAAAATTTTGTCGCCGTCGTCAATCAAAT
>CAMNFC010000080.1 GCA_946536925.1 uncultured Selenomonadales bacterium | reverse complement strand
TCATCTTCCCGACGATTTTTATAATCATCCTGCTGCCGCCGATTTTGAACATACTGGCGAACATGAACATTATGCCGGGATAATTCGAGAGACGCTTAACGGCGTCTTTTTTATTTTGCGTCGTCGAGGAGCTTGAGCAAAATTTCGCCGATGTTGTCGAGGTCGTCTTGAATCGTCACGATACCCAACTCCGCGCCGCGTTTGCGCTGAACGGCGTTAATCGTCGACGCCCTGAGGTCGCGCGTGTCGGCAATCAAAACGGCGGTGGCATTCACGCCGAATTTTTTTGCCAGCGCGAACAGCTTGAAATAAAAATCCTGCTTGATTTGATTTTGCGCTTTGCACTCGACGATGAGCGTGCGGAAATTTTTTGAGAGGACGCAATCGAATTCGTTGTTCACTCCGAAATCGCTCCAGTGCGGCTCAAAGTTCATGGCGACGTCGTCGAAGCCGCCCGTCCTCTTCGCCTCGTGGTAAACAAAAATTTCAAGGAGCTTGCCTTCGTTTGTCAGCAAATTTTTTATTTCGCGCGTGGCATAAGCGAACGAAAATTTTCCCGCGTCGGTTCTCAAGCCGGTCAGATAATTTTTCTCCGCGAGGAAGTTTATGAGATTGGACAAATTGTTATCGGTGGACACGTCCAAGCCGCTGACGTTCAGCGCGTCGAAGGAAACAGCGACATCCCATTTCCGCTGCGCAAAAGAAATTGCCTCTGCCAGCATGAGTTTGTACGGATTGGAGAAGAGCAAATCGAATTTGGATTTATTTTTGCACGGGTCGACGATGACGACTTCGCAGGTGGCGGAATCAAAAATTTTTACGTTGCTCCGCGCGTCGACGATTTTTTCTTTCTCCAGCACGCGAAGAATTTTTTCAACGACTTTGAGGCACAGCGACGGCAAAAGATATCTGTAACGCTTGACGGTGGCATCAGTTTGCCGCGAAAAAGTTGCAAGGACGTCGTTCGCCTCGGCGTGAGCTTTCAATTTCCCGCAAAGATTTTTCCAGTCGCGCCCGTAATTTTTTTTGTACTCTTCCCACAGCTCGCGATAATCTTCGAGGAAAGTCGGTTGGTCGCCGATATTGCCGAAAGAATTATTCAGGGCGGTCAAGTCGTTCATCGTTATGAAATTTTTTTTTGCAATGTAAGTGAAGGCGGCGCAGCGGTTAATCGATTTGAAAGTCATGCGCGCCGAGTCGAAGGAAAAAGCGGGCACGTCCGCGCAAACGCCGGCACCTTGGAGCCAAGCGGCAACGCGCGTGGAATTTATTTCGAGAGCCGTGAACTCCGCAGAATTTTTCGCGCGGCGCAACAAAAATTTTTTGAACAGGGCGATGACTTCGGGCGCAGGATTGGTCGCGTCTTTCACGGGCGAGAAGGAAATTTTTTGTATCCCGAATTTTTTTATGGCGCGGGTTTCCTCGTCGAAGTCAAAAATTTTTTCGGCGCAGGCAATGACGAGTTCAATTTCCGCGTGAAGATTTTTGCGCCTGTTGTAAGCGAGAACGTTCGGCAGACAATTTTTCAGTTGATTGAGCGCGGCGTGGTCTTCGCAGAAAATCAGGTAGAAAATTTTTTTCGGCTTGATGACCGTGGCGGCGGCGACGTTCTTAAAAAGCTCGGAGACTTCGCCCGCCGCGAAGGGCACCGCCAAGCAAATATTTTCCGAGTAAGTCAAAATGAACGGAATGCTTTCAACCATCGCGGCGTCGTCCTGCTTGTAATCCCAAAACTCCATGCTCTTGAGGAGCGGACGGAATTTCCCTTCGAGAATCGCAAAATTTTCTTTGAGGACGGCGGAAAGATTTTTTGGCAGGCGGTCGAGATTTTTTTTGAAATTGTCACTCAGGTTTTCGTACAGGCGAACTTTTTTTGCGTCGCCGTTGAAAATATCTTTGAAGCAAACTTTCAGCTCTTGGAAGCTCATCAAAATTTTCGGGTCGAATTCCAGCGCGGCTTGCAGATTATCCGTGAGCTTGTTGATAAGGTCGAGTTCGCTGCGGATTTGCTCGGCGCGTTCGGCGAAAAGTTTGTGGAGCCTGACGGAAAGGGCGTCGAGTTCGTCGAGTTCGGCGAGTTCTTTTTTCGTGAGGCTGTTCCAAGTTTCCGCAGGAAATTTATCGCGGAGCAAACGGTCGGGGCGGCTCTTCACAATGCAGGCGTGAAGTTTTTTTGCGCCGTCCTTGGTCTTTCCGTCGCCGCAATCTTTGACGGGTCGCACCTGCCAGCCGTTGCAAATTTTTTCGGTGACCCATCTTTTGTGCTCGGCGAAAATGTAATCGCTCTCATCCTGCGAATCAAACTTGAGCCGTGAAAATTTTTCGGCGAGTTCGGCGGCGTCGGTTTTGTCGGGATTCAGATTGTACTCGTGCAGTTTGTATTTTATCGTGACGACGGTCGCGACGCTCGCGGCGTGATTGTAAGGGTCGAGAAAATTTTTTTTGACTTCGTTGAAGTCGACGTTCAAATTTTTTTCGTAAACGAGGTGCGCGTTGAAGGCCATGCGTTCAATCTCGGCGTGGACGGGAAATTTTTTTATGTTGCCATTCACGAAGACGGGAACAATCCCGCGCGGAAATTTTTTCGGCGGGTCGGTGTCTTCGCGGACGAAACTGATTCGCGCCTTGCCCTTGAGCGCGGCGAGAACTTTTTTGCAGGCGACGGCAACGCGTTCGCTCTTCGCGTCGTCCCCGAAGTCGATAAAAATGTAATGCGGGTGCCCGACAATTTCCTCAAAAAATTCTTTAAGCTCGGATTCGGTCGGCTCCACGACGAGTGAATCGAAAAAAATATTCCCGTAAGATTCTTCGGAGTCGTCGCGCTTATCGACGCTGAAAAAATTTTTGAGCGCGGGTCGTTCTTTCAAATAATTTTCGGCTGACGAATCGTCCTCGGAAAAAATTTTCACGTTGAGTTTTTTGGAGAGCACTTGCCCGAACTGCAGGCAGCAATCCAAAAATTTCGGGCTGAACTTTCCGAAGCCGAGCAGCGCGACGTTTATTTCACGGTCGTCCGCGCCGACGAATTCATACAGCGGATTTTGATAAAGATGATACTGAAAAATTGTCAGCGCGTTTTTCGTCGAAGATTTTTTCACGTTGCGCCCTCCCCAAAATTTTCGTTAATCAGACGGATAAAACTTTTGGCGGTGTCTTCCAAAGTTTCTTCTTCCAACCTTGTATAATAATCGCGCCCTTCATCGAAAAACGCGCAAGGCTTGTTTCCGGGCAAACGCAAGAACCACAGCCGCTCCCCGCTGATTTCCGGCAACTCGTCGATTCGTTCGCTGATGGCATTGAACTCGTTGGCGCACTCCTCGGAGGCCGCGTTGTAAGTCGGGTCGTCGAGCACCAAAAAGAATTCGCACTGCTTGTAAAACTTCGGATTTCTTTCGGCACCGCCGCGCCCTTGCAGACGGCTGTGAGCTGAGGAATATTCGTCGAAGAAAATTTTTTCCTCAGGGAAAGTCTCTTTGAGTTTGTCGACGAATTTTTTCAGCAGCTCCAAGCCTTTCGAGTCATGAGAATAAGAGACGCCGATTAAAAATTTTTCGTCGCGGCTCCACTGCAGAAAAGGTTTGATTTTGTTCGGCACGTCCGCGGAAAAATTTTTTGTGCTTGAACAGTGCGCGAGGTTTTCGTGAGGATATTCGGGGTTGCCGCCCCATTCGCGGAAATTTTCTTCCGAGTCGAAGATGGCGAAAGTTTTTTTGTAACCGGTCTTTTTGAGAGCAGTGCAAAACGTCCGCAAGCTTTGCATTCCTTGAGCGACTCTCCAGTCCAAATGAATCAGATAAAAATTTTCGTGAACATCTTCGGCTTCGAGCGCGTCGCCCCAGCTGAGGATTCGGTAAGAAATTTTTTGCCGCTTCAATTCCCTGAGCAAATCGTTGTAAGCGGTGTGCTTGCGCTTGTCGCAGACGACGTGCAGTGTGGGCAAGTCGGGCGCGCCGTCCGTGAAGTCGTTGGCTTCCGTCGACGCGAAATTGTTCAGCAACATGCCAAGCGTACTCAAGTTGCTCTGCGGGAAATTTCCCATGGCGTCTTCGAGCAGTGCCGTGAGCAGGCGCGCGTCGTTATCTTTTATCTTGAGTGCTTGAATCAGCAGGAAGGCAAATTGCTTGAAGGTCATCGCCAGGCTGATGTTTTCGAGGAGGACTTCGCCTTCCTTGGTCGTGAGCGTGCCGCGTTCGTCGCGCCACTTAATCTGCCGCGGACTGCTCTCGTCTTTGAACAGCACAATGCCGCGCAAATTTTTTTCGCCAATGAATCTTCCGTACTTTTTGTAATCAACGGATTTGGCTCGGTCATCAAATGCAATGAGCGCAAAATTTTTTTCGCCGCAAGAAAATTTCAAAGCATTCTTCGATTCGAAGAGCAAATCCTCCGTCGTGACATCTTTGAAGGCGGTCTCTTCCGTGGCGAACAGTTTAGTGAGCGGCTGAAGTAAATCGCCGTTGCCCTCGTCGTCATTGTTGCCGGTGTTGTAAAGGGCAAGGACAGCGTCGTAAGCATTGTCGCTGAGGTTGCTCTCGTTGCGAATGCTTTCCAAGAGAATCTCGTAATTTTCGTGGAAAGTGGCTTCCTCCAGCGCGCGAATAATTTCCTTGCGCTCCTCTTCCGTGATAATTTTTTGAATCTCGCGCAAATCGCTTTCGTTGCAACGCATCAGCATCTGGTCGGGGCTGGCGTAAGTGAGTTCCTTTTCCTTCCAAAGCTCGCCGATTCTCAAAATGGTTCGCCTGTCCAGACCGTAGACGTGTTTGTTGGCAATGACGACCAAGTTGCGCGGCATGCCGTAATTGACGCAGGTTGAAAATCTGTAAATTGCTCCCGGAGCGAGTTTTTCAAAGCCTTTACTCACAGCGTTCAAGCAATTGCTTATTGATTCGAGTAAATAAGCGACGACCTCGGCGATTCGGGAAATGTCTTCCTGAACGATTGCCACGTTGCCGAATTTGAAATTCGTCTCTTCCCTGATGTCGCGCAAGTAATATCCCTTCGTCCAATACCACAGCAAAATCGCGCGCAGCAGATGTTCTTTTTCTTCGTGCTCGTTCAGCCAAGGATAATTGTCGGACAACATTTCTTTGATTGGGCTGTCCGGCCACAGCTTGCATTTTCCCGAATCAATCATGGTGTGCAAAGTTTTTTCCACAGTCGAACAGATTTTGCGATACTCTTGGGCGGCAGCACCCGAATTGGGAATTTTCAATTGCCCGATGTTTTCAACCTCTTCCGTGCAACAAAGCCTGTAAAAAATATCCAGCGAATACTGCTCCAAATCCTCTGCAGTTACGTCCGTTGGCAAGCCGCCCTTGATTTTTTTCTTCATGTAAAGGCCGTTGTAAAAATATTTACGAATCAGCTTGCAAGTTTCCAAGTTGAGCGCGTAAGAGGAAATGTACGCTCCGAAGTCGGTCAGGTTGTAATAGCTCTCGTCATCTTCGTCATCTTCCCGCACGACACACAATTTTGCGTTGACGAGTGCTTGGCAAATTTCTTTGGCATTGAATCGATGGTCGGCACATTTCTGAGCAAAGCTTTGCTTCAAAATATTCTCGAAGTCTTTCAGCGTGAAATTTTTTTTGCCAAGCAACAAGTTCAGGTAATAAGGCGCCTGTTCCTTTTCCTTCACGCCCGCCAGCGCAGATTTTATTTCTTCGGCGCGATAGTAAACGTAGTTGTTCCAGAAATTGTTCAACTCATTGATGTCGCTTGCGAAGATGTAACTTTCGCCGAGGCATTTGTTTTTATTTCCCAGACGACCTGCGCGGCCGACAAAATTTTTGTACTCTTGGTTGGTCAGCGGCACGGGTCCGCTCAATCTGCGCGTCTGTGCGTCATACAAAATCATGACGTCGACGGGCATGTTCATGCCGATTGTAAGAGTCTCGGTTGCGACGACCAATCGGAGCGGATATTCGTTGTCGCGGAAAAGTTTTTCGATGAATTCGCGCAAAGGAGCAGACAGCGAGGCGTTGTGGAAGGCAATGCGCCGCGGCAAAAGTTTTTTCAAAGAATCCGTGTAATCATCGCCGTCAAAGTTATTATTAATTTTTTTCATCTCGTCCGACATTTCTTGAATCGGCAACAAATGAGAACACTCGCGCGCAACAAACTCCGCCACTCGCTGTGTCTTGCGGCGACCGTTGACATAAACCAAAACTTTTACTTCGGGGTTTTCGTCGTAAATTTTCTCCAGCAACTTTTTGAAGAGTGCGTTCTTTTTATCGACCTCTTTGTTTCTGCCCATCACTGCGGGGACTTTCATTTCGCCGGCAGAGTCTTCGGGTTCCTGAAAAATTTTTTCCCGCTCGCCGTAAGTCCTGTGCGATTTAAATTTGCCGCCGAGTTC
>CAMNFC010000079.1 GCA_946536925.1 uncultured Selenomonadales bacterium | reverse complement strand
CCATAATTTTATTTTACTCGTTAATTTTCCTTAATTCAATAGTGTGAACACACCTTAAATTTTTTCGCAGGCATTATACACGAAAGATTTTTTGTGATAAACTGTCGGGCGAAACGGAGGTAAAAATTTTGGACGATAAAAAAATTCACAAGGTTGAAGACTTCGGCGACGAACACGAAGACGACGAGCACGAAGACGATTTGCCGAACGTCATGCCGCCCGCAGAAGTTGATGACGACGACGAAATAGAAGTTCATTTCGACGAGGCCGCCGCGCAGGTTGAAGCAGTCGAGGGAGATTACAGCGCGGATCAAATTCAAATCCTCGAAGGGCTCGAAGCAGTTCGTCTTCGCCCCGGAATGTACATCGGCTCGACAGGAGAGCGCGGACTTCATCATCTGGTTTACGAGGTCGTCGACAATTCGATTGACGAGGCGTTGGCCGGGTTCTGCACGGAAATTCACGTGACGATTGAGGCGGACAATTCCATAACCGTCAGCGACAACGGCCGAGGCATTCCCGTCGACATGCACGAGAGCGGCAAGCCCGCGGTCGAAGTCGTGTTGACTGTTTTGCACGCGGGCGGAAAGTTCGGTGACGGCGGCTACAAAGTCAGCGGCGGTTTGCACGGCGTGGGCGTCAGCGTCGTCAACGCTTTGAGCAAATCCATGGAAGTTGAAGTTCGTCGCGACGGAAAAATTTTCCGCATAACTTTTTCTCGCGGCCAAACCGTCAGCCCGCTCGAAGTCATCGGCTCCGCGCAGGACACGGGAACCAAAGTTCATTTCCTTCCCGACGACGAAATTTTCACCGTGCCGGAATTTAACTACGACACGCTCAAACATCGGCTCCGCGAACTTGCTTTTCTCAACAGCGGCATAAAAATTTTTTTGAACGACAAACGCACGGGCGAGGCTCAAGAATTTCATTTCGACGGCGGAATAAAATCTTTCGTCGAACATCTCAACCGCAAGAAAGAAAAAATTAATCCGCAACCGATTTACTTCAACGGCCGCCGCGATGACGCCGTGGTCGAAGTCGCCATGCAATACACCGACGCCTTCCAGGAAAATATTTTCAGCTACGTAAACAACATCAACACCGAGGAGGGCGGAATGCACCTGGCCGGCTTCCGCGCCGCGTTGACCAAAGTCGCCAATGAATTTGCCAAACGCCACAACCTTTTGAAAAGTTCGGACAGCACACTCAGCGGCGAAGACGTGCGCGAAGGTTTGACGGCCGTAATCAGCGTCAAGCTCCACAACCCGCAGTTCGAAGGTCAAACGAAAACCAAGCTCGGCAATGTGGAAATTCGTTCGCTCGTCAGCGCGGTCGTCAACGAAAGCTTGAGCGAATTTTTCGAGGAGAACCCCGCCATAACCAAACAGATTTTGGAAAAGGCGGTTATGGCTGCTCGTGCCCGCGAAGCCGCAAGAAAAGCCCGCGAACTCACCCGACGCAAAAACGCTCTGGAAATTTCATCGCTGCCCGGCAAGCTCGCCGATTGTTCCGTCAAAGATCCCGATAAGGCAGAAATTTATATCGTCGAGGGCGACAGCGCGGGCGGCTCGGCCAAACAAGGTCGCGACAGACGCTTTCAAGCTATCCTTCCTCTGCGCGGAAAAATTTTGAACGTCGAGAAGGCGCGCCTCGATAAAATTTTCGCAAACGCCGAGATTCGCACGATGATTACAGCGTTCGGCACGGGCATAAGCGACGACTTCGACCTTAGCAAACGCCGCTACGGAAAAATTATCATCATGACGGACGCGGACGTCGACGGCGCACACATCCGCACGTTGCTCCTGACTTTCTTTTATCGCTACATGAAACCGCTCGTCGAACACGGCCACGTTTACATCGCTCAGCCGCCGCTCTATCAAATCCGCAAAGGAAAAAATCACTGGTACACTTACAGCGACGATGAGCTGGCAAAAAAACTCGACGAGGTCGGGCGCGACGGCGCAACCGTTCAACGCTACAAAGGTTTGGGCGAAATGAATCCCGAACAACTTTGGGAGACGACCATGGATCCTTTGACGCGCACAATGCTCCGTGTGGAGATAAATGACGCGGTGGAGGCCGACGAACTCTTTACAATTCTCATGGGCGACCAAGTTGCTCCGCGCCGACAGTTCATAGAAGAAAACGCGCTCCTCGTGAAAAATCTGGACGTCTGAAATTTTTTCGGCAATGAAAATCGTTTGGAACATGCGCTTCAAAATGTTTTTGGCGGCTCTGGTGATAAACGTCCTCGGAATAATTTTTGCCATGCTTCTGTTTTATCACTACGCCGCCGAAAATTTTTATTCGGAATACGCCGCCTCGCTCTACGAAAAAATTTTTATCGGGGCAAAAAACGCCGACGCGGGCTTCCAAAAAATTTATCGGACGACGTTGGATATTTCCTTTGACGCGCAGATGATTGAGCCGATCAATCACGGGAACTTTTCCGAAGCCGCCGCACGCCTCAGAAATTATCGCGAAAGAAATTTTTTGGCGGACGACATTTACATCTTCCTTCCCGCGAAAAAAATTTTGATTCGCTCCGAAGAATACAATTCCGTGCAGACGCTCGATGATGAAACGTCCGCCGCGTGGCAAAAAATCATCGACGGGCAAAGCGGCATGCGTCCCTTCTTCGCGAAAAATATTTTGAGTCCCGCCGCCAAAAATATTTTCCTCTACAAAGCAAAACTTCACGGCGCGGAGGCTTTCGTCACGACGCAAATCAGCGAGCGCGGCTTCTATTACAATTTCATCGACGACCTTGGTGCGGGCGAATCGAACGCCGCGCTGATGACAGACGCCGCCGGAAATGTCGTTTCGCAAAGCCGAGCCGTCACCAACCTCAACGAAAAAGATTTCATCCGCGCCCAAGTTCAAATGCCGCTGTCGCACTTCACGATTCAACTTTTGGTCAGCAAGAAAAAAATCAACGGCAAAATAATTTTCATGCAGATTTTGAGCGTGCTGGGCGTCATTTTTATTTTGTTGCTCTCGTCGGTGCTGCTTTACATGCTTTCCGCCAAACTCAACGAGCCCGTGGAAAATCTGGCGCAAATCATGCACTCCGTCGGCCACGGAAATTTTTCTCTTCGCGCAAAAGTCGCGGGCAACGACGAAATCGGCTACCTCGCCGAGCGTTTCAATCACATGCTGGACAATTTGGAGAAGGAAAAAATTTTGAAGCGGCAGGCTGAACTTCACGCCCTGCAATATCAAATTCGCCCGCATTTTATTTACAACACGCTCAATTCGATTCGGTTCGCCGCGATGATCCAAGGCGCAAAAAATATCGGCGAGCTGCTGGCAAATTTTATCGAGCTGTTGCAAGTCAGCACGAACCGCGAAGGCGAATTCGGCTCTCTGGCGGAAGAAATTTCCACGCTGAAAAAATACGTCGCGCTCCAAGAATTTCGACTGATGAATTCGTTCGCGGTCGATTTTAATTTGGCCGAGGAAACTCTTTCGTGCCGTGTGCCGCGATTGATTCTTCAGCCGTTCGTGGAAAACAGTATCCTTCACGCGCCGAGCCCCGAAAAAAATTTCGGCCGAATCGTGATTGCCTCCGAAATCCGCGGCGACGAGCTGATAATTTCTGTGACCGACGACGGCAAGGGCATTGCCCCCGAAGTTTTGAAAAATCTTTCAGCCAAAGCCGAGGATAAAAAAACTCACGGCGGCTTTTCGGGTATCGGCGTCTCCAACATCCGCGAGCGGCTCAATCTTTATTACGGCGACGCGGGCAAAGTTATTTGCGAGAGCGACGGTCGAAGCTTCACAAAAATTTCTATCGTCCTGCCCGCCGAGGTGATTTGATGACAAAATTTCTCGCGCTGTTTTATACTTTGCTCATCATGCTTTTGATCGCGGTCGTGTCGTATTCCGTTCAAAAGTCTGAAGAAAAAATTTTGCCGCAAAGGACAATCGGCGTCGTGCTCAAGGCGATGGATTCCGAGCACTGGCTGTCTGTTCGTTCGGGAATGACCGAGGCCGCGCAGAAAAATAACATGCGCCTCATCGTCATCACCGCCGAAAACGAGACCGCCTTCGCCGAGCAGAACAAAATCATAAGCGACCTGCTCGACAACGACATCGACGCGCTCATCGTCGCCCCGACCAACATCAATCACACGCAAGAGTTCGTCGAGGCCGCGCGCGAAAAAAATATTCCGCTCTTTTCGATTGACGAGGAGATCGACGGCATAATTTACATCGGCTCGAATAATTATCTTGTCGGAGAAATGGCCGCCGCGTTCATGGCGAAAAATCTTCCCGCGGGCTCCGAAGTCAGCGTCATCTCCGGCTCTGCCAATCAAAACGTTCACATTCAACGCACGGCCGGCTTCGTCGAATACATCAGAAAAAATTCCTCGCTGAAAATCGGGACGACCATGGCCGCCGAAACCCAATATCGTCAGGCGATGAATCAGGCGGAAAAACTTTTGCGCGCGCGACCGAATACCCGCGGAATTTTTGTGACTTCGGCCATTATGACGCTTGGCGTGATTGAAGTCGCGGATAATTTGATGATCGTTGGAGTCGACACGCAAAACGACGCGATCATGGCGGTAAAGAGCGGCTCCATCGACGCGCTCATCTCTCAAGACGGCCACGAATCGGGAAGATTGGCCATCGAAGTCGTCGCGGCTCATCTGAACGCTCAGCCCGTCGAAAAAAATAATTTCATTTCAAACGAACTCATCACCGCCGAAAACGCCGAACATTTTTTGTTGCAGGAAGATTTTTGATGAAACGAGTTTTGATTGCCGACGACGATTTTCTCGTGCGCACCTACCTCAAGCAAATGATTGACTGGGAGGCGCACGGCTTTTTTATCATCGGCGACGCCAAAAACGGACGCGAGGCTCTGGAAATTTTGGAACGCGACGGCGCGGACATTTTGATCGCGGATATTTCCATGCCGATTATGGACGGGATCGAACTCACCCGCCGCGTGAAAAAATTTTCGCCCTCGACCCACATTTTGATTTTGAGCTGCCACGACGATTTTGTTCATGTCAAGGAGGCCATGAAGCTCGGCATCGACGATTACCTTTTGAAAAACGATTTGTCGGAGGCCACGCTCCTGGACGCGCTGAAAAAAATTTCGTTCGACGCGGAAGATTCCGAGATTGAACGGCTGGCACTCATCGGCAGAAAAAAATTGCGCGAAGATTTTTTCCGAGCCTTCGACGCGGGCGAATTCGATAAGTTGAAAAAATCTGCGGCGGACGCGGAAATAAATTTGCTCGTCCCGGCTGCGGCCTTCATGATAATTCCTCAACGTTGGCACGAGCGCGAACAAATTCTTTCGGCGGCCGAACGCGAAAATTTTTTGGCGGCGTTCGCGGAAATGATTTTGAACACCTGCCGAAATTTTTTGGGCGAAAAAACCCGACCTCTGATTTTCACCTCGACGCGCGGAAATTTTTTTCATTGGGGCTTGCTGGTCGACGGCACAAAAGAAATCGCCGAGAGATTGCAAAATTTTTCGAAGCTGTATTTCAATTTGGAGCCGGGAATTTTTTTCTCGCCGCCGAAAAAAAATTTGGTCGAGCTGTCGCCGGAGTGGCAAAAAATTTATGACGCGCGGGCTCAAAGTTTTTATTCGGAGGAAAAAATTTTTTCGCCCGAAGATTTGCCGCCGCTGGAAAATAAAATTCCCGACGACCTGAAAATTTTTTTGCGCAAGCTCGTCGAGGCGTTGGCTTTTCCCGACGAAGATTTTTCCGCCGTGCTGAAAACTTTCCGCGAAAAACTTTTGGTGGCGAAACTTCACCCCGAAATTTTGGCGGCGTTCCTGCGCGGTCACTTGACGGAGTTGGAAAAAAATTTGTTGCCCGAACCCGTGCAGGCGGAAAATTTTTCGGAATGGTTCGTGCGCCTGGAAAAATTTTTGAACGAGTTGCGCGACCGCCGCGGGAAAAATTTTTTGCCGCCGCCGATTCGTTTGGCGTTGAAATTTATCGACGAGCACCGCCGCGAAGAAATTTCTCAGACCGATGTGGCCGAGGCCGTCCACCTCAACGCGTCGTATTTTTCCACGCTTTTCAAAAAATCTGTCGGCAAAAGTTTCAGCGATTATCTGACGGAAATTCGCATCGCCGGCGTGAAAGAAAAATTGACGACGACTTCAAAAAAATTTAAAGACATCGCGACGGAGGAAGGCTTCAACGACTACAAATATTTCGTGAAAATTTTCAAGCGGCTCACGGGTTTGACGCCCGGAAAATATCGCGAAAAATTTTTGCGGTGAACAAATCCAAAAATTTTACACGTTCGGCGGCGGGCGTGTATTTTTTTTCTGCAACTTCCAATTAAAGGCAACGTCTTCAAAAAAGTTTTCGGCTGTGAAAATTTTGCGCGAGCGATTAAAATTTTGCTAACGTTAAAAAGTTTTTTCAGCTTGAAAGGAGAGTTTCTAGGGTGTGTTCACACTATTGAATTAAGGAAAATTAACGAGTAAAATAAAA
>CAMNFC010000078.1 GCA_946536925.1 uncultured Selenomonadales bacterium | reverse complement strand
GTTCAGTTTTCAAGGAGCCCCGTGAATCAAGCTTGCTCAATATACACCCGTTCTTCTCCTTTGTCAATACCTCCGCAAAAATTTTTTTCAAAATTTTTTTTTGCGGGCGTGAATCGCGAAGAGCGGCACCGAATCGTACGCGCAACGAGAATCTTTTTGGACGACGGGCGAAATGTCCTCCTCCAGGCGCACAGAAAAATTTATCCCCTCCAAAAAGCTCGCGTCCCACATCGGCCGGCGATAAGTGCTTATTTTTAAAGAATTTTTTATCGCAGAACACTCCTCAAGCTGATTTGAAGAAATTTTCGTCGTCGAACACGCTGAAAAGTCTTTTTCGCCGTAATCCGAATCAAAATTCATCAAAACGCCGCCAATCTTCAAAACTCGACGCCATTCGCGATAGGCAGCCTGAATATCGGGCAAAGTCCACGTTAAATTGCGCGTGACGAGCGCATCAAACGTTTCAGACGCAAAATCAAGCTTTTGAGCGTTCATTTTCCTAAAATCCGCCGCCAAATTCATCTCGCGAAGGTTTTTTTCCGCTTCAACAAGCATTTTCGTCGAAATATCCACCCCAATAACTTTATGACCCAATTTCGACAGAATAGCCGCGAAAAATCCCGCGCCCGTGCCGATATCAAGGATTTTTAAGCGTCCGACAGGCAAATTTCGACGAAAAATCGCCTCCCAAGCCTCAAAAGCCGCACTTGACAGCTCCAAACGCCGCGTTTTGCTCATAAGTTCGCTTCTGGCGTCCCAATACGCCTCAATTCGACGATTTAAGTGATCCATTGCAATACCTCCCCAAATTTTGACTCATTCAGCCGTTTTAATCGCGAATTTTCGAGTACAAGCACGCGATTTGCAATTTTTTTCGCGATTTGCAGGTCGTGCGTTATGAAAATGCATGAAATTCCACGTTCGACACATAAATTTTTTATCAAAGAGACGATTTGGGCTTGAATCGTCACATCGAGCGCGGAAGTCGCCTCGTCGCAGATTAAAAGCTTCGGATTTATCGAAATCGCCCGCGCAATCGCCGCACGCTGACATTCTCCGCCAGAAACTTCGCGCGGATATCGTTCGGAATAATTTTTCGGCAATCCGACTTCCATTAACAGTTTTTCCACGCGATTTTTAAGATTTTCCACGCCAAAATATTTTTCAAGCGGCTCTGCAATGCTTTTTCCCAATTTTCGTCGCGGATCGAATGAATCTTCAGGATTTTGAAAGATCATCTGCATATTTTTATAGAAATTGTTGTCGCGAGCGTGAGTAATGTCCTCTCCGCATAAAAAAATCTGCCCGCCGTCGCTGGGAATCAATCTCGCGATAATTTTCGCCAAAGTTGACTTCCCGCCGCCGCTCAAGCCGACAATTCCCAAAATTTCGCCCGAATCAATCGAAAAATTTATGTCGTCGAGAATTTTTTTGCTCCCGAAAGACTTTTTTACGTTTTTGACTTCCAAAATCATAAATATGCCGCCTTCAACAATTCTTGCGTGTAAATTTCTTTTGGAGAGGAAAAAATCTGTTCTCGCGTCCCAAATTCGACTTGCAAACCGTTTTTCATGATTAAAATCTTGTCAGCCATGAATTTTGCGATTTTTAAGTTGTGTGTGACCATGACGATTGAAATTTTTTGCCGCTCGCGCAATTTTAACAGTTCTTTGACGACTTCGGCTTGATTTACGACGTCTAACGCGCTCGTCGGCTCGTCGGCAAGCAAAAGTTTCGGTTCGAGGATTGTCGCCGCCAAAATTCCAGCGCGTTGAGCCATTCCGCCCGAAATTCTGAACGGATACTCGTTTAAAACCGAAAATTCAAGATTTATCTTGCTCATGAGCTCAAAAGCACGTTTTAAAAAGAATTTTTCGTCCCAATCGCGGTGAGCACGCACAGATTCAAAAATTTGGTCGCCAATCGTGCGAATCGGACAAAAACTCGCGCCTGCATTCTGAAAAATCATTCCGATTGCCTCTCCTGAAAGTTTTCGCCGCTTTTTGTCAGATAAAAAGGTAATTTCGCGTCCGTCGAAGAAAATTTGCCCGTTAACAATCTTTCCGCCTCGATTTAGCAGCCCGCCAATCGATTTTAGTATCGTTGACTTGCCTGAGCCGCTTTCGCCCGCGATTATCAAAATTTCTCCGCGTTTAACAGAAAAATTCACGCCTCGAACGACATTTTTCCCGCCGTAAGCCACCCTCAAACCTTCCACACGCAAAATTTCGCTCATAAACTCACCCGTACGAAATTTTAATCGACTTTTGCAAAAAAAATAAGCCCCAAGCGGGGATAAAAAATTTTTCCCCGTCACTTCGGCGGGGATTTTTTTTGTGAACGTTCCAGCAGCGCGGAAAAAATCGGTTCGCCGCCGCACAAATCCGAAATTAAAAATGCCGCGCCCGATACGACGATCAATCCGACGAGGTGTTCAAATTGTCCCGTCAGCTCCAAAATCAAAATTGAGCCCGTCACGGGTGCTTTGACGACCGCCGCAAAAAACGCCGCCATTCCGAAGATTATAAACAGCGTCATCCAGTCCGCCGTGAAAAAATCCAGCGAGTTGCCCGCGGCCGCGAAAATATTTCCAATCAATGCGCCGATAACCAAGACCGGCAAAAATAATCCGCCGGGAGCGTTCGTGCCGAAACAAATCAGCGTGAAAAAAATTTTCCCCGCGAGCAAAATTATCAGCAAGTTCAGCGCGGTGTGCGTGACTAAAATTTCGTCGACCAAAACGTTTCCGCAGCCGAGAACTTGCGGCAATTTTATTCCGAGCGGGATAATCATCAGTAGCGGGATTGCGAATCTTTTCCAACCGAAAATTTTTAAGCGGTCGTAAACGTCGAGAGAAAAAATCAACGCCTTTGAAAAAAACGCGCCGATTATCCCGCACAAAATTCCGAGCAAAATAAAAAGCGCGGCGAATTTGAACGGAGCCGAACTTATCGCCGTCAACATTTTTAAATCGGGCAGCGTGACGACCGCGGGCAGGTGCAGAGGTGTCGCCGTGATTGTCTCGAAGACGGGGCGCACGCCGAAAACTATTTTCACGACGAACGACGCGCTGACTGCAGCCGAGACCGCCGCGATCAAAATTTCTTGCGAAAATCTTTTGCGGAGTTCTTCAATGCAAAAAATTACGCCGGCCAAAGGTGCGGAAAAAATTGCGGCCAAACCCGCGCCCGCGCCCGCCGTCAACAAAAAATTTCCTTCGACGGCCTCGTGATGTTTTTTTTCCGCGTAAATTATTTTGGAGAAAAAATTTCCGACAGCCGCGCCGAATTGAACGCTGATACCCGCCCGGCCGAGTGACAAGCCCGCGCCGATTGCCAAGACCGTTGCGAAAAATTTTATCAGCAAAAGACGCAAGGGTTTGAACATTTTTGCTCGCCCCTGCAAAATTCCTTTGACTTGAGGGACGCCGCTGCCGGCAACTTGCGAATCGAACTTCACGGCCTTGGACAAAATCGTTGCGAGAAAAATCATCGCGCCCGCCGTCAAAAAAAATCTTCCCAGGCTGTTGACGTGAGAAAAAAATATCGGCCGCCAAACGTCCGCCGCGTCGAGCAAAAATCTCAACGCAGCCACGATTGCGCCCGTAAAAATTCCGACGAGTGCACCTTCAAAAAATAATCTGACGCGCAGGAGCCGCCGCGTGCTGAAAAAATTTTTCATGATATCAGAACGGAGGACGACGCATGCCGGGCATTCCGCCGCGATTTTGGTTTTGAGCAGTTTTTTTCGCGGCCTCGTACGTCGTGGAAACTTCGTCGCCGGGATTGAGATTGCCGCCCGTGACTTCGACGAACTCCTCGCCGTAAAGCCCGACGGTGATATAAACTTTTTCGGCAACGTCTTTGCCTTGCGCGTCCTTGGTGATTCGTTCGACGTAAGAGCCTTTCGCGTCGGTTTTGAGCGAATCAATCGGCACACACAGCGCGTCACTGACTTGACCGACGACGATATTAAGCCTGGCAGTCATCGCGGGGAGCAAAAGATTTTCTTCGTCGTCCACGTTGAACGTCACGTAATAATAAATGACGGCGTTGCTTGAAGAACTTGAAGAGCTCGAAGAAGAATTTGTGTCCCAAGAATTGGCCGTGTCGGTCTGAGAAATTTTTATGACTTCGGCGCGAAAAGTTTTGTCGGGGTAAGCGTCGACGGTGAAGGTTGCGGAATCGCCGATTTGGACGGAGCCGATATCAGTTTCGTCGACTTTGGCGCGGACGAGTTTTTCGCTCAAGTCTGCAATGCGCATGATGACCGTCGGATTTGTCGAGCCTTGCACGGCCATGGTGCCGGGAGTTTTCGGTTCGCCCACGACGACGCCGTCCATTGGCGCGGTGATGACGGTTTGATTTACGTCGTCCTCGGCCAGCTCCACGGCGGATTTCGCGCGATCGTATTCGTATTGAGCGTCCTCAAGTTCTTGTAAAGATTTCGCGCCGATTTTGTACAGCCGATCCGTCCGCTCAAGTTTTTGTCGGGCGTTGGTCAGCGTGAAGTTCGCCTGGTCGAGTTTCGCCTGAAAATCTTTGCCGTCGAGAATCGCCACGACTTGGCCTGCGCGGACTTGATCATTTTCCTCAACCAAAATTTCTTTGATTCGTGCGGTGACTTTCCCGCTGACTTCGACGCTTTCGCGCGGCTGAACGGTGCCCGTGGCCGAAACCGTTTTAATCAAATCCATGCGCACGACTTTTTCCGTGTCGTAAGTTTTTGTCGTCTCGGCAACGATTTCTTTTGTGTAAAATTTGTAGCCGGCCGCCGCAGCGATTAAAAGAAGTGCCGCGATTAAAATTTTCCACTTCATGCCAAACTCCTAAATCTTAACTTCTGACGGCTTTGAGGGTATCGCCCACGGCGTGCGCCAAATCGAAGCTGTAGCGCATGACATCGTAGCGTGCGCTGACATTATTTTTTTTGGCCGTGGCGAGGGCAACTTCCGCGTCGAGAACGTCCAGCAAAATTCCTTCGCCGACATTGTAGCGTTCGGTCGCGATGTAGCGTTCCTCTTCGGCCAATTCAACCGCCCGCTGCGTCGTCGTTATCCTGAGCAAAGCGATCTTCAAATTTTTGTGGGCGGTCACAACGTCTTCGTGCACGCTGTCCAAATCCGCGCTCATTGCAAGCTTGAGACGTTCAACTTCGACCTTGGCCGCATCAACTGCCGCGCGAGTGACGCCGCTGTCAAAAATATTCCACGAGGCAGAAATTCCGGCTGAAGCGTCGGGCGTGAAGTGCCAACGTCTGGACACACCGCTTAAATCCGTGCCGAAGGAAGCGTCGACGCTGGGCAGCCAACCGGATTTCGCGCTCGTCACGTCCAGTTCGCCCTGCTCGATTCGGAGGGAGTCCGCCTTCAAGTCAAAACGATTTTCTTCCGCCTCCGACAAATATTTTTCCACGTCCTCAAGCGTCAAATGAGTTTCAAAATCTTCGACCGTCAACGCAGCGATTGAATCCGTCGACATGAGCGTTGCCAAATTCGTCAGCGCGACCTCGTAGGCAGCGTGCGAACGGGCGGCCGTCTGCAAAGAGTTGCTGGTTTCGACCTGCGCGCGGAGCAAATCGATTTTGGCTTTTGCACCGGCTTCGTATTGAGCGGCGATCATTTTCTCGTGGTCGGACAAATTTTTTTCAGTCTCCATGTCGACCCGCGCCGTCGCCAAATTTTCCAGCGCGTTGACGTAGGCCGTGACCACCAGATAAATCAAATCGTCCTGCGCCTGCGAAAATTCCAGCTTGGAGATGTCGATGCCCAGTTCCGCAGATTTTATCGCCGATTCCAGCCGCTCGCCCGAATACAGCGGGATCGACGCGCTCAAGCCGGTTGACATGCTCTCGGATTCTTCGACGCCTTCCACCTTTGAAAAATTTGCTCGACCCGACACCCCGACCGAAAGACCTTTTCTGCCCCGCGCGGATTTTAATGACTCTTCGGCCACGCGGATCGATTCTTCAGTTCGTTGGAGGCTTGGGTTGTTTGTCAGTGCCGTTTGAACTGCTTGGTGCACCGGCAACGCTTGCGCGGGCGTCGACAGCAGGAGCGTCATTAGGATTGTCGTTAAAAATTTTTTCATTGCTGATCTCCTTGACTAATGGACTTTCTTTGGCTAAGTTTATGACATCGTCGGCGGTCACCGACTTTTTTTCAAGTTCAGATTTTTTTTCGGGCGGCGCAGATTTTTTTTCCGGCTCCAAGGGTTCGTTGAGCGTGGCGGAAAGTGCCGCTTGTGCCTTGCGAAATTCTTTCAAGCCTTTGCCGATTGCGCGCCCCACTTCGGGAAGTTTGCTCGGGCCAAAGACGATTAGCCCGACGATAAGAATCACGATGAATTCTCCCGCGCCGATTCCAAACATAAAAATCACTCCAAAAATTTTTCGCCGCCATTATATCATGAAGGAAATTTTTTTCAAATATTTTTCATAAATTTTTGTCGGCTCCTGAAACGAAAAAAGCCCGCGTGAGCGAGCTTTGAAAATTTCATTTGTGGTGCCTCAGAGCGGAATCGAACCACTGACACGGGGATTTTCAGTC
>CAMNFC010000077.1 GCA_946536925.1 uncultured Selenomonadales bacterium | reverse complement strand
CCATGATTATTTTATCACGGAAGGTCTTTTTACAGACTTTTTTACTCACGCCCACGGCAAATCGTCACCGATGACATTGGTTGTCTTTTATCCGTTGTGGTTCACAAAGCCCGTTAAGCCGAGCACGTCGATAAAAGCTGTGCACAGTGAATACCGGCGGAAAATCGTGCGGTAAATTGCGCCACTGGCAACCCGTTTTTACCAGATACAGGACGGCATTTACCAATTCGCGCTTTTCCCATTTGCGTTTTCGCATGTTGACGAACAAGGGCGCAATCACTTCCCATTGCTCATCCGTTAAATCTGTTTCGTATTTTTTTCTCATAATACATTTACTATATCACTTTTTACCCTTTATGAACACCTGTTCTAAACAAGATTGTCAAACACAGCCGGTTCGTTTTCTCGGCTACGACATAAGAGTTCGCAGAAATTCAATTTGCAAACGGCGCAATAATTAATCCGATGTCTTTTTTTCTCGGCCGCGATGCACCAATGGTCTCGACGGCGGAGAAAAAATGATACCATTGAATTGGACGGTAATATATGAATTGGCAATTATTCGACACAACAGATTTCGGGAGCAACAAAATAACTTTAATCGGTGTGTTAGGGGTTGTCTCCGTTCAAACGCGGTTGACGTTACGCATTCTTTAAGTCGCTGTAAGCATTGCAAACTTAAGACACGCGAATCCTCGTAAACTTGCCAATCGGTTGCCAAGTTATGAGCCGAACCAATGAGCATGTTTACCGCTCCGGATTATATTACGCCGATTGTTGCGAATCGAACAAAGCTTTGGGATTTTTTTCGACGTATATTTATGTACTGTGGACAAAGTGTGATAGAAATTTTTTTTGGTGAAGTGAAATGGCGTATGAATTAAGCGATGACGAATGAGGCAAACTTGAATCGTTGTTGCCGAAAAAGAAAATAGGACGCCCCTGTTTTGCGCCGGACTCTCAGCAGTATTAAACAGATACTTTTCCTGACAAAAGACGTTGTTTTGGAAGAAGTAAGTCTTGATTCCACTTTTGTTAAAGTCCATCGCCACGGTTTGGGTGCAAAAAAGGGCGTATGGTTAAATTGATTTGTCCACAATCCATAGACGCGCCCGATTTTGGTTGAAATTTTAACTCGAATTTAACAAAGCATTAAGGCGCAAATAATTTTTTTCGATTAAACTGCAGAAAAAGAATTTTAAGGGAGGCCACGGTCATGAAAAAATTTTTAATCGCCTTGGCGGCTAGCGTCCTGCTTTTGGGCGGACAAACTCAAGCTGCCCCCGTCGGTGACCTCAACGCGCAAATCGAAGTGCAAGAGACGAGTGCTTGGCCGGAAATCAGAGATAAACTCTTGGGACGCGAAACCGACCGCGAACGCAAAGAATGGGAACGCCGCCACCGCTACGCCCCGCCGCGTCATCACGACAGATACCATCATCATCCGCCGCGTCATCATCATCCGCCCGGACATCATCACGACAGACATCATCATCATTGGTAAAAAAAAAATCCTCCGCTTCGGGGGGATTTTTTTTTCGGCGAAAGAATTATTCCGGCGGAGGTGACTCAAAATCGAATACAACTTTTTAAAACTTTTGAGCAAAATAATTTGTCTCTTGCCGCTTTCTTTTTGTTTGAAGATCGGTCGCGCGCTGGCCAAATTGATTTGGATTTTTTTGCCGAGCAAAAGAAAAAATCTGGCGAAGGAAAATATTTCGCGCTGCCTGAAAGTTTCACCCGTTGAAGCCGCCCGAATCGCTCGCGCAAGCACAATTCAAATGGGCTCTCTTTTCATGGAGGTTTTGTCTTTCCCGAAGCTCAAAAAAAATATGGCCGCTCACGTGAAAGTTATCGGACTCGAAAATCTGACGCGCTACAAAAATTCTTCCACGCGCGGCGCGGTGATTATGACCTGCCACTCCGACAATTGGGAGCTCATGGGCGGAGCCTTTGCGCAAAATGGAATTCCTCTCGTGGGCGTAGCCAAAAAACAAAAATCTGCAGGCGCGGACAAATTCATCAACGAGTGGCGCACCCTCATCGGCATGCACATAACGTATCAAAGCTCCGTTCGCGAGATGTACAAGATGCTCGACGAGGGGCATTTCATCGGACTGATTATGGATCAAGACGTCGGGCGCACCGACGGCGTCATCGTGAAATTTTTTGATCAGCCGACGAATTTTGTCACGGGCGCGGCTTCCATGTCACGCTTCCGCAAGATTCCGATTTTCCCCGCGTTCATGCACAAAAATTCTGATGGCACGCACACGCTGGAAATTTCCGCGCCGCTAATGGTCGAAAGGACGGAGGACAAACACGCGGACATAAAAAAAATGACGCAAACCCTGGCCACGCTGATTGAGTCGCACGTCAGAAAATATCCCGAAGAATGGTTTTGGCTCCACGATCGCTGGAAATCGATTCGCGAAGAGTTCGAGCCCGAGGAAGTCGAAAAATTATTGTAAGCTTTTCACGCTTGCAAAACCAGAGCAAGCATGGTGATATCGTCGGATTGAGGAGCGGAGCCGACAAAATTTTTCACGGCGGCGTTGACATCCGCCAAAATTTTTTTTGCGTCGTCGGCGGCGGAAATTTTTTCCAGCGCGAGTTGCAATCGTTTTTCGCCAAAAAGTTCGTGATTGATGTCCATGGCCTCGGTCACGCCGTCGGTGTAAAGAAAAATCGCGTCGCCGGGAACGAGTCGAATTTTTTTTGACGGAAAGTTCAGGTCGGGAATCGTGCCGAAAATCGGGCTTTGTGCGCGGGCGAGCATTGAAAAATTTTTTTCTCGGCGAACCAGCGGCGGATTGTGTCCCGCGTTTGCAAAAGTCATTTCGCCCGAAGAAAGATCGATAATCGCGGTAAACATCGTGACGAACATATCGGCGTCGTTTTGCTGGCAAAGTTGATTGTTGGTCTCGAACATGACGGCGGAAAGATTTTCGGGGTTGGTCAAGATGTTGTCCTTGAGCAAAGTTTTTGTCATCACCATAAACAGCGCGGCGGGCACGCCTTTATCCGAGACGTCGGCAATTGTAATCACGAGGCGGTTTTCGTCGAGAAAATAAAAATCGTAGAAGTCGCCGCCCACAGCTTTGGCAACCTTCATCGAGGCAAAAAGATCAACGCGCTCGTCGGCGGGAAAATTTTTCGGAAGCATGCCGCGCTGAATTTCTGTGGCGACGGAAAGTTCGGTCTTGGTTCTCTCTTCGGCGGCGGTGATTCGCGTCAAATTCGCCATATAATTTTTCAGCTCGCCCGTCATGAAGTTGAAGTTGTCGGCCAAAGATTCGATCTCGTCGCCGGTTTTGACGTCAAGTTTTTTGTCGAGGTTGCCGCCCGCCACTTCCTGCACGCCGCTGATTAAATCGTGAATCGGTTTGACAAAGTTATTCGCTTCCTTGAGGCTCGTTGAAAAAGTCCGGCCAAAATAATCGTCACGATGAGCAGCGAGCCGACAGAAACTTTAAACAAAAAATTTTCCAGCACAGAGGAGTAATCGCCGATGTATTCGTTGACGTCCTCTTTGATTTGGTCGCCGAACAAAAAAATTTCACTCTTATTAATCAGCGTGCCGAAGCTCCAGCCGATAGATTTCATCGGCGCGAACGCCAGATAATATTCCGCGTTGTCGATGTCCACGGCCGCGATATCTTTTTCGCCGTAAACCATGCGCCGCGCAGCTCGTGCCAAAGAGGTATCGTCGTCGTTGCGAAGGTCGCGATCCAAAATATACGGCTTCAAGTCTTCGTCCTCGCCGGTGGAAAAAAGAACTTCGCCTCTCCTGCCCAGGACAAAAACAGTATCGCGGCCTTCGAGGCGGGACGCGTTGATTTGCTCGTAAATCGCCTTGGGGTTGACGTCCAAACAAATGACGCCCGCAATCCCGTCGTTGTCGAAGTAAGGCATTAAAATCGAAACGCGCGGCTCGCCGTTCGTGGCGGAGATGTAAAGATCTGTGAACGTCGGAGTGGAAATTTTTTCGCCCTGAAGATACTAATCACGTTTGCGCGGGTCGTAAGAACTTTTCAGCGGCTCCTTGCACAGCGGCACGAGAGAATTTTTGTCGCGCAACTTGTCAATGCGGATGACGTAACCGTTTTTGCTCGCCACGACAATACAATCGTATTGGTTGCTCATCGTCAAGAGCAAATCTTCGCAGGCGGAGGCAATCCCAATCTCGCGCCAAATTTTTTCGTCCAGACCGTTGGCGGCGAGTTCGGGGCTGAAAAAAATATACGGCGTGCCCGAATGAACGTCTTGATAAAGAGCGTTGGGCAACGTGTGCGGCAAATGCAATTCGGGATTTTTCAAGTTCAACGAGATAAAATCGCTCAGCCACTGCACGTCCTCCACGGCGTCTTCCAGCTCGTTGTTGATGAGTTGTGCGCGCACTTGCGTCGTCTCAATCATTCGCGCCTTGACTTGGTCGGTCACCTCGTCCTCAATGTACTGTGCACCGATTTCTCCCAGCTCGAAAGTTTTTTCGCGCAAGGTCGAGCCAATCGTCAAGCCCGCGTAAACGTAAAGAATGCTCATCACCGCGAACGTCAAAAGGCTTCCCAAAATCGACAGCCGCAATGTTCTTTGATAAATATTTAATTTTCTTCTGCCGCGAAGACCTTCGATGAGGATTTTAATTTTGCTCAGCATATTTTTCTTTGTCGATGAGGTCGATGAGGTTGACGTTGTTGGCCAAAATAAAAGTCGAGGTGATGTTGGAGCTGGCGTTGCACACGGCGTTGAACATGGAAGCTATCGGCTCGATACAAAGAATCAAAGTCACGGCCTCGCTCGGCACGCCCACCGTCAAAAAAAGATAGCTCAAACAAATTATCGCGCCGCAAGGGATCGACGGCTTGGCCATAGACATTATCACCAGCGAAAAGTACAGCGTGATTAAAAGATTCGTCGTCACTTCAATTTGGTAAACGCACATCATCATCACGGTCACCAGCGCGAAGTAAACCGATTGCCCCGTCTTGTTGAGTTGATTGCCCACGGGGATTGAGAATGAAACGAGCTTTGGGTCGACGCCCAACTTCTCCGTACAAAATTGCAAATCGAACGACAGGCGCGCGCTTTGACATGGTGAACGGCAGCGGCGCGTAAGCCACAAGTTTTTTGATAAATCGGACGGGCGAAACTTTTCCCGGGAGCAACGTGGCCAGGGCGTTGACGAACCACACGAAAATTATTCCGACGGCCAGCCCGATGAACAGCCGCGTGAACGTCAAAATCGAATTGAGCCCCGTGTTTGCCATCAGCGAGGCCATCGACAGAAAGACGATAAGCGGAATTGCCTTGACGATGATTTTGAGCACGCCGACCGTGAACTTGAACAGGAAGTCGAGAGTCTCCGTTGCGCCGCAAGCTTTCTCGCCCATGCGATTCAAAACCATTCCGAAAAAAATTGCCAGGAACAAAACCTGCAAAATTTTTTGGCCTTTGAGCGGGTCAACCAGATTGTTCGGCACGATATCAAAAATCATATCCTTGAGCGAGCCGTATTGAGTCGCGGGTACCTCGCCGCTCGTTTGAATGGCCGATTGAAGATACGACAGGTCACCGTGAAAGACGAGGAAGCTGAAGCCCAAGCTGAAAATTGTGACGACGACCAACATCAAAGCGGAGGTGAAGACCAACTTTGAGCCGGCTTTGCCGATGTCCACGGCGTCAGACATATTTGTTATGCCGGAAATAATTGCAAGCAACGTGTCGGGCCCAACCATCATCTGCAGAGCGTTCAAAAAGATATGGCGCACGGGATTGACGATTTGCGTGTTGAGTGTCTCCAACGTCGCGGCGTCCAAACCCAAATGCATTGCCACGCCGCAGATAAGTCCCAAAATCAACGCGGCGATTGTGTAAATCATTTGCTTTTTCGACGAGCTCGTTTCGTGGACTTTGATCGTCACGATGTTTTGGCCGTTCTTGCGCAGGAAAGACATTTTGTCACGGAAGGCCTTGAGGATAATCAAGCGGTAAACATTTTCTTCGTCGTCGCTCTGTTCGGTCAAAGTGACAATCGGGGCATATTCTTCGCCTTTGGAAGTCAGCCGCAAATCGACTTCGCCGAAGCCGGTCTTTAATTCGACTTTCACAGAAAAATCCAGCAGGTTGCCCATGCCGGTCTTGAGTCTCATAAAAGTTTCTTCCAAGAGTAATTTTGCGCGAGCAATTTCTTTTTCGGTGGCTTTAGTTTTTTCCAGCTCGTGCGCGACAATTTGCCTGGTCTCGGATAAATTATTCATGGTCAATTCGACCACGTTGAAGCCCCCTTAAGCTTGAGCAATTTTTTTCACGGTCATCAAGTCGACAAAACGCGTGAGTTCGAGCACGTCGTAAACATCGCGGGAAACGTTTTGCATGACGAGTTTTTTACCTTTGGCCGCGCGCAAAAATTTGAGCAAGACACGAAGCCCCGCGCTGGAGATGTAGCGCAAGTTTTGAGCGTCGAATAAAATTTCGTCGTTGGGGTGAGCGTTTTTTGCCGCGTCGATTTCAGCCTGAATGGAGCTTGCGTTTTGCGCGTCGATGTCGCCTTCCAAAAAAACAGTCAACACGCCGTCGTTACTTTCAAATTTCAAAACCGGTCGCCTCCTTTTTTTCAAGCAAACACATTAGGGTGTGTTGGTAAATTAAAGATGGCGAATAAAAGCGGCAAGAAAAATG
>CAMNFC010000076.1 GCA_946536925.1 uncultured Selenomonadales bacterium | reverse complement strand
TCGACGTAAAAATTTCAAAATTATTTTCCGCCGCGAATCGCGCCGCCTCACTCAGCCGCCAAGCGTAACAAATGCCGCAGCGTCTGTGAAAGCCGTCGCCGAATTGAATCGTGTCCCGCGTGTCGACGACGCTCCAAACTTTTGCCAGATACTCGCGCAGGCGGTAATGATTGTCCGCGAAAAATTTTATCCCGACCTTCTCGGAAAATTCTCGCGCCGTCCGAAGTCGCAGCCGCCACTCTTGGTGCGGGTGAATGTTCGGATTAAAAAAATAACCGACCGGCTCAAAACCCTCCGCGCGCAATTTTTTCGTCGGGTAACACGAGCACGGTCCGCAACACATGTGCAACAAAATTTTTTCCATAAAAAATCTCCCGATTAATTTTTGAATTCGATTTCGTTGAATTGATTCCGGTACAGAAATTCTTCGAGCGCGGCGACGTATCTTTCGGCCGCGGGAAAATTTTTCGCGGAAGATTTAATCTCCGCGAAGACGTCGCTCACAAAGTCGAGTTTCGCGGCGGAAGAATTTTCCAAGGCCGCCCGAAAAGCTTCAAAGAAATTTTTTTCCTCCGCGCGAGTAAATGTCGGTGAAGAAATTAATTTCGTGTCGGCCGCGTCGACGAGAGCCGCATACACCGCGAAAAAATTCAGCGCGAAAAATTCTTCGGCGGCATCGGTCTTTGCGAGGTATCCCGCCAAAGTTTTTATCTTCTCCGCAAAGTTTTCCTCTGCGGAAAAATTTTCCAACAAATTTTCGTAAAGCGCGAGCACCGCGCCGTTGACTTCCGCCGCCGCGTTCAGAGAAATGTGGCAGTCGATTATCCCGCAATTCAGCCGCCAAATTTTTTCAAAGTCATGAATCGTTTCGGCCGCCTTCTTCAGACAATAAAGTCGTTCGGCATGGGCGTCAAAGCTTTCGTAAAAATCCGCCGCCTCTTCCCACGCCTCGCTCCGAGCGGCGGCCGCGGCGTGCTCAATTTTTTTCTCCGTCAGCAAAATGCAGTTGCACTTTTTTTTGACGCGGTTAATTTCTTCGCGGGAAAAATCCTCCGTGCCGCGCATACATTTTGCCAGCGCGAAATAAATCAGGCTTTGAAGATATTCGTCGCGGATTTTGTTCGCCGCCAAAAATTTTTCGGCGCGGTCGCAGTAAGTCATCGCCTCCTTGCACGCCGCGTCGGGCTTATCGCACAAAAACAAACTGTACTCCGTCAAAAATTTTACGAGATACTCGGCGCACGACAGCTCCTCCGAAATTTTTATCGCCCGCTCAAAAAGCGCGCGCTTGAGTTCTTCCGCGCCCCAATTCTCCGTCCGTTTTATCAGCGCGTCGAGCGTCGCCAAACTTTTTTCTTCGGCGGGGAGTTTGCGCGCATACTCTTTTAAAAATCCGTTCAAAGCGTTTGGAAATTTTTCTTCGCCGTCGAGCAACCGAAATTTTTCCGTGCAGTTCTTCCAAAAAATTTTTTTTATTTGCGGTTCCGTCTCCAAGCGATACAAATCGTACCGCCCGACAATCAACCAAGTTGCCTCGTAAAAATTTTTTGCGCCCGCGTTGTGCCGAATCAATTCTTCCGAAAGTTTTCGTGCCTCGTCGCGCCGTCCCTCCTCCAAAAAAATATTTATCAGGTCGTCGCAGGCGTAACAGGTGAATTTAAAATTCGACGCGCCGCGACGTTCCTGCTCGCGGTCAATTTCCAATATGCGCTCCAAATATTCAATCGCGCGCGCCGTGTAACCCGCCTCCCGACAAGTTTCCGCCAGCGCGTACAAAACATAATCGTAAGGCTCGGCGTCGAGAGCGTAAGCTTTTTCGTAAAGAGCAATCGCTTTGTCGAATTCGCCCTTGAATCGGCAATCGAACGCCGCCTCGCTCAAAGAAACGCCCGTCGCGTCGACGACGATACCTTCCGAAAAATTTTTCGGCTTCAGCTTATTTATTTCCTCTTGGTAAAAAATTTGCTTTGCGGGGTCGGAAAAATTTTCGCTTCTGTGCAGGGCGGTGAAATCGCTCGCGCTGTGAAGGTCGCGGATTTTTTCCAGCAGACTGATTTTTTCTTCCGCCGTGAGCTCCGTCACCGCCGACAAATTTTTCGCCGCCGAATCCGCCAACGAAAAAATTTTCCCGCAGAGAAGATTTATTTCCTCGGCGAACTCGTCATCCGCGATGAAAAAAATTTCCCCGCGTATCGCCTCGTCGACGAGCAGAGAAATCTCAAGATAATTTTTGGCGGAATAATTCGGATTGGTCGAGTGCCTGTCGCAAAATTTAATCGCCTCGTCGAGCAGCTCCGCCGCGCGAATTAATTTTCCGCTCAAATATTCATGCAGGTTCGTCGCGTCGGAAAATTCCTCAAAATCAATTTGCAGCGCGTATTTAATTTTGAGTCGGTGAAGTCTTTGCAAAGTGTCCCAAGCCTCGCGGGCGCGACAAATTTTTTCGGCGGGCTCCAAAAATTTTTCCGCCCCGTAATTCAAACACAACTCGGCATAAGCCAAATCGTCGCCCGATATTCTGCTCATGAAGATGTCCGCGAATTTATCTCTGACCTTTTCCACCTCCCAACTCGAAAAATTTTTTTTTAACGTTTGAATCATCGCGGCGGTTATGTGCGGGCAATTTTCCGTGGTCGGCTTCAAGTCCGCGTAAACCAAATCCAAAATAATTTGGTGGAGAGAAATTTTTTCCGTGGCGTCGTTGAACTCAATCCAGCCGCGCTTTATGAGTCCGTCGACGCGCGAAGAATTTTCAAGGCTGAGCATCTCGACGAAATACGATTCGCGAATCCGCACGCCGCCCATAAGCGAGAGGCTCCGCATAATTTCCTGCTCGTCCTCGGAAAAGTTTGAGAGGTTGAAGAGGAAGCGCAAATGTTTGTTGAGGTCGGTCGCGCGCAACCGTTTGTCTTTGCGTTGCTTGACCCGCGTGTCGTCGACGGCGGTTATGCCTTCGTTCGCCAAAAATTTTTCGTAAAGGCGGGCGGGGCTCTCTTCGGTCTCGCGTAAATATTTTGCGATAAGCTCAACCATCATCGTGTGGTTGTCGACGAGCCGAATAATTTTTTCCGTCGCCGAAAAATCTTCGGAATCGTAACGCGTGTCGTTGTAAGTCCGAAAGACTTCAAAAATTTCCGTCGGGTCTTTTATTTTCTCCACGGTCAGCTGACGATAATTGTAATCGCTGAAATCCTCGCGCGTCGTGATTATAAATTTGCATGGGCAGGAAAATAATTCCTCAAGATTTTCGTCCGCGTCCGTGTCCAGATTGTCGACGATAATCAAGCAACGCGCGTCAAGATTTTTTTTCATGACAGAAAGTTTGCGCGCGAAAAAATTTTCCGCCGATTCGTCTTCCTCCTGCTCCAAACCGTTGACGATAATTTCATTCGCGACGAGGTCGACGATTGACGTGTCATATCTGCAGAAAATAATCGTGTCGTATTCTTCGCGGTGCTGAGCCGCATATTTTTTCGCGAGCTCCGTCTTGCCCAGTCCGCCGAGGCCTGAGAGAAAAATTAATTGATTGTGCTTGAGCGTCTCGTGAATCTCCGAAAGCTCTTCTGCGCGGCCGATAAAATTTGCGGTGTTGTAATGGAAGTTGTCGCACGGGAAAATTCTTTCCGTGTCGGCGAGCAAAATTAATTCGTCCAGAGTTTTCAGCAGCGGCTCAATATTTTTCCACCGCGAGAAAATTGAAAGCGACAGAGTCTTGTTAAAAAACTGCCGAAGTTTTTTGTAAAGCGGCGGCTGATAACGGCTGTCGGGATATTTTATTTTCGTGAAGTCATATCGAGCCGACAAAGTGCAATCTTCGAATTGAACTTTGCGCCCGAAGAGTTTGTAAAAAAGAACCGCGCCGATAGAAAAAATATCCGTGTGAGTTCCAATCTTGCCGACTTTGCCTTGCACTTGCTCCGGCGCGGAAAATCCGTCGGAGTAGGAGACGGTGACGGCGGCTCCCCTTTTCAAATCCGCAAAAGAGATCATCGAGTCAAAATCAAAAAGCAAAATGTGTTCGGCGGTTTCGGGCAGTATCAAAATATTTTCCGGCTTGATGTCGAGGTGCAGGTAACCGCTTTGATGATACTTGCCGATAATCAGCGACAAACTTTTGATGTGGACGAGCAGCTCTTTCAGCGAGGCGTCGGTATAATTTTTGTAATCCGAGCCTTCGTCAAAAGTCATGACCGAGTAGCAAGTTTGATTCTTGTACAAAAAGTTGCCGACGTTCACGGTGGAGTTTACGAGCCCGAGCGTATTTCGTATCGCCGAATTTTTTTCGTAAGCCTTGAGGAAACGATTTTTCTCTGCGGAAAATTTTTCGGCGTCCGAAATGTTCGCCGTCAAGTTGCCTCGGTCGTCGCGCTCCAAGAACAGCCACACGGGATAACATTCTTTGACTCGGACGTTGTGATTTATGCCGGCCTTGTCGATTTGCTCCGCGTTGTAAACTATGCAGCTTGCTCCGCGCCCGACTTCTTCGCGCAAAATAATTTTCGCGTTTCCGTCCTCCAGCACGGTGCCGGCGGGTAATTTCTTTCTGTTGTCTGTCATTTATCCGTCCTCAAAAAAAAAGTGAGGCGCGAGACAAAAATTTTTCAGCTTCCTGCCTCGCAACCCCAAGTAACGTTCAGTGCAAAACCAAATCGCGGCGGTTTCTCGGAATGTTGTCGATAATCAAATCCATGAGTTTGTTGACATTATATCCGTATTCGCCCGAATAGTAAATCGGCGTGATGATGTCAACGCTTGTCGCCTCGCGGACGCGCCCTTTGATTGAGCTGACTTGATTGCGCAAAAAATTTTCGAGTGTGGCGTCGGGGCAGTTGTAAGAGCTGTCCCAGTGGCGACCTTTCATTGCCACGTCCGCCTGATTGACCGCCACCAAAATTCTGTTGCGTTGAAAGTTCGGAACGATGACTTCATTGAGCAACTTGTAAGTCGAGCCCATGTCGCGGTTAATGCCCTCAATTATCACGAGCACCAAATCAATCCAGCCGTAGGGTTTGTCGTCTTTGTAATAAGTTTTGTAGAGCAAGTCGACGATTTTTTTCTCGTGGATTTTGTCCTTGGCGACGCCGTCGCCGAGCCCGGGCGTGTCCCAAAATCTTGCGACATTGTTCAATTCGTAGTAGCTCAAATCCATCGTCTCGGGTTCAACGCCGTTTCCGACTTTGGCGACCTGCTTTCCGAACAGAGCGTTGAGCGTCGTGGATTTGCCCGCGCCCGTCACGCCGGTGACCATCACGTCCAGCGGGCGAATCTCCATGGCTTGCATCTTCCGGCGAATGTCTTCCACACGATAATCCGCAAACATTTTAATTCCCCCTCACGAGAACAAACCTTTGAAGAAACCGTACACGGCACCTGCCGCCCCGCCGATAACTTTGCCGACGGCTCTGCCGGTCCTCCCGAAAATTCCGCCGATGTCGCCGCCGATTTCCGCGCCCTTGCTCGCGCAGTCCCTTATGGTTTGTCCCCAGGATTTTTTTATTTCCGTCGAATAATCTTTGAGGTCGTCGTTGTCGCGCCAGACTTCGGGCTTCTTGGAAATGTTGTCGACGTAGGCGAGCCGTTTTTCTTTGGGCGTGTGCTGAATGATGTAGTAAAGAAGTTTGGAAAGGTTGTAGGGATTTTGTTTTTCGTATTCCGATTCTTTGTAGCCGGCGGAATAATAAATCGGTTCAGTGTCGACGCCCGTGCCTTCACGGATTCGGCGGCGCACGGATTGAACTTTTTCGTCGAGGAATTTCGTGAGGACGGCGTCGGGTTTGTTCGCCGCGTGATTCCAGTGCTGACCTTTCATGGCGACGTCACACTGATTTATCGCGACCAAAATCCTGTCTGCTTTGTTCGGTCCGAGGTTGGGGATGATGACGGAGTTAATCAATTCGTAGGACGTGCCCAAGTCGCGTGTGCTGCCGTCGAGAATGACGAGCACCAAATCAATCAGCGCGTTGCCGTTCGCGTCGCATTCCGCCAATTTGTTGATGATGTTTTTCGCGTGGCGGGTGTCCGCCTCTTTGCCGTCGCCGAGGCCGGGGCTGTCCCAGAGAATCAAATTTTTCAGCGTGTACTTCTGAATGTCCATCGTTTCTGGGTCAACGCCGATTCCGACTTTGGCGACGTCCGCGTCGAACAGCGCGTTGATTGTCGAACTTTTGCCGGAGCCCGTCGCGCCCGTTATCATGATGTTAATTTCCTGGCTCTGCAGGTGCAGAATGTTCTTGAGCATTTTGTTTTTGTTGACTTCATCGAGATTGGAGTTCAACACGTCCTGCTTCAAGCTTTCGAAAATGTCTTCTTGATTCACATTAGCCATGATACATTTCTCCTTAAAAATTTTTACAGAGTGGACAATACGATTGTTGAAAAATTTTTTGCCGAGCCTCACCTCCTTTCATGCGCTGTAACGACTGTGATAAAGTTCGCTGTCGAAGATTCACAATCGCAATCAATTTCTCCTCAGAAAGAAATTTGCGGGAGCCGTCGCAGCAGCCCGGCGCGACCAAATTTTTTCGTCGAAGCTGTCGATTGAAATGCCCGGCATGTCCGAGTCGGAAAAAATTTTGTCGGGCGCGAGCTTCATCGCGGACACTTTCCCCGAAAGTTTTACGTTGTCGATAATTTTTTCCCACTGCTCAAGCGACAAATCTTTGCACCGAGCGAAGTGCGCGAAGCAGATGTGCAGATTGATTTTCAAGCCGTTCATTTTTTCCTCCG
>CAMNFC010000075.1 GCA_946536925.1 uncultured Selenomonadales bacterium | reverse complement strand
CTAAAAAACTTGTTCGTGTCATTTTTCATCTTCAAAGAACCGGCGAATCTTTTTTTAGATTTTGCTTGACTCTTTATAGTCAGTCTCCTGTCAAATCGCGCCGCTCGCACGTTTTTTGCTCATCCACCTGTCGACCCAATCTTCGCGGACTTCGGGCGTGACGGAGAAATTTTTTCCGTCGGTCGTCACGGTGACTGTTTTGTTCCAGCGCGTGCAGAAAATTTTTTTCGGGTCGATTCCCAGCTCCGAAAATCTTTCCAAAAGTTTGAGGTGCGGCGTGCCCTTGGCGTCTTCACTTTCTTCTTTGCTACCCGCGGGAATCAAAACGTATTCGGGATTGACCGCCTTGACAAAGGCTTTTAACGAAGAATTTTTGGAGCCGTGGTGGCCGGCCTTTAGGATGTCGCACTTCAAATCTTTTGCGTCATTGGCTTTCACGATTTTTGCTTCGGATTCTCTTTCGCAGTCGCCCGTGAACATCATGGAAAAATTTTTATACGTGAGCCGCCCGACGACGCTGGCATTGTTCATCTTGTAAACTCTGTCGCCGCTGTCAGCTTTGCCGGCGTTCATCTCCGCGACATATTCGGAAGTCGGCCAAAGAACTGTGAACTTGACGCCGCCGCCGAAGTCCAAAACGTCCCCGACCTTCAAACCTTGCCGAGGAGTTCCCGTCGCCTCGATTGCCTTCATGTAAGCTTTGTACGAGGGGCCTGCAAAGGGAATGCCGTTGTCGTAAACTTTTTCCACGGAAATTTTTTCAAGATAAGGAAACGCGGCCAGCTGTTTTTCCGACGGCTTGATCAACATGCCCGCGTTGCCGATGTGGTCGATGTGCGGGTGAGTCAAAATCAGCTTGTCAATCTTCGTGACGGAAAATTTTTCCAGCTCGCGGATAAGTCGTTCGGGGGCGCGTCGATGTCCCGTGTCGATTAAAATTGTCTGCTCTTTCGTTCGAATCAAATGTGTGTCGGCGTGCCCGACGTTGAGCATGGAAATTTGCAGCTCGTCGTTTGAACTTTTGACTTCACGATTGACGGCGGCCTGAGTGTTGCACCCGGCGAAAATGAAAGTCGCCAGCAACATCATCGCCAAAAAAATTTTTTTCATGGAATCATTCTCCCGTCATTTAACTTTGTCTTTCTTCTTTTTGGTTATCCATTTGTCGACCCAGTCCTCGTTGTCTTCGGGCGTGACGGAGAAATTTTTTCCGTCGGTCGTCACGGTGATAGTTCCGTTCCAGCGCGTGCAGAAAATTTTTTTCTCGTCGATGCCCTGCGCCAAATAATTTTCCAGCGGCTCCAAGTGCGGGTGGCCGTAGGTGTTGCGGCGTTCTTCGTCCGGCCCGCAAGAAATTAAAACGACGCTCGGATTGACGGCCTTGAGGAAATCTTTCGTCGAGGCGGTGTAGCTTCCGTGGTGCCCGCTTTTGAGCACGTCGCATTTTAAATCTTTAGCCTTATTGTTTGATAAAATTTTTGCTTCGGCTTGCTTCTCCGCGTCGCCCGTGAACATCATGGAAAATTTTTTGTAAGTCAACTTGCCCACGACGCTTTCGTTGTTCGGGTCGGATTTTTCTTTTCCGTCGTTGACAGATTTGACCAGATCATCGGTCGGATAAAGGACGCTGAACTTGACGGAGTTTCCAAAGTCCAAAGTGTCGCCGGCCTTCAAACTTTTATGGGAAATTTTTTTTGCGTCGGCGGCCTTCATGTAACTTTTGTACAGCGGAGAAGTCGCGGCGATTCCGTTATCGTAAACTTCGGCGACGGAAATTTTTTCGAGATACGGATTGGCTTTGAGTTCCTTCGCGCTCGGATTGATTAAAGCTTTCGCGCTGCCGATGTGGTCGGCGTGCGGGTGAGTCAAAATTAATTTGTCGATCTTCGTGACGGAAAATTTTTCCAGCTCATGGACGAGGAGATCGCGTTCGTCGGTGTCGCTCGTGTCGACAAGAATCGTTTGCTTGCCGGTCTGAATCAATATCGCGTCGCCCTGGCCGACGTTGAGCATGGAAATTTTCAAATCGCCCTTAACGTCTTTTGTGTCCTGCGCGGCCTCGGCTTGAACGTCATCTTTTTTTTCGGCTTGAGGTTCGGGCGCGGGCGCGGGCTCGGATTTTTTTTCTCCGCCGCAACCTGCGAAGACAAACGTAATGAGCACCAGCACCGTCAAAAAAATTTTTTTCATTGAATCATCCTTTCTTCTCGTTCGTGTAAATGATGTAGAGCCGAATGCATTTTGTCACCGACCAAAACGCGAACGACGCAATGTAAATTTTGTCGAGCAGTGAAAGATTTTCGTAATCGAAGTGCAGGAACAAAAACACCGCCGCCAATATAATCAATGCGTCGAATTTGTCAAATGCTTTTTTTAAAATCTCCGCCAAAATTTTTCGCCTCCTTTTTCGGGCGATTATATCACGCGGGCTTTGCGCTTGACAAAAAAATTTTTTACCGCACGAAAAAAAATCACCCGAAAATTTTTTCGAGTGAAAATCTTTCTGCAAAGTTTTTAAGGTTTAAAATTATCGTCGGGTCTTTTGATGTGCGGGTTGCCCGCGGCCGCCACCATGTCGAGCTCGTCAAGCGACATCTCCTCGTTTATCGCGCGGCGGCGAAGTTTCAAACGCAAAAGGAGACTGTCCTTGATCTTGCTCAGCTGCGAGAAGTCCGTTTGCGCAAATCGCTCGTCGATTGTCATTTTAATCACGTCCCAAAATTTTTTTCTGTCTTTATCTTATACGTTGCTCGGAGGATTTTGTTACACGTTTGAAAAAATTTTTTTCGGCGATTAAAAATCTCGTTCGCCCAAAATTTTTTTCAGCTTGCCCAAAGCTCGATGCATCGTGACGCGGACGTTGCTCTCGGTCATCGAAACGATTTCGGCGATAGATTTTGTGTCCAGCTCGCCCCAATATCTCAGCTCGATGATTCGGCGTTCGCGTTCGTTGAGTTTGTCAATCGCCGCCAAAAGTGAGCTGCTCGTCTCGGAGTTGACCAATTTTTTTTCGGGCTCTTCTTTTTCGGGCGCGGCCGGGTCAAGAAAATCTTCCCACTCGGTCTCTTGGTTCCTTTCGATGTGGCGCGTGAAATCGATTATCGCGTTGTTGGCGATGCGGAAAAGCCACGTCGAAAAAGCGGCGCGCGTCGGGTCGTAGCTCTCCAAATTTTCATTCATCTTGAGGAAAGTCGTGCTCGTCACGTCGTCGGCGTCCGCAGCATTTTTCAATCGAGCATAAATAAAATTGTAGACGCGCGGAAAAAAATATTTGTACAGCTCCTCGAAAGCGTCTTCGTCGGTCGTTGCTTGCCGGGCCAATGAGTCGTAATAATTGTCAGCCATAAGCCACCGCCTTCCAAAAATTTTCACGGCGATTTTAGCACAGGCCGCCCGCTTTATCAAATAAAAAAATCCCGACGCTTTGTCGGGAAAAATTTTTTCGTTAAGATTTTTCAAACGCGAGCTTCAAAATGTTTTCCTTTGTCGTCGTCTTTTTTCGGCGGAAGTTTTGCGGGCTTGACTTTTTCCTCGATCGCTTTGAGTTTGTCCGCCGTTCCGTCAAAAAAATTTGTCGCGGTGAGCGCGGGCTTTTCCGTGAACAAAAATTTTTTCACGATGACGACGGCCGCGACCGCCACAAAAATTATCGTGAAGACCCAGAAAAATCCGCCGTGCCCCTCGTGATAATTTATCTTCGGCGCGACGGTTTGCTCGGAAGAAGTTTGCGCGGGCGGAGCAGAAGATTTTGCCTCGCGGGCGTCGAGCTCCTTGAATTCGCGCAAAACGTCTCGGCCTCTGTCGTAATCCGATTGCGTGTCGCCAACGAGCGGCGCGTCTGGCGGAATGACAGTTACGGTTTGATTGGCTGGCGGAGTTTGCTCGTCGTTTCGTTCGACTGTTCTTTTCGTCAAAGCTCCGGCACCGTTGGCGACGGCTTCCTTGGCTTGCGTTTCGGGCGACTCGTCGTCGATTTTTTCCGCGGAATTTTTTTCAAAGGGCGTCTTGTCGATTCGCGGAGGAGTCGGCGGTGTCGGACGGATTGCGGGCGCGGGAGCCGTCGGCGGTTGCGGAGGAGTGAGCGTCATAATTTTTTAAAGCATGTGTGCGCGAAGTTCTGCGCCGTCTTGAGCGGAAAGATATGCGGGCGCGATGTCGAAAACGGTTTTGCAGCCGTTGTTGCCTTCTTTGTTGAGGCGATACGCCGCGCGGGCATAAGCGACCAAAACGCTCGTGGTGAATTCGGGATTTGAATCAAGCTTGAGGTTGAACTCGATGATGTGATTGTTTTCCTTTTGCATGCCGGTTTTGCCGGAGCGAATGACAAAGCCGCCGTGAGCAAGCCCCGCGTGTTTGGTCAAAAGTTCTTCTTCGCTGATGAAGTTTACGACCGTGTCATAGTCCGCAAAATAATTCGGCATGGTTTTGATCGCGTTCTCGACTTCGGCTGCGTCAGCTCCTTCTTCCAAAACGACGTAGCATTCGCGCAGATGTTTTTGGCGCGTGGTGAGCTCGGGATTTTTTCCGCTGCGGACTGCTTCGAGCGCGCTTTCAATCGGCACGGTGTACTGCTTGGCATTCTTGACGCCTTTGACGCGGCGAATCGCATCGGAGTGACCCTGGCTGACACCTTTGCCCCAGAAAGTGTAATCTTTTCCGTCGGGGAGAATCGCGTTTGCATAAGCGCGAATCAGCGAGAACATTCCGGGATCCCAGCCGACAGAAATTATCGCGACATGGCCGGAAGATTTTGCTGCCTCGTCGACTTTAGCGAAGTGTTCGGGGATTTTCGCGTGCGTGTCGAAGCTGTCGATGACGTTGAACATTTTGGCATATTCGGGCGTCTGCGTGGGGAGATCGGTCGCGCTGCCGCCGCAAAGGATCATCACGTCGATTTTGCCGACCCAATCTTTTGCGTCCGCCACGTTGAGCACGGGCACATTCGGCGTCTGAATTTTGACTTTCGACGGGTCGCGACGAGTGAAGACCGCAACGAGCTGCGTGTCGAGGTTTTCTTTGACGGCGCATTCCACGCCGCGTCCGAGGTTGCCGTATCCGAGAATTCCTATCTTCATGGTTCATTGCCTCCGTTAAGAAATATTTTCAAAACCGAAACGAATTATAACATAAAAGTTAAGGGTTGCAAGATTTTCCGTTCATGAATACAATATTTTTGCAGGAAGGCTTCAAAAAAATTTCACGGGAGGAAAAAATCATGGACAGAAAAAAATTTTTGGTCGTAACGTTGTTGGCCGCAGCAGGATTTTTTTTCGGCGCGAGAACAGCCGACGCTTACGTTTTGGAGACGTGGCAGCCGCCGATTAAAAAATTGTTTTTGCACTTCACCGAATACAACGAACGCCCCAAGACCGAAGTCGTCGTGATTCATCACGCGGGCTTCCCCGAAGGCGACAAAGATTCTTCCGCCGAGGGCATCCACAAATTTCATCAGGACGTGAACGGCTGGGCGGGCATCGGCTATCATTTTGTGATTCGCAAGGACGGCACGATTGAGCAGGGACGAAAAATCACGGCGGTCGGCGCGCACGCCCTCCACCACAACATGAACTCAATCGGGATTTGCGTCGCGGGAAATTTTGAGATGGCCTCTCCCACGCACGAGCAAATGAAATCGCTCAAACTTCTGACGGCGTGGCTCTGTCAAAAATATAAACTCGACCCGCTAGAAAAAGGCGTCATCGTCGGCCACAAAAATTTGAACGACACGGATTGCCCCGGGAAAAATCTTTACAAGCGGCTCGACGAAATTCGTTATTGGTGCCGCGACTTCCTCAAAGAAAATTAACGGCGTCTCCGCGACCGGCGCGGGCTCCTCCAATCGTCTTCAACGGGCGCGGGCTTCGGTTTGGGTTTGCGGCTGAGGAAATAAATTGCTCCGATCAAAACGACGTCCAAAAAAATCAAAACGTACGTGGAAGTTTGGCTGTCGGATTCGGCGCGTTCCCTGTCCTCGTAGCTGGAAAAATTTTTCGAGCCGCCGATATAATTTGTCCAAAAACTTTCGAGGCGACCGACGCCCGTGCGCTGATTGATTCCCGCGTCATAGGAAGCAATCGACATCGTGTTGGAATTGATTCGCCAAACCAGATAAACGTTCGAGAGAATTAAAATCGCAAGAAGGATTCGAGAAATATTTTTCTTAGTCATGGCCGGCCTCCTTGAGGTTTGGAATTTGCCAGTCGATTGGAGTCTCGCCGATCGATTCAAGAAATTTATTCACGCGGGAAAACGGACGGCTGCCAAAAAATCCACCGCTCGCGGAAAGCGGACTTGGGTGCGCCGACTCAACGATGAAGTGGCGAGGATTCGTTATCATATTTTTTTTGCTCCGCGCAGGCCGCCCCCACAAGATGAAAGCAAGCGGACGTTCGTGGTCGTTTAGCAGGCGGATGATTTTGTCCGTGAAAATTTCCCAGCCGTGACCGCGATGAGAATTTGCCGCGTGAGCTCTGACCGTCAAGACCGCGTTCAAAAGCAAGACGCCCTGATCCGCCCAAGGTTTCAAGCAGCCGTTATCGGGAATGAAGCAACCCAAATCGTCGCGCAACTCTTTAAAAATATTCATCAGCGACGGCGGCGGCGGCACGTTCGGCAAAACAGAAAAACTCAGCCCGTGCGCCTGACCCGGCTCGTGATACGGATCTTGCCCCAAGATGACAACTTTTGTGTCGGCGTAACTCGTGAAGTGCAGCGCGTTGAAGATATCGTACATGTTCGGGAAAATTTTTTTCGTGCTGTACTCGTCGATTAAAAATTTTCGCAGCTCTTGGTAATACGGCTCCTTGAGTTCGTCATCCAAAAGCTCAGCCCAATCGTTCCTAAAAATTTTTCTCATCGCGTGTATCTCCTGAATTCAAAGCCGCC
>CAMNFC010000074.1 GCA_946536925.1 uncultured Selenomonadales bacterium | reverse complement strand
CCGGTTTTATTCTTTTAGCCATGATTATTGATTCTTTAGTGTGAACACACCCTAATGAAGATTGGAGTTATCGGAGCAGGCAGAATCGGCAAGGTGCACATCAGAAATATTTCGCTGTTCGTGCCCGAGCTCGAGATCAAAACCGTGGCCGACCCCTTCGCAAACGAACAGACCGAAGCTTACGCCGCGCAGTTCGGAATCAAAAACGTGACGAAGAACGCCGACGACATCTTCAACGATCCGGAAATCGAAGCCGTCGCGATTTGCTCTTCCACCGACACGCATTCCAAATACATCATCGAGGCAGCCAAGGCCGGTAAGAATTGCTTCTGCGAAAAGCCGATTGACTACGACCTGAAAAAAGTTCACGAGGCAATCGACGCGGCGAAGGAGGCCGGAATCAAATTGCAAATCGGTTTCTGCCGTCGCTTCGACCACAATCATCGCGCGGTTTATGACATGGTTCGTGCGGGCAAAATCGGCAAGCCGCACATCATCAAAATTTCTTCGCGCGACCCCGAACCGCCCCCGATTGCTTACGTCAAAGTTTCGGGCGGAATTTTCTACGACATGATGATTCACGATTTTGACATGGCACGTTTCCTGGCCGGCGACGAGGTCGAAGAAGTTTTCGCGGCGGGCGCAGTTTTGGTTGATCCTGCAATCGGTGAGGCCGGCGACGTCGATACCGCAGTCGTCACGCTCAAATTCAAAGGCGGCACAATCGCTACGATCGACAACAGCCGCCGCGCGGTTTACGGCTACGATCAGCGCGTGGAAGTTTTCGGCGATAAAGGCGTGGCGATAAACGGCAATGACATTCCCAACACGGCAACTTTCGCGGACGCAAACGGAACTGTCGGCGGCACGGCCTTCCAAGTCATGTGGGATCGTTACGAGCAGGCTTTTGTCTCCGAGATGAAAGCTTTCGCCAAGGCAATCGTCAACAACGAGGAAACTCCCGTGACCGGCGAAGACGGACTTTATCCCGTGCTGATGGCGGCGGCCGCTACAAAATCTTGCAAGGAAGGTCGTCCCGTGAAAATTTCCGAAGTCGACGTGTGAGGAGGCCTCCGTCATGTTGAAACGTTGCGCATGCATCGACACGCTTTACACCGAAAAAGATTTTTATGAGAGATTCGCGGCGGCCAAAGCTGACGGCTTCGAGGCGGTTGAATTTTGGGATTGGCGCATTCGTGACTTGGATAAAGTTCGCGACGCGGCTCAGGCGGCTCAAATCACAATCAGCGGCTTCAACGGCGACAATGACTTCTCGCTCGTCGACCCCACGCACAAAGAAAAATATCTTGAAAATTTGAAGGCTTCCCTCGACGCGGCAAAAAAAGTCGGCGCGGTCACAGTCACGATTCATTCAAACGCGCTCGGCGACGGCGGAGTTGTCGTCAATCACTACGACGAACTTTCCGACACGGTTAAACTTTGCTCGATGTACGATACGCTGCTGGCCTCCGTCAAGCTCGCCGAGGAATATAAAATCCGCATGAATTTGGAAGGCCTCAACATCAAAGTCGATCACGTCGGGAATTTTTTGCAGACGACGCAAATGGCAGCCGAAGTCACGCGCCTTATCAACTCGCCGTATCTGATGATTCTCTTCGACGCTTATCACGTGCAATACAACGAGGGCGCGCTGTGCTACAACATTGAAAAATATTTTGATCAGATCGGACACATTCACATCGCCGATTGCCCCGGCCGCCACGAACCCGGCACCGGCGAAATAAATTATCACGCCGTCTATGAAACGCTCAAACGTCTGGGCTATCAGTATCGCGTCGGCTACGAACTTTTCCCGCTGACAGATACGGCCGCGGCAGTCAAAGCGATTTTCCAAGATTAACCAAACCCCTTCACATAAAAAAATTTTGTTCGGGCGGGCTGCTTGCGCGAGCGGCTCGCCTTGAACATATCTTGAAGAAAATTTCTAAGGAGGGAAAAAAAATGAGCACAGCTACTCCGAACGTTTCGCCCGCCGTCGACGAGAGACTTTCCTGGTTTACTCGAATCTGCTACGGTTTCGGCGACACGGCCTGTAACGTCGTTGCCGGCGCGATGACGATTTTGACATTTTTTTACACGGACTATGCGGGCGTCGAACCCACGACGGTCGGCCTGGTCATGCTCTTATCCCGTTGCTTCGACGGTGTCTCTGACGTCATCATGGGTTTCATCGTCGAGCGCACGAATTCCAAATGGGGCAAGTCCCGCCCGTGGGTTTTGTGGTCGAGCATTCCTTTCTGCGTGTCGATTGTTTTGATTTACTGCGTGCCGCAGGGTGTCTCGGACTTCACGCAATTTGTTTACCTGTTCATCACGTACAACTTCTGCAACGCGGTCTGCTACACCGCGCTGAACTTGCCGTACGGTTCACTTTCGGCGATGATGACTCGTTCTTCTCACGAGCGCGACATGCTCTCTGTCACACGTATGGCACTCTCGCCTGTCGGCAAAATCATTTCCATTTACCGCCACGCTCCCGCTGATTAAAGTTTTCGGCGACAACCAAACCGCTTGGATCATCGTCATGAGCATTTGGGCAGTGCTGGCACTCTTCCTCCTGCTGCTTTGCTTCAAACAGTGCGAGGAAAAAGTTGTCATTGAGGCGCGCAAAAAAGAAGACAAACTTCCCGTCGGCCGCGCGATCAAATGCCTGCTCATGAACAAATATTTCTTGATGGCCGCGTTCATCTGGATGATGCAATGTATAATCCAAATGGTCACGGGCACCGTCCTGCCGTACTATTGCAAATATATTTTCTTCGACGATTCGCTCTTCAGCATGCTGCTGCTTTTGGAAGTCGTCACGACGATTGCAACAACAGTTCTGTTCTGCCCGTTCCTTTTGAAAAAATTTGGCAAGCGCAACATGTCGATGATCGGCTGCGCGGTCGCGTTGATCGGTCATCTGATTTATTGCACGCACCCGACAGATTTTAACTGGGTCATCTTCAGCTGCTTTATCCGCGGCGTGGGCTTCGCTCCGTTGAACTCGGTTATCTTCGGCTTCCTGGGCGACTGCGTCGAGTACGGCCAATACAAATTCCACATCCGCACCGAAGGTTTGATTTTCTCCGGCGGCTCAATCGGCTACAAACTCGGCACGGGCTTGTGCGGCGCGTTCATCACCTGGCTGATGTCCATGAGCGGCTACGTGGCCTCCACCACCGCCGACGCCGTCCAACCGCAAAGCGCAATCGATATGATCGTAAACATTTACATCTTCGGCATGATCATCATCTGGGTTTCGCTGCTGCTCGTCTTGTCGATTTACAAACTCGACAAAGAATATCCCGCGATCATGGAAGAACTTTCCAGACGCGAGGCTCGCGGCGAATTGTAAAAAAGTTTCGGGGAAAAATTTTTCCGTCGAGGCAAAAAGCTTCGGCGGTTTTTTTTTCGTGGAAAAGGTGCTAAAATAATTTCACAAAGAAAGGAGGATTGAATTTGGCGAAACGAAATATTTTTGAAATGCTCGGCTTGGAATTTGACCCTCCCGACAACGTGAAAAAAATTCGCGCGGCCTATGAGTCGTGGAAAAAAAAGTTGACGAGCGAACTCAACACGACGGTCGACCCCACGCGCCTGAAAGAAATCCGCGAAGAACTTTTGGAAGACAATCTGATTGCTCTGACGATAGACAACGCGCGATTCCGCCAGCAGGCCGCCGAAAGTTTGAAATTAAAACGCGTGGAAGAGTTGCGCCTCTACATCGACATTCAACGCGGCGACACGCAGGGCACCTTGCAAGTCAATCAGTCGCAGATTCGGCAAATTCGCGACAAGCTCAAACTCTCCGCGGCCACAATCGAGGCGACGTATCGCTCTCAAGGTTTCGAGATTAAACCGGCTTTGGCCGCGCAAAAAATTTTGTCGACGCTGAATAATTTTTTTCTGCCCGATTCGATAATGGACGAGCTGCGGAAAAATTTTGCGGCGTTCCGTCTGGTGCCCGACGAAAAAAATTTTCCCTGGTCAAAAAAAATTTTCGACCTCTATGAGCTGGCGTTTCATCTGGAAAATCAAATTGAGCCGTCGCCGGATTTTTATCGCCGCCGTTCGACCGAAGACTTGCGGGAAATTTTTCGTGACGAGGCAAAAAAATATTCCGCGCCGATTGAGCAGTGGCAATCGCTCAAAGCTTTGCTCAACCTTGCGCAGACTCAAGTTTTCAACACGGACGACAGCCGCTTCAAATATGATCACTCGATAAAGATTGAGACGCTCCAAGATTTTTTCGCGAAGATAAAAGCCGCGCCCGAACTTTTCAAACGCGACAATTATTTTGCGGACAACTGCATCAATCGGATTCGGCGGACGTTCCCAAATTTTTTGACGTACGAGTTGAGCCTGGCACTTTACAACAAGGCGGCCGGCCTGCTGAAAAATCCTTACGAGTCAGCCGTCGACGCGCAGGAAAATTCTTTTTGCATGACGTGCGCAAACTGCGGCGGCTTCGAAAATTTTCGGACACGCGAGGAGGCTCAAAGTTCGCGCTGCAAAATCTGCGGGGAAAATTTTTTCGTCGAGTGTCCCAAGTGCGGAAAAAAAATTCCCGCGACCGCCTCGAAGTGCACGGCCTGCGATTTTTCTCTCGTCGAGTTCAAAAATTTTTCCGCGTACGTGGCCGAGGCAAATTCCATGCTCGATCTTGTCGAACAGGCACGCAACGCCGACGAAGACGTCCACCTCGTCACGGCCGAGATTATAAAAATTCTCGCGAAGGCAAAAGTCCTCAAGCCCGAATCAAACGACGTGAAGAAAATCGAGTGGCGCATAAACAAAATCGCCGCCGAGCTCAAGAAGCGCGAACTTTTTGCTTGGGCGGAAAAAAAATTGCCGAGCCTGTCGATTGCGCCCGCCAAAGCCGTCAGCGACTGCATGGAAATTTTGCGCAAGATAAAAGATTTCAAGCCCGCGCAGGAAAGATTGAAACTCATCCCGCCGAAAAATCCGCCCGCGATTGTCGCCACGTTGAGGGAAAATTATTCGCCCGCGTTCGGAAAAATTTCCGTCAAAGCAAAGTCGACGAGCGCGAGCCTCTCAACGTCGAATCTGGTTTGCAACATCTCTTGGCAGGCTCCGAACGATTTGGGCTTGACTTACACGCTGATAAAAAAAATCGACGGCGTGCCGAAAACTTATCGCGACGGAGAAATTTTGATTGAGAACAGCGACCGCCTGGAATTTGCCGACGTGAACGTAAAGCCCGGCGTGCTTTACGGCTACGCGATTTTTTCCACGCGGCTTGGGACGATTTCCTCGCCGACGACAACGACCGCCGTCCATTACAGCGACCTCGACGAGAAAAAATTGATCGCCAAGACCGAGGGCGGCGCGTGCAAATTTATTTGGCGGCTGCCGAGCGAAAATTGTTTGGGCATTCGGATTTTGCGTTCCGATAGCGCGGGCAAAAGCGTCGTGGTGGCCGACTGCGTTCAATCGCCCTTCACCGACAACAGCGTAAAAAATCGCAAGATTTATCAGTATCGCCTGCAATGTGTTTATCGTGACGCCCAAGACGCAGCCAACAATCAAAAAATTTTTTCTCGACGCAGCGACGACGAAATTTTCAGCGGCGTGTGGAACATCGAAAAAAATTATAAATACAGCCACGGTTTGACGGTGAGCCTGACGCCCGAAAAGCCGCCAAAACTTTTGGAGAATCTGATTTGCTCCGTAAGAGGCGGGCGAGCTTCTTTCCGCTGGAAATCCACGGGCGATTTTTCCGTCTGGTTCAAAGAAATCGTCAAGGACGTTGCGGTCGACAAAAAACTTTTCGAGCTTGATAAAGTCGACGAAATTTTTGGCAGCGGCGTCGTCTGCAAGAAGGCCGAGAGCCTCGACGAGACCTGCGAATTTTTTTTGAGCGGCGAGACCGTGAAAATTGCCGTCATCAGCGCGACGCACGAACTCGGAATCGTCAACGAAATTTTTACCTGCGCCAACGTCGAGCCGTGCGAAATTGATCCTCAAAAAACTCAGCTGGACGCGGGCGGCTTGAAACTCGTTTTAAAATCCGTGCCGGAAAATTTGTACATGATTCACTACAAAATCAACGCGGGCGACGCCGACGAACTTTACGCCACGATTGAGACGGCCAAGGCGCGGCGCATGAATCGGATTTACGCGACGAAATACGAGCTGGACAAATTCATTTCGCAGACGCACCTGCCGCCCAAAGAAATTTTCATCACGGTCATTGGCGAATACAGATTCCCCGACGGAACGGAAGCCTATTGCGCGCCGAGCACTTTGACGCTGGACAATCGCCCCAAAGAAATTATTTCTTATCGGTTGGAGTGGGGCACGAGCGGCCTTTTCAAAAAAGAAATCCACGCAAAAAATTGCAAGCTAATCATCGAGAGCCGAGCCAAACCCACGCCCAAAATGTTTTTGGTTTGCCGCAGCGACGGACGCATGAACATCGAGGCGGGCGATTCGGCCACGAAAACTTTGGGCACCGTTCGCGCGTACAAAGAAGGCTACGTCGGCGGGCGGCTGGAATTCGATTTGCCGAACGAAATTTGGAAGGAAATTTCTTCGGGCACGGTCGTCAAGCTCCTCACGTCCAAAGACGACGAAAAATTTTTTGAGCTCAAAGCGTCGCGCCCCGACAGTTTAATCGTCCCGAAAAAATAGACCGCGGAGGTTTTTGTAAATGTTCAACAAATCGGCGGCGATTTGCCCGCACTGCTTGAGAGAAATAAAATTGAGCAACATGAAATTTTTTTGCGTGCCCGACGAAGACAACCGCCACGAAGTCAAGCTGACCTTCGCCGACAAATTCAAAGGGCGGCTGCCCGTGTGCAAAAGAAAATTTTGCAGGAACCACGGCTTGACGATTCGCGAGGCGGCCTGCAAAGAATGCGGTGAACCTCTCCCGCCGCAAATTCTTTTCCACGACAAATATTTGAGCTTCTGCGCGGTGGGCGTGGCCGGTGCAGGAAAATCGAGCTACATGACGACTCTTTTGCACGAGCTGAAATATTCGGGCTTGCCGTGGGTTTTGCAGGCAATGGACG
>CAMNFC010000073.1 GCA_946536925.1 uncultured Selenomonadales bacterium | reverse complement strand
TTTATTTTACTCGTTAATTTTCCTTAATTCAATAGTGTGAACACACCCTAAAAATAAATAACACAAGCAGTTCTTTGATAAAATAGGTTTAAAAGCAGGTCATGGCTTATGTCAAATTCATTTTACCGCAAAGATTTAACTGACGCTCATGAAAGAGCAGGCAATCGGCGTGTCGCGCGGCGGCAACTCAACAACAAAATGCAATTTTTAAAAGTGATGTTGACCGGCGGACTTGCTGCTTCCGGTATTCACTTTCAATTTACCAACAAACCCTAAAAGAGTGTATAATGGGCGCGAGGTGATTTGAAAATGTGTTTGGCTTTTCCCGCAAAAGTTTTGAAGATCGACGGAGATTTGGCCACGGTCGAGAGGGCGGGCGTAAAACGTTCGGCCAGTCTCATGCTTCTGCCCGAAGCAAAGGTCGGCGATTATGTTTTGGTTCACGCGGGCTTCGCCATGCAGGTCGTCGACGAGCGCGAAGTAAAAATACGCGACGCCCTCGTTGCCGAAATGAACGGTGCGCCGCGCACAATTAACTTGGAATTAGGGTGTGTTGGTAAAGTAAAAATGAATGGCAGCGAGTAAAACGAATTCTCAAAGCAAAAAGTCAATTTGTCGCAGCGCGTGACGACGTGGCGATAATTTTTGATTCGCTGAAATATGCCTTTTAGAAGAGCAACAGCCTCTTCGCTGTCGTGAATATTCCCGCCGCAAGTAAATCACACCAACGCGCTCCATTTTTGAGTATCCATAAAATTCCGCTAAGAACAACTCTTGAATTGAGCGACGGGCGTCCGACCTTGCGTTTTTCTTTTATTTGACTTTACCAATAACCCTCGGAGAATTTTTTTCAGGCTCGCGCGGGCTTTAATCGTTTCATGTGATAAAAATACGCCGCGATTAAAAATATCGTCGTGATGAACCAGCTTATCGGATAGACCGCCATGAGTGTTTCGTAAGCGGGAATATTTCTGAACATCGTAAAAACCCAGACGACGCGCGTTCCGCAAACGCAAATCAAAGTTATCACGGCGGGCGTCAAAGAAATTCCGTAGCCGCGCAGAGCACCCGACAAACCTTCCATTGCCACGTTGACAATTTCCGGCGCGACGATGTACCAAAGACGAATCACGCCCAGGCGGATGACTTCGGGGTCGCTGTTGAAGAGGCTCAAAACTTCTTCGGCGAAAAACAAAATCACGAAGGCAAGCGTCTGCATAAAAAGCGTGCTCAAACCCATGGCAACCCACGTCGCCCGCTTGCACCGCCGAAAATTTCCCGCGCCGTAATTTTGTCCGACAAAAGTTGTGGCCGCCTGACCGAAGCCGTTGACGACGCAAAAAACATTTATCTCAATCGTGAACGCCGCGGCAGAAGCAGCCATCGCGTCCGCGCCGAGAGAATTTATCGCCGCTTGAATCAAAAGATTCGACAGGGAGAAAACCATGCCTTGGACGCCCGCGGGCAAACCGATTCGGATAATTTCAAAAAGTTCTTCCTTGTCGACGAGCAACGCGTTCAAGTGGAGTTTGATGACGCCGTCGGCTTTTAAAAGCTCCGCGAACAAAATTATCGCGCTGAAAAAGTTTGCGAGAGTCGTCGCCGCCGCCACGCCCGCAATTCCCAAATCAAATTGCAGGACGAACAAAAGGTTCAGCAAAATGTTCACTCCGCCAGCAAAGGTCAGAGCAATCAGAGGCGTGCGCGTGTCGCCCTTGCTGCGGAAAATCGCCGCCTGAAAATTGTAAAGACTAATCGCGGGCAAGCCGAGCAAAAAAATTCGCAGATAACTTTCCGCCATGCCCACGACGCTTGCGGGCACTTCGAGGAAATAAAAAATCGGTTCGACCAAAAGTTCGCCGAGGAGACAGAAAAAAATTCCTGCGGCAATCGACAAAACAAAAGCCGTGCTCACCGCCGCGTGGGCACGGTCAATTCTTTTTGCGCCGATGTTTTGGGCAATGACGACGTTCGCGCCGAGGCTCAAGCCCATCATCAGGCTGACAATCAGCCCGACCATGGAGATGTTGTTCCCGACGGCGGCCATTGCATTTTTGCCGACGAACTTTCCGAGCGTGAAGACATCCGCGGCGTTGAGGAGCTGTTGCATGACGCCGGTTAGCGCGAGCGGCAACGCGAACAAAATTATTTTGTCCCACAGCGAGCCGTGGAGCATGTCGATGTCTCTTGCATTAAATTTCATCAAATCAAGTCCCGAATCTGTTTAGTTAGGAGTTAGGAGTTTTGAAATCCCTAAATCCTAAATCCCAAATCCTAAATCCTAATCGACACGTCGCCCGCGTAAACTGCGCGCCGCCCGCTTTCCGTTTCGACGACGAGCGCGCCGTCCGCATTCAAGTCAACTGCTTTGCCCGTGAAATCTTCGCCGTCGCTCAACGAAATCACTCGGACATTTTTTCCGAGCGTCACGTTATAATCTCTCCAAAGTTTCAAGACTTCAGCGAAACCCGACGCGCTGACCGTGAGATAAAGTTTGTCGAACTCTTCGAGGAGTGCGCGGAAAAATTGCACGCGAGAAATTTCTTCGCCGCTCATTTCCGACAGCGACGCGGCAATCGGCTGAAGTTCTTCGGGAAATTCTTCGCGGCTTATATTGACGTTAATGCCAATTCCTATTACCATATAAGTTATCTTGGCGAGTTCGGCAGTTATCTCCGTCAAGATGCCGACGAGTTTCCGATTGTCGAACATGATATCGTTGGGCCACTTAATCCCCGCCTTGAGGTTGAAACGTTTCATGGCCTCGGCGACGGCGACCGCCGCCATGAGCGTGAACTTGGGCGCGTCGTGCGGCAAAAAATTCGGGCGCAGGATAACCGAAAACCAAATTCCTTTTCCGCGCGGCGAATAAAAATTTCTTTCGAGACGCCCCTTGCCGCCGTGTTGCTCCTCGGCGACGACGATTGTGCCCTCGGCCGCCCCGTGATATGCCAGAGCTTTGGCGATTCGGTTTGTCGAGTCGACGGAAGGTTCGTAATGCATTTCCTTGCCGATGATTTGAGTTTCGAGCCCGATTTGAATTTCGCCGGGCAAAAGGAGATCGGGCGCGTCTTTGAGTTTGTAGCCGCGTCGCGCGTGACTCAGAATTTCGTAGCCGTTTTCTCGAAGTTTTTGAATATGTTTCCAGACGGCCGTGCGCGAAATCCCCAAGCCGCCGGCGATGCTCTCGCCGGAAGTAAAATTGTCGCCCGCGTTCTTCAAAATTTCAACGATTGTCTTTCGCATATTCGTTCACCTCGCATAAAATTCTAGCATACGGCTTTGAACATTTCAAATTAAAAAAATCTCCCGCGTTTTCGGGCGGAAGATTTTCAAAAAAAATTTTTTACGATTGAACGAGAGCCAAAAGTTTTTTGTAATTGTTCGCGACCTTGATGACGTAATTGACGGTCTCGGAATAATTTGGGACGCCGCCATATTTTTCGACGGCACCCGGCCCGGCGTTATAGGCAGCCACGGCATCGGTAACGGAATAAATTCCCCAATCTTTGAAGCGGCCGAGCTGGTCGCGAATGAAACGTGTGCCGCCCAAAACATTTTCCAGCGGGTTGTGAGGATTGACGCCCAAATACGCGGCGGTCTCGGGCATCAGCTGCATCAAACCGATTGCGCCCACGGGACTGGTTGCGTGGAAGTCGAAGCCGCTTTCGGCCTCCATTATCGCCGTGATCAAAATCGGATCAACTTGATATTCGCTCGACGCATAAAGAATCGCGCGGGTGATCCAATCGCACTCGACGCCGTTTGAATTGTAGCTGTTGACCGTCCGATAAATCGCGCTGTAATAATCGGCCGCCTCGACTTCACAAGCGAAAAAAATCGTCGCGCTCATCACCGCCGCCGCAAAAAATTTTTTCAAAAAATTCACGTTCTCAGCTCCTTGAAAAAATTTAAAGCCCCTCCAATTTCTCGAAGAGGCTGCATGAAAAATTTTAGTCAAAGATAAAAATTATTCCTCGGTATAAAATTTAATTTCGTTGCCCAAACGAAGACGCGGCGGGCGCACACCTTTGACGGCGATTTGGCCGGGCATGGTCGCTTCGCCGTTGACGACGATTGTGCAGTGGCCTTCTTCGCGCAAATTTTTGTTGACTGCGTCGCCGACCTTGACGACTTCAAATTCGCTCTTGCCGACTTTGAGTTTGTCGCCCGCCACGATTTCGGCCGCAAGTTCGCCGACCGTGTGCTCGACGACCATATCCGCCAGAGCCGGACGAATTTTTTCGTTAAGCAGAATGAACGCGCTGTTGCTGGAAAGATAAGCCGGTGCGTCCTTGCCGATGCTTGTCATCTTCACTTCGTATTTAACCATAAAAATCGACCTCCTCGCCAGAAATAATACCACAGTTGCGTGAAAATTTTCAAGAAGAATTTGCCCGAATTATTTTTTCTTGACGGCGGTTTTTATGTAGAGTTCGCGCAATTGTTTTTCGTCGACTTCATTTGGCGCGTGACTCATCGGGTCGATTGCGCTTTGAGTTTTCGGGAAGGCGATGACGTCGCGGATAGATTTTCTTTTGGCCATGAGCATGATCAATCTGTCCAGGCCGAAAGCAATTCCTCCGTGGGGCGGCGTGCCGAACTCGAAGGCGTCCATTAAAAATCCGAACTTGGCGTAAGCTTCCTCGTGCGTCAAACCGATTGCCTCGAAAACTTTTTCTTGAACGTCGCGTTGATAAATTCTCAAGGAGCCGCCGCCGACTTCCACGCCGTTCAAAACGATATCGTACGCGTTGGCCTTGACTTTTTCGGGATTCGTCAACAGCAAGTCGATATCTTCTTCGCGCGGGGAAGTGAACGGGTGATGCATGGCCTTGAAGCGTTTGTCTTCCTCGACGTACTCGAACATCGGGAAGTCGACAATCCAAAGGAAGCAAAGTTTGTCCGCGTCGATTAAATTTCTGCGGCGAGCCATCTCCAATCGAAGTTCGCCGAGAGCCTGAGCCACGACCGAAGCTTTATCGCCGACGACCAAAAGTAAATCGCCCGTCTTGCAACCCGTCGCCGATTTAATCTGCTCAAAAGTTTCATCGCTGTAAAATTTTTTGAACGGAGACTTGACGCCTTCCTCGGTGTATTGAATCCACGCAAGACCTTTCGCGCCGTAAATTTTCACGTACTCGACAAGGCCGTCGAGCTCTCTGCGCGGAATGTTTGCGTAATCGTCGACGCGAATGACTTTGACTTGACCGCCGCGCTCCAAGACGCTGTTGAAAACTTTGAAGTCGGAGCCTTTGACGAATTCGGAAATATCTTGCAACTCCATGCCGAATCTTAAATCGGGTTTGTCGGTTCCAAAGCGCGTCATCGCCTCGTCCCAGCTCATGCGCTTGAAAGGAATTTCAACTTTCACGTCGAGCGTCGATTCAAAAATTTTTTTCACGAGCCCTTCCATAATCGTCAGGATTTGGTTTTGATTGAGGAAGGAAGTTTCAATGTCGAGCTGAGTGAATTCGGGCTGACGGTCGGCGCGCAAATCTTCGTCGCGGAAGCAGCGCACAATCTGGAAATATTTTTCGAAGCCGGAGACCATGAGCAGCTGTTTGAAAATTTGCGGGGACTGGGGCAGCGCGTAAAATTGTCCGGGATTCAATCTGCTGGGCACAAGGAAGTCGCGGGCACCTTCGGGCGTCGAGCGGCAGAGCATTGGCGTTTCAATTTCCAGGAAGCCGTTCTCGTCGAGGTAATCGCGCATGATTTTCGTGACGCGGTGCCGCAGGATAATATTGCGTTGCATTTCGGGGCGGCGCAAGTCGAGATAACGATAACGCAGGCGAACCATTTCATCCACGTCCACGCCGTCTTGAATGTAAAACGGAGGAGTCTTCGCCTTGTTGAGGATTCTCAATTCTTCGACGAGGATTTCGATTTCGCCCGTCGCCATTTTCGGATTGATTGTATCTTCAGAGCGCGCACGAACTTTTCCGCGCACGCCGATAACAAATTCGTTTCGGAGCGTCTCGGCCTTTGCGAAGTCGAGGCCTTCGGTCGAGCCGTCGAAGACAACTTGCACGAGTCCGCTCCTGTCGCGCATGTCCACGAAAATTAATCCGCCGTGGTCGCGCCGACGAGAGACCCAGCCCGCCAGCCGCACATCTTTTCCGACGTCAGAAATGCGCAACTCGCCGCAGCCGTTCGTCCGTTCCATTCCTGTCAATGTTTCCAAATGAATTACCTCCCTTTGAAGTCAATCAATCATAAATAACGGCGGCGATTCTGTCAACTGTTCGGCCGGCGCAATCAAAAACTCCCGCAAGATTTTTCCCGCGAGAGTTCGTCTTGAAAAAATTTTTTCGTCAAACTTCGGAAAGATATTTTGTGATGGCCGCGTCGTAGTCTGCCGTGTGCGCGAAAGCTTCGGCCGCCAATTTTTTTCTCACGTCGAGGGGAACTTCTCCGTGCTCTTTTATCAGAGCGGCGATCTCGTCGTAATGTTCGGGGTTGGTCACGACCGTAACGAATTTGAAATTTTTCGCGGCCGCACGAATCATCGCAGGTCCGCCGATGTCAATATTTTCAATCGCGTCTTCGAGCGTGACGTTGGGCTTGCGAATCGTGCGCTTGAACGGATAAAGATTGACGACGACAAGATCAATCGGCTCGATGTCGTTTTCTTTCATCTGCTGAAGATGTTCGGGGTTGTCGCGCACGGCCAAAATCCCGCCGTGAATTTTCGGGTTGAGAGTTTTTACTCGCCCGTTCATGATTTCGGGGAAGCCGGTCAGATCGCTGACGTAGGTGACGGGGACGCCCGCCGCACGAATCGCTTTGCCGGTGCCGCCCGTGCTGATGATTTCGACGCCGCACTTGCTGAGTTTTTTGGCGAAGTCCACCACGTCGATTTTGTTCGACACGCTGATTAACGCCCGTTTGATTTTCATTTTCCCGCCTCCAATTTCAACTCTGCGCCCGACGATTTTAAGCCGCCCGTCGATGAACAGCTTGATCGCCAGCGGATAAATTTTGTGCTCCTGTTCCAAAACTCTGGCCGCCAAAGTTTCTTCCGTGTCGTCTTCCAAAACTTCAACGGCCGCCTGCAAAATTATCGGGCCGGAGTCCGTGCCCTCGTCGACGAAGTGAACCGTGCAGCCGGAAATTTTTGCGCCGTACGCCAAAACGTCGCGGTGAGCGTGTGCGCCGGGGAAAGCCGGCAAAAGCGACGGATGAATATTCATGATGCGCCCTTCAAATTTTTTTACGAAGTCTCCGCTCAAAATTCTCATGAAGCCCGCCAAAATTACAAGGTCGACGCCCGAAAGATTTTTTAAAAGTTCCGCCTCGAAATCTGCGCGATTGGAAAAATTTTTTCTGTCGACGCAAATATTTTTTATGCCGGCAGCCTTTGCCCGCGCCAAAGCTCCGACGTTCGGTTTGTCGGTCAACACGACGGAAATTTTCGCTTCCAAAAAGCCGCTCTCGATTGCGTCAATTATCGATTGTAAATCCGTGCCGCGACCCGAACACAGCACGCCAAGTTTAATCATTCAGCTCACCTCCAAAAATTTTCATCAGACTTTTTAGGATGTGTTCACACTAAAGAATCAATAATCATGGCTAAAAGAATAAAACCGG
>CAMNFC010000072.1 GCA_946536925.1 uncultured Selenomonadales bacterium | reverse complement strand
AACCACATGCCCGCCGCGTTCTTGAAGGCGCCTTCCATGAACTGTTCAAAGCCGCGGTGTTCGCCGACGCGTTCACGGGCAAGCGCAAGACCGTATTGGAACGACGACGTGTAACCTTCGGGCAACGACTCGCCCATTGCTTTGCCTTCAACGAGGTATTCGTCCTTCTTGAGACTAAGCGGCGGGATTCGCGGCAGAATCAACGCGCACACAATGCCAATCGCGCAAATGAGCATGTAATACAGCCCGAAGTATTCCATCAACTCAACCTGCGCAAGCACGACGATTGAAAACGTTATCGACACGGCGGAAAACGTCGTTGAGATAATCGCCGCCTCACGCTTGGAGTAGTAGCCGCCTTCGTATTGATTCGCCGTAAGCATGACGCCGAGCGTGCCGTCACCAATCCACGACGTGATACAGTCGACGGCGGCGCGACCGGGTATCGTGAACAGCGGGCGCATGATTTTTGTCAGCATCGCTCCGATAAACTCAAGCAGTCCGAAATCGAGCAACAGCGGCAGTAACAGTCCCGCCAGAAAAAATATTACGACGAGGACGCTAAGCAGGTCGTTGAGCACGAAGCCGCCGTTGTCGCCCGAAGTTATCAAGCCGATTGTGCTGTCGGGATTGTCCGCGTCGACGCCCAAAAACGTCAGCCAAATGAAAATCGCGCCGAGAATACGAATTGCGACCCAAATTGCCGTCGTCGAGAACGTGTTTGCGACAATCGGGTACGTTGCGATAAAGTTCGGCTTGCCGAGAAAAACTATTCCGAGAATCGCCGACAACGTCACAATGCCGACGCAAAGTCCCGGCAACATTTCGCCGATTGAATCGCTTATCATGTCCGCGACGATTTTCACGACGATTGTCCAGCTCCCGTCGTATTGCACGGGAATCATGAACAAAATAATTCCGATGATTGACGGAACTAAAAATCCCGCCAGAGAACCCTGTTGTTTGTTTTCCATTTCAATCTCCTTCGCCAAAATTTTTAGAGAGAAACTCTCGAAACAAATACCGAATCATTATAGCATTAATCGAAGGAGTTTCAAGAAAAAAAATTTCCCCGATCAATCGTCGGGGATTTTTTAATTCGCGGTGATCTGGTTGAATTTTTCGCCGTAAGCGAGCGCAAGATTTTTCCTCAGCCCGGCAAAATAATTTAGGTTCTCGTCGGTGATGAATTTTTCTGCGGCGTCGCGGGCGGCCAACAAAATTTCCACGTCGCGGAAAACGTCGGCGATTTTCAAATCGGGCAGGCCGTGTTGAGCTTCCCCGAAAAATTGTCCGGGCCCGCGAAGTTTCAAATCTTCTTCGGCCAGCTTGAAACCGTCGGCGGTCGTCTCCAAAATTTTCAGGCGGGCTTTGGTGAAGTCGGCTTTGCTGTCGGAAATCAAAATGCAAAAAGATTTTTCCGAGCCGCGACCGACTCGCCCGCGCAGCTGATGAAGTTGAGCCAGTCCGAATCTTTCCGCGTGTTCGACGACCATGACGCTTGCATTGGGCACGTCCACACCGACTTCGATAACCGTCGTCGAAACCAAAAGTTTAATCTCGCCGTCGCGGAATTTTTCCATGATGTCATCTTTGTCGCGCGGCTTCATCTTGCCGTGGAGGAGCGCGCAGGGAACGTCGCTGAAAATCCCCGTGGAGAGATTGTCGAAAATTTCTTCGGCGGATTCGATGTGCGCCAGCTGTTCGGATTCGCTGTGTTCAATCAACGGGCACACGACGTAAGCTTGACGGCCGGCCAAAATTTCTGCGCGGACGAAATCATAAATTTTTTTTCTGCTGCGAGAGGTTTTGGCTTCGGTTTTTATCGGCTTGCGTCCCGGCGGCAGTTCTTTTATCAGCGAAACGTCCAGGTCGCCGTAAACCGTCAGCGTCATTGTGCGCGGGATTGGCGTTGCGGTCATGACGAGCATATCGGGCACGACGTCGGATTTTTTTTCGAGCGTCGCCCGTTGCGTCACGCCAAAACGATGTTGTTCGTCCGTTACGACCAGTCCGAGCTTTGAAAATTTGACGTCCTCTTGAATCAGCGCGTGCGTCCCGATGATTATGTCCGGCTCGTGCGAAGAAATTTTTTCGTAGATTTCGGAGCGCATTTTTTTCGAGCGTGTGACTTTTGCGCTGAGCAGTTCGACGCGCACACCAAGCGGCTCAAGCAGCGCGGAAAATTTTTCGTAGTGTTGAGTCGCCAAAATTTCTGTCGGTGCCATGAACGCTCCTTGGAAGCCGCTCTCGACGGTTTTGAGCAAGGCCAGCATCGCGATGACGGTTTTGCCCGAACCGACTTCACCTTGAATCAGTCGGCGCATGGGCAGTTTGCTTTCCATGTCTTTGGTCACCGCGCGGAAAACTTTTTTCTGGTCGCCCGTGAGCGTGAACGGCAAATTCGCCAGAACTTTTTTGATGAGCTTGCCGTTTTTTTTGTGAGCGATTCCGAGCCGTTCGTCTTGCGTTTGCCGTTTGATCAACATCAGCCCGCACTGAATCAAAAATAATTCGTCGAAAGCCAAACGTCGGCGTGCCTCGTCCAGCTCCAAAAAATCTTGCGGGAAATGAATCGCGCGGAAGGCATCGTCCAGCGGCATCAATCTTTGCTCCGACAAAATTTCTTCCGGCAAAATTTCTGACAGCCGCGGCATCGACGCCAAAAGATTTTTCACGGCCGTGCGCAGGACGTTTTGAGTTACGGCCAGCGTCGACGGATAAATCGGCGTGATTCCCAATTCGGGCTCTTCGTCCTCGTCCAAAATCGTGAAACTTTGAATTTGGTTGAGGTTGAAGCCGCCCGACCACGAATCGTATTTTGCTTTGCCGATGACCAAAAGTTTCATGCCGTCTCGCAGTTTCGTCAGCAAATATTTTTGATTGAACCACGTGAGCCGAATGTAGCCCGTGTCGTCTTCGAGCAGCGCGTTGATTATCGTCAAGCGGCCGGTCTCGCGCGACGTGATGTTATAAATGTGACCGACGAGCAAAACGGTTTCGCCCTCGTCGACGTCGCAAATATCCGTCAAGCTGCTGTGATTTTCATAGTCGCGCGGGTAATGCGTCAGCAGGTCGTACTTCGTGAAAATTTTCAGCTTGTTTAGAAGTTGAGCGCGCCTGGGCCCCACGCCTTTAACGTACATGACGTCATCGGTCAATTCAAATTTTTCTCTGCTCAAGATTTTTCCTCCGCAAATTTTTTCAAATTATATTTCGCCGCAAATTTTATTTCAAGTTTTTTTTTATCGGGAAAATAATTTCATCGCCCGCCGCGTTGGTGAAGGTGTCGGCCTTGACGTCGAAAACTTTTTCCAAGGTCTGCGCCGTCAAAATTTTTTTCGGGTCGCCCGCCGCAAAAATTTTTTTGTCGCGGAGAATCAAAACTTCGTCGCTGTAAAGTCGCGCGTGATTTATGTCGTGCAAGACCATGATTATCGTCGTGGAAAATTTTTTGTTGACGTCGGCGACGATTGACATAACCTCCAACTGGTGCGCGATGTCCAAATAAGTTGTCGGCTCGTCGAGCAGCAAAATTTTTGGGCGTTGCGCCAGCGTCATTGCCAGCCACGCGCGTTGACGTTCGCCGCCCGATAAACTCGAAACTTGCCGCGATTCAAAATCCGTCAGCTTTGTGAGTTCCAATGCATTTTTTATCGCCGCGTCATCTTCGGCCGAATGCCCGCCGAAAAATTTTCTGTGCGGGAACCGCCCGAAGGAGACGAGCTGTTTAACCGTCGTGTCGTTTGGTGCGTCGCGTTCCTGCGGGAGGATTGCCATTACCCGCGAAAGATTTTTTCGTCCGAGGGAGCGAATGTCTTTTCCGTCGAGCGTGACGGTGCCCGAAAATTTTTCGTTGAGTAGGCACAAAATTTTCAGCAGCGTGGACTTGCCCACGCCGTTGGGGCCGATGATCGCCGTGCGTTTGCCCGAAGAAAATTTACAGCTCACGTCGCTCAAAATTTTTTTCCCGCCGAGGATGACGGAAATTTTTTCAGCGGTCAAATTCATTTCATCAACTCCACAGGCAAGCGATAATCAACGCGGGCAAAAGATTTGCGACGGGAATTTTTTTTTCGGGCAAGAGCAAGTTTATGCCGATTGCAAAAATCAAAACGTTGCCGACGCCGGAAAGATTTGCGAGCGCGGCCTCCGTCATGAACGGTTCCAAAAATCCCGCGCAAAAAGTTATCGCGCCCTGAAAAATTCCGACGCTCACGAAAGAAAAAATGCAACCTTTGCCCAAGGTCGTCGTCATAACCAAAATTATAATCGAGTCGAGCGCGGCTTTGGCAATCAAAACTTTTGCGTCGCTCAAAAGAGCGTCGTTAATCGCGCCGACGACAGCCATTGCTCCGACGCAAACGGTAAGCGAGGCGGTGACAAATGCGTCGACAAAATTTGTGTCGCCTTCGCCGCCGAAACGATTTCGCAAAAAAATTCCGAGCTGCTCAAATTTCCCGTCGATGTCAATGATTTCTCCGAGGAGCCCGCCGCCGATTAAACTTGCGATTAAAAGCATGGCGTTCAAATTTTTTAAAGCACCGTCCGCGCCCAAAAAAATAACGGCCAACGCGCAGGCATCCATCAGCAGTCGCCGCATTTTTTCCGACAAAAATTTTCCGCCGAACAAACCGATTAATCCGCCGACGATAATTCCCGCGACGTTAATCAGCGTGCCCAGCCCCGCGAAGTGAAATTCCATTTAAAGTTCCCTCCTCAGCAAATACAAAAAGAACGGTGCGCCGAGCATCGCCATTAAAATTCCGACGGGCAATTCGGTTGGCGCAAAAATCGTGCGGGCGAACGTGTCGCTTATCTCGACGACGGCCGCTCCCAAAAGTGCTGCGCCGGGCAACAAAATTCTGTAATCCGAGCCGAGGATCAATCGCGCGGTGTGTGGGACGATCAATCCGACGAAACCGAGCAATCCCACGACACAAACAGCACTGGCCGCGAGGAGTGCCGCCGTCGCCGTCAAAATTGTCCGCACGAGATTGACGCGCAAGCCCAAGCCCAAAGCCACCTCGTCGCCCAGTTGCAAAACGTTCATGTGCCGCGCAGAAAAAAAAGTTATCAGCGTCCCGACGATTGAATACGGCAACAAAATTTCCACGTGAGACCAGCTTCGCGCACTGAGTCCGCCGACCATCCACATCAACGCGCCGTGCACTCTGTCGGAGAAAAAAATCAGCAGCGCAGAAATTCCCGCACCCAAAAACGCGCTGACTGCCACGCCCGCCAAAATCACGCGAATCGGGCGGATTCCGTCCTTCCACGCCAAAAGATAAATCAGCGCGGCCGCAAGGAGTGCTCCGACGAAAGCCGCCGGTGTCATCAGTGCGCCTGCGTCGGAAAAAATCATCATCACAAAAATTCCGAACAAGCCCGCGCCCGAAGATATCCCGATGATGTGCGGGTCGGCCAAAGGATTTTTCATCACGGCCTGCAAAATCGCGCCCGAAAGCGACAAGTTCACGCCGACCAACATTGCGACGATTGTGCGCGGCAGACGAATGTTTTCCAAGATTTGTCGTTTGGTTTCGTCGAGAGGGATTGAGCCGAAAATTTGTGCGGCGGAAATTTCCACGGAGCCGTTCATCAAGCTCAAAAAAAATCCGGCGACTGCGGCCGTCAAGATCAGAAAAAATTTTATCGTTCTCATGATTCGTGATACAATGTCCAAAAAATTTTTGCGAGGTGTGAAATGGAACTTTGGTTCAGCGAACAGCACACGGCTTCCGTGCGCTTCTCTTTGAAAGTCGACAAACAACTTTTCGGCGAGACGAGCGAGTTTCAACGCACGGATATTTTTGATTCGACGGAGTTTGGCAGAATTTTGGTTCTCGACGGGCGAATCATGATAACCGAGCGCGACGAATTCATCTACCACGAGATGATTACACATGTGCCGCTTTGCGTCAACCCCGACGTGAAAAAAGTTTTGCTCGTTGGCGGCGGCGACGGAGGCTCCGCGCGAGAGTTGCTCAAGTACGACACGATTGAAAAAATTGATTTGGTTGAGATTGACGAGACGGTCGTGCGCGCCTGCAAAAAATTTATTCCGCAGACGGCCGCTTGCCTGGACAATCCGCGCGTGGAAATTTTTTTTGCCGACGGTTTGAAATTTATCCGCCGCAAAGCCGACGAATACGATTTGATTATCGTCGATTACACGGATCCTTTCGGCGCGGGCGAAGGTCTCTTCACGAAAGAATTTTACGGCAACTGCTTCAACGCGCTAAAGTCCGGCGGCATCATGATCAACCAGCACGAAAATCCTTTTTATTCCCGCGACGCCGCAGCCATGCAACGTGCTCACAAAAGATTGGCTTCGTCCTTCCCGATTGTTCGCGTCTATCAGATTCACATTCCGACGTATCCGGCGGGGCAATGGCTCTTCGGTTTTGCCTCGAAAAAATTTCACCCGACCAAAGGCGTCAACTTTGAACGCTGGAATTCTCTTTGCTTGCAGACAAAATATTACAACACGAAAATTCACACGGGAGCCTTCGCTCTGCCCACCTACGTCATAAAAACTTTGCGCGCCGCAGATTAAATGGCAAGAACAATCGGGGCGAGCGAACGATTTTTCTTTTCCGCCACGACGATGCCGTCATAAAAATGGAGGCCGCCGTCAAACTCTTCCCAATAAGAAGTGCAGCAGTCTTCGCACATGTAAAGGCCGCCGTCTTTGATGTGCGGGAACATTTCGCGGAAAGTTGTGATTTACTGGTTCATGGTGTGGCCGCCGTCGTCGAGGAGGATATCAACGCGCGGATATTTTTCTTTGAACGCCGCCCAAAAAGAAGGGTCTTCCTGGTTGCCGATTTCGATTGAAATTTCTTCGTCCTCAAATTTTTTGCACTGCGGGTTTATGTCCACGCCGACAATTTTTGCGTCCTTGCCGAAATAATTTTTCCACATCTGCGCGGAGCCGCCGTTCCACATGCCGATTTCCACGAAGACGATATCTTTGCCGCGATAGGGGCTGAACCATTTTTCGTAGACGGGGAAGTAGTGCGCCCATTTGTGAATTTGCCAGTGTTTTTCGAGCAACCAAAATTTCATCAGGTCGCCCTGCCTGAAGAGTTTGTACGCCGCCGATTAAAATTTATGCGTAATCGATGTCGATCCTTCCGCCGCCGCGAGCCAATCTCTCGGCCAGGTCGGGATCCATTTTGTCTTCGAGCGTTAATTTTTTCGGAGCGGCCGCGTAAATCGGCAGGCGGTGTTTGATAAATTGCGTGTCGATGTTACCCGTGCAAAAATATTCGTCGTCGAGGATTTGCTGGTGGAGCGGGACGGTCGTCTTGACGAAATTGTTTTCTCCCTTGAGCATGAATTCGTTCAAAGCTCGGCGCATGATTCTGATTGCGTCGCCGCGAGTTCTGCCGTGGACGATGAGTTTTGCAATCAGCGAATCGTAATAAGGCTCAATGGACAGGCCGGCCGTTACTCCGCTGTCGAAACGAACGCGCGGGCCGCTGGGCTCGTGGAGGAATTCGATTTTGCCGGGCGTGGGCATAAATTTTCTGTCGGGGTCTTCGGCATTGATTCTGCATTCGATCGCGTGGCCGGTGAAGGTGATATCTTTTTGCGTGAAGTCGAGCGGCTCGCCTGCGGCAACTTTTATCTGCGTGCGAACGAGATCGATGCCCGTGACCGCCTCGGTGATTCCGTGTTCAACTTGGATTCGCGGATTAATTTCCATGAAGTAAAAATCGTTCGTCGCCAAGTCCAGCAAAAATT
>CAMNFC010000071.1 GCA_946536925.1 uncultured Selenomonadales bacterium | reverse complement strand
TCATTTTTCTTGCCGCTTTTATTCGCCATCTTTAATTTACCAACACACCCTAACCAACGTATAAGAATCAGAAAGAAAAAATTAATCGAAAAGGAGAAATGAAAAATGACTAACGAACTTTTAAACATGGAGCAACTTGAAGGAATCGCAGGAGGCAAGAAAGTTTTTGATGACATTCCCAAACCGAAAGATCCTCAACCGATCAAAGGCGGATTCATTCCCGGCCCGACACCGTATCCGTACATTGAACCGATTACTCCTCCGAAACCCGACAGAATTCCGAAGCCGCCTTCCTTCCCCGATCCCGTCATTCCGTATCCGTTTGAAATCAAGAATTAATCAGTCTCTTTAATATATAAACCCTTCGGCTTTTCGTCGAGGGGCTTTTTTTTATTGACAGCGAAAAATTTTTTAGAAAATCACACGGACGACGCCTTGCTCGCGGGCTTCCTCCAAGTCATTCACATTGAAGAATAAATTTTTTCGGCGATACCTTCCGCGTCGAAGCCGTAGTGTTTGAAAATTTTTTCGGGCGCGGCGGGAATGACGGGCGAATCGGGCAAGCCGAGACTGATAACTTTGACAAGAAAATTTTCCGCGACGACTTGCGCGACGATTGAACCGAGCCCGCCGATTTTCACGTGCTCTTCGGCCGTCACGATAAATTTCGTTTCTTTGGCCGCTTTGATAATCGCCGCCGCGTCAATCGGTTTGAGGCAGTGCATGTCGATGACTCGCGCGGAAATTTTTTTTGCCTTAAGAAGTTCGCCGGCCGCCTTCGCGTGCTGAACGATTTCGCCGCAAGAAATTATCGTCACGTCGGAGCCGTCTTGAATCGTCGTCGACTTGTGCAACTCGAAAGAAAAATTTTTATCGTAGACATCAGCGACGGGATTTCGACCAACTCGAATGTACGCGGGCTCGTCGTCGTGAACGAGAGCTTGAAAAATTTTTTCCGTCTGAAAATTATCGCTTGGCAAAAAAACTCTCAAGCCGGGCGTGGAAGCAATCGTCGCGATGTCGTTCACCGCCTGATGAGTTAAGCCCAAATCGCCGTAGCTGACGCCGCCCGAAACGCCCACGAGTTTTACGTTTGTGTGCGAGTAGCCGACGTCAACTTTAATTTGATCAACCGCGCGCGTCGAAAGAAAACTGGCCGGCGAAAAAACAAACGGTCGCTTCCCGCAAGCCGCCATGCCCGCCGCAATCGAAACCAAATTTTGTTCGGCGATACCGACCTCGACGAATTGCGCGGGAAAATTTTTCGCGAAAGGCTCCAGGCTCGCCGAACCGCGCGAATCGGAGCAAAGCACGACGAGATTTTTATCAGCCGCGGCCGCACGACACAGTACGTCGTTTATGATCATCTTGTTTGAAAATTTATTCACAGCGGGCACTCCTCTCGTCCAATTCTTTCAGCGCGGCAAAATATTCTTCGTCGTTGGGGATTCGATGATGCCAGACGATTTGATTTTCCATGAACGAGACGCCGAAACCTTTAATCGTGTGCGCGATGATGACGGTGGGCTTGCCGGAAATTTTTTTCGCGAGAGTCACGGCGCAACTCACGGCCTCGATATCGTTGCCGGGAATCGAAATGACATTCCAGCCGAAAGATTCCCAACGTCTTTCTTGCGACTTCAAGCTCATGACTTCTTCGGTCGTGCCAGAAATTTGCAGATGATTTCTGTCAACGAACGCGATCAAATTGTCCAGCTTGTAATGACTGCCGGCCGTCGCTGCTTCCCAAACCGAACCTTCCGCAACTTCACCGTCGCCCATGACGACGTAAACGCGAAAATTTTTTCCGTCCATTTTTGCGGCCAAAGCCATTCCGACGCCCAAACCCAAGCCGTGTCCGAGCGAGCCCGTGTTCATCTCGATGCCGTTGATTTTGTTTGTGGGGTGGCTGATGTATTTGGAGCTGTGCGTCGAAAAATTTTTCAGGTCGTCTTTGGGGAAAAAACCTCTGTCGGCCAAAACCGCGTACAAAGATTCGACGGCATGCCCTTTGCTCAAAATAAATCGGTCGCGGTCGTCGTCGCGGAAATTTTCGGGCGTAACGTTCATCTGCCGATAATAAAGCTCAACCAAAATTTCCATGAGGCTGAAGTCGCTGCCGATGTGCCCGTTCTTCGCGCGATAAATCATCTCCACGACGTCCTTGCGCAACTCAAACGCTTTCCGCTTCAAATTCATAAAGTTCATTCCTCTCCGTGGCGTCAAAAAAATTTAATTTTCAAAGTAAAAATTTCTTACCTTGAGAGTGCGGCAGTTTTCCGAAACAACTTCCTTTAGGTCTTCAGAAATTCCTTCCGGCGCAGAAATGTTTATGGCGAGGCGAATTGAAACTGAAACGTTTGGCAAATGAATGAGATAAGACGCCACTTCATCAATGCAGACATTAAAGCTTCTGTTCAATCTCGTTTTATCCAACTCTACGTCCATAGAAAAATGTTTTGGCAAGAGTGGTTGTGGCGGAGATAGTGTAGATGGTGACGACGGGTCTGTTCCGGCGTCGCCGTTTTCTTTTTTGGGAGGGTCAGGCGGTTTAATTTTCAATTGCTCTTGAGCGACGGACGATTTGACTAAGAAACTTTCTGTCGAAATTTCTCTGAGAGATATATCACCAAATTTAATCTCGTGAGTTAAATCTTCGTTGTCAGACAGAGCAAATGTTTTTTCAGCGACGCCTTTACGAACGGTTTCAAGCAAAACGCTTTTGTCAGTGAGACGTGGCATGTAGTAGTAAGTTGTGAAATACTCCCAAAGTTGATTTAAATTGATTGTATTACGTTCACGCCAGATGAATTTATCAAGTAGATTTTTTAGCTTTTCATGACCAAGCGACTTCAGCAACATTTCATTGCTTGAGAATTTTTCGACGGTTGCTGAAATGTTATCTTCAGTTGTACAGTCAATTTCCGCGAAAAACCACTTCAGAACAGTCATGTCGGCTTCGCTAAAATTTTCGGGCGCGAATAATTGACAGTACGCTTGAGAAATTTTCATGGCAAAATTTTTTTCCGTTGATTTGCGATTGCTTTCGGCGTCGACGAGTTGAACTCTGTCGAGATTGAGCCGGTCGGCTTCGTCTATAACTTCAGACCATGCTTTGAATTCACGGACAGTTTTTTTCAGTTTAGTTAATTTGTCGCTGTCTGGTGCAAGAAAGAGCAATGTGTTCTTATATTTGCGAGGAACTGTCCCGCGAGTGTTCAAGATGGTTTTCGCGAAAGCTAAAGCGGGATTATCGGGTTGCCTGTCGTCGAAGGCGTATTTTGGAGCCAGAATCACGAGCCGCGCATTTTGTTCGTCGACAACATCGGCTGAAGTCTTTGGACAACAGTGAACTGCCGACCATGACGATTTGCGCCATGTACGAAGTCGCTGTTCAATCTCATAATCAATATCGTCGTCCGAAAATTGTTCAAGCTTGTCGTCGACGAGTTTGCGGAGCGTTGGATTAACGCCAAACCAAAGGCGCGTATTCTGCGAGTAGAGGTAATACAAGTTCGCTTTAAGTTTCGTTAATGCGTCGTTGAATACGGCAATGCTGTCCAAATCTTGCGGCTGAATCGTGCCCAGTCGGATTTCGTTTTCGTCGATGCCGCTCATTTCGTTTCTTCGACTGCCTGGCGCGGTTCCCATGAAAATTGTCCGCGAGATTTTTCGCGCCGCATTTAATCTTCCGAAACGTGGGTTGTTGCCGTCGAGTTCATACGGCTTTGACTCTTCGCCATCGACTTCGGAATTGATTATCGAGTCCCAATTTCCTTTGAAGTATTTAGCCAGTTCAGCGCGAACGGGAGCAAAGTCAAGCGGAACATTTCCCGGCATAATCAACGCGCTTTGGTCGTTTTGTGACCAGAGGCAATGAATTACGTTAGCCATCAAGCGCAAAACGCCGCGAGTTTTCTGGAAACCTTCAAGGCTCGTCCACTTGTCGTAAAGGTAATCGAAAAGTTTTGGATGAATCGGATAACATGCAAGCAATTTCTCGCGGTAGTTGTTTTGGCGGCTCTCATTGGGAAAATCATTCGCGTTGTTGATGTACATGCTGAAAAATGCCGAGCAAGTTTCCTCTCGCGCTTGATTGTCATTGCACGGTTTAAAAAGTCTTCGGCGAACAATTTCATAGCCTTCGACGGGTGTGGCGGATTCCCAAACAAATTCAATGCGCCCGAAATAGTGCTCGACTTGCTTGAGGACTTGCCGCCCCAAATCGTCGCCGACTTCTGCATCAGATTCGGGAATTGAAACGACGACTGCGCAGTTTTGGCTTGCCTTGGCCGCTTCAGTCAGTTCTTGGATAAAACTCAAAAGATTTCCGAACGTGCCGCCCGATTTTGTTTTGCCCAAACTCAACTTCCGACCGTAGGCAACAATCTCATCGATCAAAATCAAACACGCGCCCGCCGCGTTGAAAAGTTTTTTGAGCAGCTCCACGCCTGGCGAAATTTTTTTCTCGTCGTTGGCTCGCATCATCTCGTAAAGTTCGGGCTTGCCGGTTGAGCGTGAAAGTTGCGCCGCGATTTCTCCCCACAAAGTTTTTCCGAGCGGATTTTCCCACGTCCCTACGATTACCGCCGTGTGAACTTTTGGAAGAAATTCAACTTGCGCCGCGTTCAAAATTTCTCTGACCGCTGACAATTGAATTTTCCCGCCGAAGAGATGATACAACGCCAGCAGGGCTGTGAGTTTTGCCGCCGCCGAAAGAAGTTTTCAGCTGGATAACGGGTTCGCCGTCGCCCGAAGTCAATCGCTTGAGAGTTTCGACCAAAAGAATTTTCAGCCCGCCCGTCAAATATGTCCGCGAAAAAAATTCTGTCGGGTCGGTGTATTCGCTGCTGCCTTCGCCGCGAACGACTTGCGCCAAATCCGCCGCAAATTCAGCTTGCTTGTAACGTCCGTGCGCAACGTCGGGGTGAGGCTCCATCACGTCGCGCCAAGATTTTAAAGTTTTCGGCGTCGGGGAAAAATTTTTCGTCGGCTCAATTATTTTTTGCGGCTGAAGTTTTGCGTTCCACATCGCCCGCAACTGTTCGGTCGTTTCCTCGTCAATGCTTTTGCTGATTTGTGCCATCGTGTCGAGCGCGCGAATCGTCGTCTCGTCATCGAAGGAATTTTGCTCGTGCGCCCAAAGATTTCTCGTGCTCCGCAGCTCTTCCGTATAACTCAAATAATTTCGCGGCAAGGTCAACGAAAAAATTTCCCGCCAATGAATTTTTATCAGCAGCAGACAAAGCGAAACGTCCAGCGAATCCGTCAGCTCCTCGTAACTTCCCTCGCGCGGCAAAAATCTTTTCTGGTCGTCATAAAGTTCGTCGAGCACGCCGAGCCGCCACCAATTATTCGCGCCGAAATGTTGAGCCAATTTTTTTTGCACGAACGCCGCCAACATCGGCCGCAAAACAAAATTCATCGCTCTGCCAATGTCCGAATGATTTTTTTCGTTCACAATCTTCACCTCCTCAAAAAATTTCTTCGCCAACACAAAAAAAAATCCCGCCTTTCGACGGGAATAATTTTTCAGAACAATTTGCCTTGCGCAGGCTCCGACGATTTACTTTGCATGAATTCGGCACGCTTGCTCAAAATATCTTGCCACTCGACGACAAGTTCGTTGTAGCCGATGCCTTCGCGCGCCCAATTTTTTTTCTCGCAAATGTTGTAAAGTCGATACGCCAAATTTTTCAGCGACTCGGTGTCGCCGTCAAAGTGCGTCAAAAATTCGCCGCAACCGTCAATGCCCGCCTTGTCGAAAATTTTAACGAGACTTTGAACCCAAAGCCACACGCAATTTGATTCGGCAAGAGTTTCTATCCAATCCTTGTTGAGTTGGCGGTTGTCGTTCAGCGCAGGAATTTCGTCGCGGTCAGTCAAGCGCACTCGTCCACGAGAAGAAATTACCGCGCCCGAATCTTCAAGCCCGCCGACTGAAATATTTTTCGCACGCGCCAAAACGTCAGCCTCGCCGAAAAAAATTTCGTTGAAGGCGTTCTGCGTGAACAGGTCGACGCAAAATTGACTTGCCGAATCCAGTCGCCGACTTTGCCCGTTAAAATATTCGTCGAGTTCGGCGTTGATGATTTTCAGCGCGTCGCGGACACTGACGGCGTTGTCGTTCATGTCGGTGATTCGTTCGTGGCGCGAATAAACGCTGATGCCGGGGCCGATTGCCGCTTGAGCCATATCGACGGGCGCGATGTTTGCCTGTTGCATTTTGTCGAGCGCAGTCCGCAATTCCGCTTTGAGTTCGCGCAGAAATTCGTTCTTGTCGCACAAATTATTTTCAAGCGGCCGCTTCCTGCAAACCAAAATTATCGACGAGGCCAGAGCGTTTGAATCGTGCGAGCGCATCCGACTTTTCATCTCAGTTCGCATCGGCCAAGTCGCCGTGATTTGAAAACCCGCGCGGATTAAAGCCGTCAACATCGTCTCCCAGCCCGTCGAAGCAGTCCCGCCAATCTCAGTTTCCTGTTGCTTGAAGGCGTAATAAATCGTAACGGGGAAATCGGCGCGGGCGACCTCAAAAATATTTTTCAGCGCGAGAAACATTCCGTCCTCAAAAAAATTTTTCGCGGCGGTCTTGTCGTTTTCAAAGCGCGCGGGCTCGGCGATAAGCTCGTTGTCTTTTGCGAACGTCAGCCGCCCAAAAAGTTTCGGATAAATCGCTTTGAGCGGACGACGCAGCCACACGTAAAAAAATTCCGAAAGGTTCGCGTAGCCGATGTTGTCGTAATACGGCGGGTCGCTCGAAACCATCACCGGCGGCAAAGAAAATTTTTCCAGCGCACTGTGACGAAAAGCCTCGCCGATTTTTTTTGCGGGCATTTTTTGAACGTCTTCAACAACGTCAGAAAGCATATTGTTAAAGCAACTCGTTGAGTTTGAAAAAGGATTTGTCTCTGCAAAATTCCAAACCAGCGGGATTGCCTGTCGCGCAAAAGTATTTCTCATCTTCGACGCGGAATCTTGCCAGCTGCAAATTATTGAATGACGATCAGTCATCTTGTCAATCCAAAACGCGAGATAGACGGCCAGCGCGTCGGCATAAATTTTTTCTCCGCCGTCGACTTGAACTTGCTGCTTGACTTCGGAAATCAAATCGCTGAAGGTCGTGAGCGCGGTGAGCTGCCTGTTCGTGAAAAGTTGATGCCACTCGTTGATGCCGTATTCTTGGACGCGGAAGCCCAAAGCTTTGTCGGGCAGTTCGCCTTCGGGGAAATCTTCGGGCTTGGCGACGGCCGCAATTTTTTCGTGCTCTTCGTCCGGCGCGAGATAAATTCTTCCGTTGAGACCTTCGGCGACGACAGCCATCATTTGCGCGGAAAGTTGGCCGGCCTTGCCCTCGTTGCGGACGTGAGCCAACGGGACGTTCGTGCCGCAAAAAAGACAGCGTGCGCCGTTGCGATTGACGGTGCCTTCGGGAACATTTTCTCCTTGGCGAATCTCGAAACGAATCTTATCACCGTCGACAATCGGCTCGACAAAAATTTTTTGCTTCGTGGAAAGTTTGAAGGAGTGAACCAGCGGCATGTGACGTTGGCAGGCGGGATTGGAGCAAGTGACGGTTCGCGCCCAAAGCCACGCGATGACAGTTTTGCCGTCGATTTTCGGATAAAGTCTTCCGAGCACGTCGAACGCCCGCGACTTCAAAATTTTTCCGTAATATTTTATGTCGGCCGCCAAACCTTGTGCGCCGCGCCAATTATTTTTGTCGTCGATAAAATTTTTGTCGTCGGGATTGACGGGCGGACGATTTTTGAATTGCGCGGGCAACTCGATCATCGCCTTGTTGATCATGACTGCCACGGGATTTAAGAATTAGTGTTCATAAACGATTAAGCAAAGTGTGAATATGAGAAATCTT
>CAMNFC010000070.1 GCA_946536925.1 uncultured Selenomonadales bacterium | reverse complement strand
CTCGTGTCCTTTGGGCGAAAATCGTCAAGCAAATGGGCGGCACCGACGCAAAGTCAATGGCTCTTCGCACGCACTGCCAGACGTCGGGTTGGTCACTCACCGCGCAAGACCCCTTCAACAATATTTCCCGCACGGTCATGGAGGCAATGGGCGCGGCTCTCGGTCACACGCAATCCCTCCACACAAACGCGCTCGACGAGGCAATCGCTCTGCCCACGGACTTCAGCGCACGCATCGCCCGTAACACTCAGCTTTACATTCAGGACGAAACCTCCGTCTGCAAGATCATCGATCCTTGGGGCGGCTCCTATTACGTCGAAGCTCTCACGAACGAAATTATCCGTCGCGCGTGGGCTCACATTCAGGAGATTGAACAGCTCGGCGGCATGGCAAAAGCTATCGCAACCGGCTTGCCGAAAATGCGTATCGAGGAGGCCGCCGCACGTCGTCAGGCTCGCATTGACTCCAACAACGAGACGATCGTCGGCTTGAACAAATTCCGCTTGGACAAAGAAGATCCGCTCGAAATTTTGGCCGTCGACAACACAGCCGTCCGCAACGCTCAAGTCGAACGCCTCAACAAACTCCGCGCCGAACGCAACGAGGATGATGTCCGCGCCGCGCTCGAAGCAATCACGAAGGCCGCCGAATCTCGCGACAACGGAAACCTGCTTGAATGCGCCGTCGAAGCCGCCCGCGTGCGTTGCTCCCTCGGTGAAATTTCTGATGCCGTCGAAAAAATTTCCGGCCGCTACGTCGCCACGATTCACACGATCAGCGGCGTTTATTCAAAAGAATTCGGCGCACAAACCGAGCTTGATAAAGTTCGTGCACGCGCTGATGAATTTGAAAATCTCACCGGCCGTCGTCCGAGAATTTTTGTCGCGAAGATCGGCCAGGACGGTCACGACCGCGGCGCAAAAGTCATCGCCTCAAGTTTCGCCGATATGGGCTGGGACGTCGACGTGGGGCCGCTCTTCCAAACTCCTCAAGAGGCCGCACAGGACGCCGTCGATAATGACGTGCACATCGTCGGATTCAGTTCGTTGGCCGCGGGTCACAACACTCTTTTGCCCGAACTCGTCGACGAACTCAAAAAACTCGGCCGCGAAGATATTTTGGTCGCAATCGGCGGCGTTATCCCCGTTCAAGATTATGATCACCTCTACAAGAGCGGAGCCGTCGCAATTTTCGCGCCCGGAACAAATATTCCCGAAGCAGCGATGAAACTTTTAAATATTCTCATCGATCGAGCAAAAGAAGAAGAAGACGCCGGCTGATTTAAAAATTTCACGCAAAAATAAATCAAAAATCCCTCCGACACGCTGTCGAAGGGATTTTTTTTTTACGCACGGCAGAAAATTCTCTTTTCGGCCATGGATTCTTCCATTTTCGCGGAAATTCTTTCGTAAATCACGTTAATCACGAGTACGGCTTCCATTTTTTTTACGCACGGCAGAAAATTTTCTTTTCGGCCATGGATTCTTCCATTTTCGCGGAAATTCTTTCGTGAATCACGTTAATCACGAGTACGACTTCCATTTTTTTTACGCACGGCAAAAAATTCTCTTTTCGGCCATGGATTCTTCCATTTGAGCGGAAATTTTTTCGCGAATCACATCAACCACGGGCACAGCTTCCATTTGATGCTGTTTGTCGAAGTCTTCCCAAAATTTTCCGCGACTTACGGGCTTACCAAGGTGATCGAAGTATTCATTCGGCTTGAAAAGCCCGCCGTGGTCTTTGTAATCGAATCCCATCGCTTTTATCGCGCAATGAGTCCGATTGCTCCCGACGTAAACATCTTCAACCAGGCCGCGCCTGTACAAATCGAAGCTGTCGGCTGCGGTTTCGGCGATTGTGCCGCCCGTCACGTTATCGAGCTCGTTTTCGGAAAGCTCATCGGCAAAAATCTTTTTTTCTGCCATTTTTTCTGCCCCCCAAAGTTTTTTTTCAATCCAGTTACAAAGATTACCAAAAAATTTTCGTTACGTCAAACGAACGGGATTTTTTCCTGTAATTCATACGTTCGACGGAAAATTTTATTACGTGATTGAAAAAATTTTTTTTCGGCGTGATATAATGGCTTAAAAACGTTTTGGAGGCGAAAATTTGGAACGATTGCAGAAAATTATCGCTCAATCAGGATTTTGCTCGCGAAGAGCCGCCGAAAAATTAATTCTCGACGGAAAAGTTTCTGTCGACGGCAAAATCATAAAAAAACTCGGCACAAAGGCTGATTTCAATCAAAAAATCATCGTCGACGGCAAAATTTTGGCTTCAAATACAAAAAAAATTTATCTGCTCCTAAATAAGCCACGCGGATACGTTTCAACCGCTCATGACGATCGAAATCGCAAAACCGTCATCGATTTGCTCGGAAAAAATTTTCATGAGCGCGTTTGGCCTGTCGGTCGCCTCGATTTTGATTCCGAAGGCCTTTTGATTCTGACAAACGACGGAGATTTGACAAATTCTCTGATTCACCCGCGTTTTGAAATCAAAAAGACTTATCGCGCCAAAATTTCAGGCGAAATCACCGAAAAAAAGCTTAATCGCCTGCGTGAGGGCGTTGAACTCGACGACGGATTGACCGCGCCCGCTGAAATTTGTTTAATCGATAAAAATATCGTCGAAATCACGATTCACGAGGGTAGAAATCGCCAAATTCGCAGAATGTTCGCGGCGGTCGGTTGCGAAGTGAAAAAATTACGCAGAATAAAATTTGCGGGCTTAAATCTCGACGGAGTACCGCTCGGCAAGTTCAGAGCGTTGACGGACGAAGAAATTTCGCGATTAAAAGGAGAATCGGCGTGAAAAAAATTTTTGTCATTGGCGGCGGCGCGTCGGGGATAATTTCTGCGGTTCGTGCGGCTGAAAACGGATCTAAGGTTATTTTGTTTGAAAAAATGCCTCAAATCGGGCGAAAACTCCGAATCACGGGCAAAGGTCGCTGCAACCTGACGAACGCCGCGGATATCGCCGAAATCGTGAAAAATATTCCAGGCAACGGAAAATTTTTGTTCAGCGCGTTGAAAAATTTTTCTTCGGCCGATACCGTGAATTTTTTTGAAAATCTCGGCGTCAAAACGAAAATCGAACGCGGCGGCAGAATTTTTCCGCAAAGTGACGACGCAACCGAGGTTATCGACGCGCTTTTGAGGCGATTGGCGATTTTGGGCGTCGAAGTCAAAACAAATTCGCCCGTCAAAGAAATTCTCGCTGAAAATAAAAAAATCGTCGGCGTTTTGGTCGGCGAAAAGATTTTTAAGTGCGACGCGCTGATTTTGGCGACGGGCGGCCTGAGTTATCCCGCGACGGGCTCGACGGGCGACGGATTTAAATTTGCGCGGCGATTAGGCCACAAAATCACGGAAATTTTGCCGTCATTGGTGCCGCTCGAAACGGAAGAAGATTTCGTGCGCGATTTGCAAGGCCTCTCGCTGAAAAATGTTCGCGTGAAATTGCTTTCTGACGGAAAAAGAGTCGCGGAAGAATTCGGAGAAATGTTATTCACGCATTTTGGCGTTTCCGGCCCGATAATTTTAACTTTGAGCCGTCAAGCGGCAAAACTTTTAAACGACGGACGATTTGTTGAGCTGGAAATAAATTTAAAGCCCGCTTTGACGCCCGAAAAGCTCGACGCCCGACTTTTGCGCGACTTTGAAAAGTTCAGAGGAAAAATTTTAAAAAATTCTCTCGTTGAGCTGTTGCCGTCGAAATTAATCCCTATAATCCTTGATTTGGCGTATTTATCGGAAGAAAAGCGCGTGGATTCGGTCACAGCGGTTGAACGGCGGCGATTGATTGAAATTTTGCGCGGATTGCCGTTGACGATAACCAAAACTCGACCGATTGACGAGGCGATAGTGACTTCGGGCGGAATTTCGACAAAAGAAATCGATCCGCGGACGATGCACTCAAAAATCGTGGAAAATTTATTTATCGTCGGGGAAGTTGCGGACATTGACGGCTTCACGGGCGGATTTAACCTTCAAGCGGCGTGGGCTATGGGAAATTTGGCGGGAACAGCGGCTTCGTTGACAGAAAATTTTTAATTGGCAGGAATTCTTCCGTAATCATAGAAATTTGCGGCATTGGAATTATTTTCTTTGATTTGAGTGAGGAGGTCGGGGGAATTGATGTTTTTACTTGCGCTGTCGCCGATTTTGTGGCTGGTACTTGCGCTCAGCGTGATAAAAATGCCTGCGTGGAAAGCGTGTTTGATTGCGTTGGCGATTTCGTTGGCGGCGGGCATTGGCGTTTGGGAAATGGAAAGCGTTCGTGCGACAGAATCCGTGCTCGAAGGCGTTGCGCTGGCTTGTTGGCCGATTTTGCTGGTTATTGTGGCTGCAATCTTCACTTACAACTTGACATTGCACACAAAAGCCATGGATACGATCAAAGACATGCTAACGAGCGTCAGTCACGACAAAAGAGTATTAATTTTGCTGATCGGCTGGGGATTCGGCGGTTTTTTGGAAGGAATGGCGGGTTTTGGCACGGCAATAGCTGTTCCGGCCGGAATGTTGGCGGGAATCGGGATAAATCCGATTTTATCTGTCTCCGTGTGCTTAATTGCAAATTCTGTGCCGACTGCATACGGTTCAATCGGAATTCCGCTTGTAACGTTGAGTTCTGTCACGGGATTTGATCCGATTCAGCTTGCGACGAACACATCGTTGCAATTAGGCGTTTTAACGTTGCTTTGTCCGTGGTTAATGGTAATTGTCACGGGCAGCGGGCTTAAAGCGTTAAAAGGAATGACAATGTTCTGTTTTGGCGCGGGATTGGCGTTTTTCCTGCCAGAATTGGCTTTATCAATGTTTGTCGGGCCCGAATTGGCGGTTGTGGCGGGCGCAATCTGCACAATGGGCACGATTGTCTTCATCGCGAAGAAATTTCCCGTCAACAATCCGGAATTCGCAATGAGTGACCAAGCTCACGCGAAAATTTCCGTTGCAAAGGGTATAAATGCTTGTTTGCCGTTCATTTTGATATTTTTCTTCCTTCTTTTCACGAGTAAACTTGTTCCGCCGATAAATTCGTTCCTTATGCAATTCAAAACGGCCGTACCGATTTACAACGGCGAGGGCGGCGCACCGTACACTTTCGTCTGGATAAACACGCCGGGCGTTTTAATCATGCTTGCGGCGTTTATTGCGGGCTCAAAACAAGGCGCGAGCTTTTCAGAGATGTTCGGCGTGCTGAAAAAGACAGTTAACGGTTTGAAATTCACAATGGTCACGATTATTTCGGTTATAGCGACTGCAAAAGTCATGGGCTACAGCGGAATGACGGGACAAATCGCTGACACGGCTGTTGCGGCCACGGGCACGGCTTATCCTCTGATTGCGGCGTTTTTGGGCTCTGTCGGCACGTATATCACGGGTTCGGCGACTTCAAGCTGTGTTTTGTTCGGAAAATTGCAAGTTATAGCGTCTCAAGCGATTGGAGCGAACGAATCTGCTCAAGCGTGGGTTGCGGCGGCCAATGCGACGGGTGCTTGCGCCGGAAAAATGATTTCTCCGCTGTCAATCGCAATCGGCTCGGCTGCAATCGGTGTAAAAGGCGCGGATTCTCAACTTTTGGCCTTCGCGGTGAAAATTTATATTCCGTTCGTGATTTTCATGGGTTTGGTCGTGTATTTTGGCCAAGCGATCATCGGTTAGGAGGTCGTCATGAAAATTTACACAAAAACGGGCGACGCGGGCTTGACGAGCCTTTACACGGGCGAACGAGTGGAAAAAAATTCTTTGCGCGTGCAAGTTTACGGCGCGATTGACGAATTGGACTCTGCATTGGGAATTTCGCGGGCTTTTGTCGAAAATGATGACGTCAGAGAAAAAATTTTCGCCGTTCAGAAGCTTTTGCCGCGGTTAATGGCGGATTTTGCGAGCTTGAACCGTGAGCCGACGATAACTTTTGACGACGTGAACTTTTTGGAAGCGGAAATGGACGCGCTGGAAAGTTTTTTGCCGCCGCTGAGAGAATTTTTAATCCCCGGCAACTCAAAAGGCGGATCATTTTTGGATTTGGCCAGGACAATCACGCGCCGCGCAGAAAGATTGGCTTGCGAGCTGTCAAAATCGGAAAAAGTTCACGAATCGGACAAAATTTTTCTAAATCGCCTGTCAGATTTTTGTTTTCTGCTGATGAGGCGGGAAGATTTGAACGCTTGAAAGTTTTAAAAAATTTTTAACGGCCGTCGGCTTCGGCGGTCTTAATTTTTTGGGAGGTTTTTTAATTTGAATGCTCTGGTGCTCTCAAGCGGCGGGCTTGACTCGACGACGTGTCTGGCTCTGGCCGTGAAAAAGTTTTCTGCCGCGAATGTCGCAGCTCTTTGCGTTTCTTACGGTCAACGCCACGAAAAAGAACTCGATGCCGCCCGAAACGTCGCAAAATTTTATAATGTGCCGCTTTACCGGCTCGACGCCGCAGAAATTTTTAAACATTCGGATTCCGCGTTGCTGAAAACTTCGAATGCCGCGCTAGAAAAAAATTCTTACGCCGAACAACTTAAAAACACTCCGCGAATCGCAACTTACGTGCCTTTTCGCAACGGATTGATGATTTCAATGGCCGCCGCCTTTGCAGATTCTCTTTTCCGGCAAGAAGTTGAACTTTACATCGGCGTGCACTCCGACGACGCGGCCGGCCACGCCTACGCAGATTGTTCCGCGCAATTTGTCGCCGCGATGAGTGCTGCCGTCCGAATCGGTACCTACGAAAAAATTCATATCGTCGCGCCTTTTCTCTGTCAAACGAAGGCCGAAGTCGTAAAAGTCGGGCTTGAACTCGGTGTGCCGTATGAATTGACGTGGAGTTGCTACGAAGGCGGCGATTTTCCGTGCGGGAAGTGTGCCACGTGCATTGATCGCGCCCGCGCATTTGAATTGAACGGCGTAGACGACCCTGCAGGAGGTTTTAAAGATGTTTGAAGTTCGACCGCTCCAAAATCCGCTCAAAGGCACGCTAAAAGTTCCCGGCGATAAATCAATTTCACATCGCGCCGTGATTTTTTCCGCGTTGGCCGAAAAACCCGTCGAAATTTCAAATTTTCTCGCCGCACAAGATTGTTTGTCGACCGTGGCCTGCATGAAAGCTTTGGGCGTTTCAATCGAGCGTTCGGGCGAAAATTTTTTGATCACGCCGCGGCCTTTGCGCGAACCCGAAAATTTTTTGGACGCGGGGAACTCCGGCACGACCGTCCGACTGCTCACGGGCTTGCTCGCCGCAAAAAATTTCTTCGTGACGTTCACGGGCGACGAATCTTTGCGCAAACGACCAATGGCTCGCGTCATCAAACCGATTTCGCTTATGGGAGGAAAAATTTTCGCGCACAACAAAAATTTTTTGCCGCTGGCGATTCTTCCCGCCGAAAAACTCCGCGGAATAATTTATCAATCGCCCGTGGCCTCCGCTCAAGTCAAATCCGCGATACTTTTGGCCGGACTTTTCGCCGACGCACCCACGACAGTCGTTGAGCCGTATCGTTCGCGCGACCACACGGAAAATATGTTGGCGGCCTTCGGAGTCAAGCTCGAACGCGACGAAACTTCCGTGAAAATTTTCCCTGCAAAAAAAATTTCTGCGCCCGAAAAAATTTTTGTGCCGGCAGATATTTCTTCCGCGGCTTATTGGCTGGTTCTCGCCTCGATTCTGCCAAATTCTCAAGTCACGCTCGAAAACGTCGGGGTAAATCCGTCGCGCACGGGAATTATCGATATTCTCCGCCGAATGGGTGCCGAAATTTTTTTCCGCAACGAAAAAACGCAGGCTGGAGAACTTCGCGCGGATTTAATCGTTCGTTCCGCTGAACTTCGCGCCGTCGAGTTCGGTTCCGACTTTATCCCGCGCCTAATCGATGAAATTCCCGTTTTGGCAGTTGCAGCCGCGTTTGCCGAGGGAATTTCAATTTTTCGCGGGCTGAGCGAGTTGCGCGTCAAAGAATCCGACCGCCTGGCCGCCATCGTCGCCGAGTTCAACAAAATTTCGCCGGGCTCGTTCGTCGCCGAAGAAAATAATTTGATTATTCACGGCCGCCGCCCGAAAAATTTTTCCGCGTGCAAAACTTTGGGCGATCATCGGTTGGCAATGGCTTTGGCGATTTTCGGAGCCGCCGCAAAAGGTGTCGCGCTCGACGATCACCGTTGCGTGGAAATTTCTTATCCCGATTTCTTCGAGGCCTTGGCTTGCGTTCGCGCCGAACAAAATTTATAATGGCTGAAAAATTTTTTGAGGAGGAATTTTTTTGAAGAGAGAAATTAATCCGTTCGATTACGCCGGCGAAATTTTTAAGTCGTTGCCCGCGGGAATTCTTTTGACGAGCGAGGCCGAAGATTGCGTCAACGCCATGACGATCGGCTGGGGAACAATCGGAATTGAGTGGGGCGTCCCGATTTTTACGGCTTACGTCCGCACGAGCCGTTTCACTTACGATTTGATTGAGCGCACGGGCGAATTCAC
>CAMNFC010000069.1 GCA_946536925.1 uncultured Selenomonadales bacterium | reverse complement strand
GTGGTTGTGGAGGATGTGAGCCGCGCTGAAAAATTGAACGGCAAAACTCAAATCCATGATCTCGGCGGGGTGGCCGTCGCCGCTTGCAAGATTGACCAGGCGACCTTCGGCCAGCAGATAAATTTTTCGTCCGTCGCGCTGCAAAAATTCTTCAACGTTTTTCCGAACGGTTTTTCTGCTGACGGATTGAGCTTCGAGCTGCGGGATATTAATTTCCACGTCGAAGTGGCCGGCGTTTGCGAGCATCGCTCCGTTTTTCATCAGCGGATAATGTTCGGCGTTGATGACGTCCTTGTCGCCCGTGAGCGTCAAAAAAATATCGCCCAGAGGAGCCGCCTCAATCATCGGCATGACGCGGAAGCCGTCGAAGACCGCTTCAATCGCTTTGATCGGGTCGACCTCCGTGATGATGACGTTCGCACCCAAACCTTTTGCACGCATCGCGCCGCCTTTGCCGCACCAACCGTAGCCCGCGATAACGACGGTTTTTCCGGCGACAACCAAATTAGTCGTGCGCATGATTCCGTCCCAAGTCGATTGACCCGTGCCGTAGCGATTGTCGAAAAGAAATTTGCAGTAAGCGTCGTTGGCAGCGATCATCGGAAATTCAAGTTTGTGTTGACGTTCCAAAGTTTTCAAACGCAAAACGCCCGTGGTTGTCTCCTCCGAGCCGCCGATAATTTTTTCCAGAGCGTCGAGTCTCTTCGTGTGCAAAAGTTCCGTGAAGTCGCCGCCGTCGTCAATGTAAATTTCGGGCGCAAAGTCCGCAGCCTTGTTGAGATAATCGTTGTATTCTTCGGGCGTGCAGCCGTGCGTCGCAAAAACCGTCACGCCGTCTTCAACCAGAGCAGCCGCCACATCGTCTTGCGTCGACAGAGGGTTCGAGCCGGTGATAACGACGTCCGCGCCCGCGTGCATGAAAACTTCGGCCATGTAAGCGGTTTTCGCCTCAAGGTGCAAAGTTATGGAAATTTTTTTCCCCGCGAACGGTTTCGAGATAGAAAATTCTTTGTCGATCGCGCTCATCACCGGCATAAAATTTTTTACCCAATTAATTTTGTCGTGGCCGCCGGGAGCAAGCGAAATATCTTTAACGACAGATTTCATTGCAATCCTCCTTTAAACGAGCCTCATCAAATTTCCGCGGACAATCGTGGCGACAACCCGACCTTTGAGCTCGCGGCCGACGAACGGCGAATGACTTCCGCGCGTGTAAAAATTTTTTTCGTCGACAATCCAAACGCGTTCCGGATCAATAATCGTGACGTCGGCCGCCGCGTCAATCGACAAAGTGCCCGCGTCCAATCCGAAAATTTTTGCGGGCTCGGCCGTCATCTTCGAGACCAAAGTTTTCAAGTCGATTTTATTTTTGTGATAAAGTTCCGTGAAGAGCACGCCGACGCTCGTTTCGAGTCCGGGAAAACCGCTGGGCGCGTAAATGTATTCGCGATCTTTTTCTTCGGGCGCGTGCGGCGAATGATCCGTTACAATCGCGTCAATCGTCCCGTCGAGCAAACCTTTCAAACAAGCGTCGCAATCTTTTTGCGTGCGGAGCGGCGGATTGATTTTCGTTGAGGCGTCGGCAGGATCAACCAAATCTTCCGTCATGGTTAAATGTTGAGGCGTGACTTCGGCCGTGATTTTTACGCCGCGTTTTTTTGCGTCACGAACAATTTCTACGGCGCGCGCGGAGCTGATGTGGGCGATGTGAACTCGACCGCCCGTGTATTCGGCCAAAAGAGCGTCGCGGGCAACGGCAATGTCTTCGGCGACCGTCGGCCGACCTTTCAAGCCCAAAATTGCGGAACGTTTTCCCTCGTTCATCACGCCGCCTTTGACCAGCGAAGTTTCTTCCTCGTGGCAGATGATGAGCTTGCCCGTGTCGTGAAGATAATCGAGCGCGTTGAGAAAAATTTTTGCGTTGTCGTCGAAGTGTCCGTCGTCGCTGAAGGCAACCGCGCCCGCCGCAATCATGTCGCGCATTTCGGCAAGCTCCTGGCCTTGCTGATTTTTTGTGACCGCGCCGATAATTTTTATGTTGACGAGCCCGACTTCCTCCGCGCGTTTAACCATCGAACGAACGAGCGCGGCGTTGTCGACAACGGGGGACGTGTTCGGCATGGTGGCAACAGTCGTGAAGCCGCCAGCAGCCGCCGCCTTTGCTCCGCTCAAAAAATCTTCTTTGGCCTCTTGCCCCGGTTCGCGGAAGTGAACGTGCATATCGATTAAACCGGGCGTCACGATTTTTCCCGCCGCGTTGTATTCGTAGTCCGCCGAAATTTTTATGTCGGGTTTGACCGCCGCAATTTTTCCGTCGACAATCAAAACGTCCGCCGCGCCGTCAAAATTGTTTGCAGGGTCGACGACACGCCCGCCGCGGATGAGGAGCGTCGCAGAAATATTTGCCTCCATGCGCCGCATTTGCCACGTCTGATTCATCATTTCTTCCCTCCGTTCAAAGTCAAGTCGAGCAAGGCCATGCGAACCGCCACGCCGTTTTGAACTTGGTCGTGAATCGCGGAACGTTCGCCGTAAGTGACGGCCGAAGAAATTTCCAAGCCTTTGTTTTGCGGGCCGGGGTGCAAAATCAAAACGTCGTCCTTTGCCAAGCTCAAGTTCTCGTCGTTTATGCCGAAGACCCGCGCGTATTCTCTCGTCGACGGAAAAAGTCCGGCCTGCTGTCGTTCCAGCTGAATGCGCAAGACGTTGATGACGTCAGAATTTTTTATCGCGTCAGAAATTTTTTCGTGAACTTTCACGCCCTCGAAAGCAAAAAATCTCGGCAGCAAAGTTTTCGGGCCGGCCAAGTGAACTTCCATTCCCATTTTTGTCATCGCGTAGACATCGGAGCGGGCAACGCGGCTGTGAAGAATATCCCCGACGATTGCGACCTTGAGACCTGCCAGACGTCCTTTGTGCTGCTCAATCGTGAACAGATCGAGCAAAGCTTGAGACGGATGAGCGTGAGCACCGTCGCCGGCGTTGATGATCACGGGCTTGACAACTTTTGCCGCGAAATCGGCCGCGCCCTCGGCTTTGTGTCTCATGACGATTGCGTCGACGCCCATGGCCTTAATCGTTTTGAGCGTGTCGCGCAAACTTTCGCCCTTGACGATTGAACTCGTGCCGCTGTTTATGCTCACAACGTCCGCGCCGAGATATTTTCCCGCAAGTTCAAAAGAAGTTCGCGTGCGTGTCGACGGCTCGTAAAATAAATTCACGATCGATTTGCCGCGCAGGTTGGGCAATTTTTTTTCGCCGCCGCGACGAACGATTTGCTTCATCTTTCGGGCGACACTCAGCACGAGACGAATTTCCTCCGCCGAAAAATTTTCCATGCCGATAATATTTTTTCCAAACAAAATCACAGCCCCCAATCGTTTAAAAATTTTTCGCCGCGTAAAAAATTTTTCAAGGCAACGCGGCGATATAATCAACCGGCCAGAAAATCAGCGCGGCTTTTCCTTTGACCAGTTCGAGCGGCACAAAGCCCACGTCGGGGAAGCGCGAATCCAAAGAATTCCTGCGATTGTCGCCGCAAACAAAAAGCGTCCCCTCCGGCACAGTCTGCTTGGGATATTCCGTGCGGGTCTTTTCGGCGATGTAATCCTCGTTGACGAGCGCGTCGTTGACGTAAACGCGGCCGTCTTTGATCTCAATCGTGTCTCCGCCGACGGCAATCACCCGCTTGATAAAATCCCGGCTGTGATCTCGCGGATAGCGGAAGATGACAACTTCACTTCGCAGAGGGTCGCGCCAATGATAAATAAATTTGTTCACGACCAGCCGCTCGCCGTCCTGCAAAGTCGGTTGCATGCTCGGCCCGTCCACCACGTACAGCTCCACGATGAAAGTCCGAATCAGCAGCGCAACCACCACCGCCGACACAATCGAAATTATCCAGCTTTTTACTTCTTGACCAACTGAGCTCATATAAAATCTCCTCGCGATTTTCTTTTTGTAAACGTTTGAAATTTTATTCTGCCAATGAAAAATTTTTCCTGCAGAAAATTTTTTCTTGACGTATTGACTTTTTGATTTTTTGCGTTTATCATTTGCGGCGTCGAAAAAAATTTTTCAAACGATGTGGGAGTGATTAATCATGGCAGAAAAATTTACGGCGAAAGCTCAACAGGCAATGCAGGCGGCTCAACAACTCGCCGCGATGAAATATCATCAAGAATTCAATTCGTTGCACTTGATGTTGGCTCTGGCCAAAGAGCCCGAAGGTTTGCTGGCGACAATCTTCCAAGAATGTCAAACGGATTTGCCGATGCTCAAAGTCAAACTCGAAGCCGAGCTGAACAAAATCCCGCAGGTCAAAGGACAGGAAAGACTTTCAATGGGCGTCGACCTCGCCCGCGTCATCGGCAAGGCAAAAGAATATTCCGCCTCCATGAAAGACGAATTCATAAGCACGGAGCATTTGCTCTTGGCTCTCGTCACGGACGGCAAAAAAGAAGTTCAAGACATCGCAAAAGAATTCAGCCTGTCGAAAAATAAAATCGACGACGCGATAAAAAAATTCCGCAAGCAAAATGTCACGAGCGAAAACCCCGAAGAAACTTATCAAAGTCTGTCGAAGTTCGGGCGCGATTTAACACAAATGGCGCGAGCCGGCAAACTCGATCCTGTCATCGGGCGCGATGAGGAAATCCGCCGCACGATTGAAATTTTGAGCCGACGCACAAAAAATAATCCTGTTTTAATCGGCGAACCGGGCGTGGGCAAAACCGCAATCGTCGAAGGCCTTGCGCGGCGAATCGTGGCCGGCGACGTCCCCGAATCTCTCAAGAACAAAACTTTGTACGCGCTCGATATGGGCAGCCTGATTGCTGGTGCAAAATTCCGCGGCGAATTCGAGGAGAGATTAAAAGCCGTCCTCAACGAGATTCAAAAATCCGACGGGCAAATTTTATTGTTCATCGACGAAGTTCACACGGTCGTTGGCGCGGGCAAAGCTGAAGGTGCCATGGACGCTGGAAATATTTTGAAGCCGATGTTGGCTCGCGGAGAATTAAGATGTATCGGCGCGACGACCCTCAACGAATACAGAAAATATATTGAGAAGGACACAGCCCTTGAGCGACGCTTTCAACCCGTCATGGTCGGCGAACCGAGCGTCGAGGACACGATTTCAATTCTGCGCGGGATTAAGGAACGCTACGAAGTTCATCACGGCGTGAGGATTCGCGACGCGGCTCTGGTCAGCGCGGCCACTCTTTCCGACAGATATATTTCCGACAGATTTTTGCCCGACAAAGCAATTGATTTGGTCGACGAGGCCGCCGCAAAACTCCGCACGGAAATCGAATCGTTGCCCGCGCCCATTGACGAGATCCGCCGAAAAATTATGCAGCTGGAGATCGAGGAGCAGGCTCTCAAAAAAGAATCCGACGCCACGTCCAAAGAAAAATTAAATTCAATCGCCGAAGAAATTTCCAAACTCAAAGCTGAAGAAAAAATTCTTCGCGACAAGTGGGACGCCGAAAAACAATCAATCCTGCGCGTGCGTGCCATCAAAAAAGAAATCGACGAAGTCAACAACGAGATCGAAGAGGCTCAACGCGCTTACAATCTTCAAAAGGCCTCCGAACTCAAATACGGCAAGCTCCCCGAACTGATGAACACGCTCAAAAAAGTTGAAGAGGAAATCGCCGCGCAGAAAGGCTCGCGTCTCCTCAAAGAAGAAGTCGGCGAAGAAGACATCGCAAAAGTCGTGAGCCGCTGGACGGGAATTCCTCTGGCAAAAATGTTGACGGGCGAACGCGAAAAACTTTTGCACCTGGAAGACACGCTGCACGAACGAGTTGTCGGGCAAGACGAAGCAGTTAAAGTCGTCAGCGAAGCAATCCTCCGTGCGCGCGCCGGAATAAAAGATCCCAATCGTCCGATCGGCTCGTTCATCTTCCTCGGCCCGACCGGCGTGGGCAAAACCGAACTTGCAAAAACTTTGGCCGAAGCTCTCTTCGACGACGAACGCTCGATTATCCGCGTCGACATGAGCGAGTACATGGAAAAGCACACCGTCGCCCGATTGATCGGCGCGCCTCCCGGTTACGTCGGCTACGATGAGGGCGGGCAATTAACCGAGGCAGTCAGGCGCAGACCTTACAGCGTCATCTTGCTCGACGAAATCGAAAAAGCGCACAGAGATATTTTTAACGTCCTCTTGCAAATTCTCGACGACGGAAGATTGACTGACGGCAAAGGCCGCGTCGTAAATTTCAAAAACACGGTTATAATCATGACGAGCAACCTCGGCTCGCAAGAAATTCTTCAACGCGCGAAAATCGGATTCATCACCAACCAGGCTTTCGCCGAGGCCGAGACGATTATAAAAAATTTGCTCAAAGATTATTTCCGCCCCGAATTTTTGAACCGAATCGATGATATCGTTGTCTTCAAGTCGCTGGCCAAGGAGCAGGTCAAAGCCATTGCAGAAATTTTGCTCAAGACTTTGAGCGAGCGACTGGAAAAACAAATCAACGTTCGGCTCACGTGGACGGACGAGGCAGTCACCGCGCTTTCCGAACAAGGTTTCGACGCAAACTTCGGCGCACGCCCGCTCAAACGGCTTTTGACTCACACGGTTGAAACGGAGCTGAGCAAAAAAATTATTTCCGGCGAAATCAAAGAGGGCGACACGGTCGAAATCGGCTTCGACGGAAAAAGTTTCACCTTCGCCGCGAAAATCAAACTCGAAAAATAATTTTCGTCCGCAAAAAAAATTTCCCCGCCTACTTCGACGGGGATTTTTTTTGCAAAAATTTTTCAGCGCAAATTTCTCGACGAGTTCAAACTTTTTCCATAACGAACAATCGCCGCCGCATACGCCACGGAAGCGACCGCCGCCAAAATATAACTCAACGTCCAGCCGAGCCCGAAACCGATTGGCGCGTGCAAAATGTAAGTCGAGACGATGTACATGTAAAAAGTTCCCGGGACGAGCGACATGATGTAGGGCATATTATTTTTCATCATGTAAACGGAAATCATTGCGAAGGCAAAGACGGCAATCGTCTCGTTCGCCCAAGAAAAATATCTCCAAAGAATTGAGAAACCTTTCGCGTCGGTTTTGGCGAAGTAAAGCACGCCGGCCACGACCGCAAAAATTGTCAACGCCAAAATCAGAACGTTGGTTTTTTTCTTGCTGTCGATGTGGAGCGCGTCGCCGAGCATCAATCGCAAAGATCTTAACGCCGTGTCGCCCGAAGTTATGGCAAGGACGATGACGCCCAGCACCGCAACCATTCCGCCGATATCACCCAACATATTTTTGGCGATGATTCCGACGAGCAGCGCGGGAACTTTTACGGGATCGGTTTCCGAGGCCAGAGCCAAATGAATTGCGCCCATGGTCGCGCCCGCCCAACTCATCGCGATAAAACCTTCGGCAATCATCGTGTTGTAATAAATTAATCGGCCGTGCTGTTCGTTCGTGACGGAGCGAGCAATAATCGTGGCCTGCGTGGAGTGGAAGCCGGAAGTTATTCCGCAGGCGACGGTGACGAAAAACATCGGGATAAAGTGTTCGCCGAGCGGGTGCACGTCAAAAATTCCCGTGTCCCAAACTTCCAGCAACGGATAATGATTAATGAACAGCCCGAAAAAAATTCCGACGGCACTCAAAAGGAGAATCGCGCCGAAAATCGGATAGACGCGCCCGATAATTTTATCAATCGGCAAAAGCGTGGCCAAAAGGTAGTAAAAAAGAATCGCGCCGTAAACCATGATGACTTCGGCACTGAGCGTGGAGACATCGCCGTTTAAAATTTGCGCAACGAACAAATCGCCGGGCGTGTAGATGAAAACGACGCCGACCAAAAGCATGAGGACGCACACAAAGACGTTGTAAACTTTGTAGACGCCGCCGCCCAAAAATCTTTTGACGAGCGAGGGCATTTGTTCGCCGTCATTGCGCAGGGAAATCATGCCGCTCATGTAATCGTGGAACGCGCCGCCGATAACGCAGCCGATCGGAATTGTGATAAAGGCAATCGGGCCGAAGAGGATGCCTTGAATCGGGCCGAGCACAGGCCCCGTCCCCGCGATGTTCAAAAGCTCAATCAAACAATTTTTCCATTTGTTCATTGGCACGTAATCGATGCCGTCCTGAAGTTTTATCGCGGGCGTTTGAGCTGAAGCGTTCGGTCTCATCACGCGTTCGCAAACAGAGCCGTAAATCGCCGCGCCGACGAACAAAATCACTAAGCCAATTATAAACGTAATCAAAATTTTTCACTTCCAATCAATCTGCGCGGTTGACGTCTTCAATCGACGTTTCAATCTCTTCCATTTTGTACGCTTCGATGATGTCGCCTTCGCGGAAGTCGCGATAATCGACAATGGAAATGCCGCACTCGTAGCCGGCCGCAACTTCTTTGACTTCATCTTTAAATCTGCGGAGGGAATCGATTTCGCCGTCGAACATTTCGATGTTGTCGCGCAGGATACGAATCTTGCTGTTGTTGAAAATTTTTCCTTCGAGAACGTAGGAGCCGGCGACGAGAGCTTTGGAAAATTTCATGACCTTGCGAATCTCGACGCGCCCTTGAAT
>CAMNFC010000068.1 GCA_946536925.1 uncultured Selenomonadales bacterium | reverse complement strand
TCTCACTGAGTACGATGGTTCGAATCCATCCCTGCCCACCACTTAGAAAACACAAGTGTCGTCTTCGGGCGGCACTTTTATTTTGCAAACGAAAAGACCGCCGAACGTTCGACGGTCTTTTTTAGTTCGAAAAAAAATTTTATTTGACAACAGAAGTTCCGTTCAATTCGTTTGCGCGGGTGTCGAAGCGGCTCATGATCTCGTTGTAAGTTTGGTCGGAAATTTCAGGCAGCTTGCTTTGGCCGGTGGCGTCCTTCCACGTCAAACCCGCCTGTTTGAAACCTTCTTCGACGGCCGCCCTCATCTGCGAAAGTCTTTCGGGGTCGTTGCCGGCAATCGCCGAGGCCAAATCGAAAATGCGCGAGGAGACCGCGTCGACCGACCAGGCACCGCCGGGCGCGATGGCTTTTGCGGCGTCTTCGGCGTTCGTGGCAACTTCGGGCAGAGCAAAACGCGACGCGTCAATTTGCACGCCGTTGAAGTTCAAAATGCCGACACCCTCGTCGAGCCAGCCTTGAAGTTTGTCGTTGGATTCGGTCAGAGCCTGAATCATGATGTTGAGCATCGTTTGCTCTTGCGTGGCCAAATCTTCTTTGAGCGCGTCGACTTGTTCGGCGGAAAGACCTTTGGTGCCTTTGGTGTTTTCGTTGTCGACGGAAAGATTTTCTGCAGGTTGAGTCGCCTGCTTGGCCGCCGCGGAAAGATCGAGCTCGAAAGCTTCGCCGATGTTCACTTGAGCCGATTGAGTTTGCGCCGACAAATTTTGTGCTGACGATTTTGCGTTCGTGTTCTTGGCTTGAATCGCGTATTGCGCCAGACCTTGGGAAATTCTTGCCGTGGTGCTTACGTCCATGTTGAAAACCTCCTTGTGAAATAACTATTCCGTTACAAAATCTTTGCGAGGAAAATATACAAAAATTCCGACGCAAAGTCAAGCCGTTCACATCATCAGCAACATTTCCAAATCCAAATTTTGATAGGGCTTGAGTTCAGTTTCAGGCGAGCCGTCGGGTTTGGGCGGCGCGGTGTAATCGGGGACAACCATCATGTGCGGCTTGTGGCGAACTTGCTCTGTGATCTTTCCGTCCTCGTAAGTCGTGACCATTATCGAGCCGTCGGGCATGAAGCGTTTGATCGTTTCGACTTCAACTGTTCGTGTCGCGGAGGAATTTTCGCTGCGGTTGGCGTTGCCCGAATCCTCGTCGACTTTGACGGAGCCGGTCAATTCCTCTTGAAGTTCGCGAATCTCGTCGAGTTGGTCTTGGACGATTTTCATCTGCTCGATGTCGGATTCGATGTTGGAAATTTTTTCGTCGAGAAGTTTTGCGTACGCGGAGGCCACAGCCTTTGAATTAATTTTGCCGGAAGTTTGCGCCGCGGTGATGTTGATGTCCGTCGAAGAAATTTTGAGTTCCCAGATTCCCATTTTTTATCACGCTCCAAAAATTTTTTCAAAAAGTTTATCGGAATTTCTCGCGCGATGATAAAAAAATTCCCCGCCGAAAATTTTTCAGTGGGGAAAATTTTTTTTGCGTTCAATTCAAGTGTCTATGTTTGTTCCTGTTTAGGCGACTGATATACTTAATCGTCTCGGTCATCCCGCGCGTAAAAGCCTCAACCTCTTTCTCCGTTTCAAAAGTGTTCATGATTGATTCTGTTGCTTTGGAAATCATGTAGCCCAGCTCAAACGGCGAACCGTAGCAGGAACATGCAACATTTTTTGCGTCAGTCTTGGACAGCGCGATGGCAAGACCAAAAGCTTCGCCGTCGTCAGCAAGTTTCTTTGCAAAATCCTGCAAAAGTTTTTCAACATCTTTGTCTGTCATATAAGCTCCTCATCCAAAGTAATCTTCAATTCCGTCGAGAATTCCTTGCGCGGCTTTTTGCACGCCTTCCTTCGAGTCCAAAAGTTTTTCCTCTTCCTTGTTGGAGATAAAGCCCAGTTCGATGAGCGTGGCGGGCATGTCGGTGTGTTTGACGACGAAGAAATTGCACGGCTGAGTTCCGCGGCTGGGGGTGCCGAGCTGTTCAACCAAATTTCGTCGGATGCAATCGGCCAGCTGTTGACCTTTGCCGCTGGTGCTCTTGGCGTAATAGTAGCCGGTCGTGCCGCGGGCTTCGGGGCGAGTGAAACTGTCGGCGTGAATCGAAATGAAAATATCAGCTTTGTTCCAGTTGGCCACGTCACATCTTGCGCCGAGCTCTTCGATGTCGGAGGCGGCCGCGCCTTTTTCGGAAACGGTTCTGTCGGTCTCGCGCGTCATGATGACAATCGCACCTTCAGCTTCGAGCAAACGCCGCAGTTCCAAGGCGACTTTGAGCGTGACAGTTTTTTCCATGACACCCGTCGGCCCGATAGCTCCCGCGTCGTTTCCGCCGTGGCCTGGGTCGAGGACAATTTTTTTGCTTTTGAGCGCGGTGATCTTGTCGAATTCCGTTTCCAATTCTTTGATTGACGGATCAATTTTTTTCTCGTCGACAGATTTTTTATCGTCGTCAGATTTTTTCTCGTCCTTCTTGTCTTTTTCTTTCTTTTTGAGCTCGCGTTCCTGCTTTTCTTTTTCTTTGAGCAATTCTTTTTCACGTTCGCGTTGAGCTTTGATTTTTTCTTGCTGTTCGCGTTCCTGCTTCTTTTTGAGTTCGCGCTCTTGTTTTTCTTTTTCTTTTTGTTCGCGTTCACGTTGGGCTTGAAGTTCTTTTTCTTGCTTCTCTTTGAATTCACGTTCGCGTTGTTCGAGCTCGCGTTCGCGCCGTTCGAGTTCGCGTTCACGTTGAGCTTTGATTTCGGCTTCTTGTTTTTCTTTAAGTTCACGTTCGCGTTGTTCGAGTTCACGTTCGCGCCGTTCCAAATCGCGTTCACGTTGAGCTTTGAGATCAACCTCTTGTTTTGCTTTGAGATCAGCCTCTTGCTTAGCTTTGAGAGTTTCGTCGGCGACATAGGGCTTGTTCAATTCGGGATTCGCTTTGAAGTCGGAGTTGCCCACGTCGATTACAAGTCGATGACCTTTGGAGCCGCCGTCCATGTGAAAAATTTTTGTGTCAGCCATCGTCTCGATGACAATTCGGACGGTCGTGGGGTCGAATTGCGCGACGCGAATTTTTTTTGCCGCCAAAGATTTCAATTCGATTTCGCGCTTGACGGTGTCGTTGTTGAGCCAAGAATTTTTCAGGTCGAGGATCATGCGCGAGGGATTTTCGGCGTAGCTTTCGACGACCTCAACTTTTTTTGTCATGTCCACGACGATTCGCACGGTGCCTTCGCCATAAGCAAAACGAACCGCCGCGACCTCGGACAAATTTGCTTTGCGTTCGTTGAAAGTTTTTTCTGCCGCTTGAGCCGTTTGAGCCGTTTGAGTCGCCGCAATCAAAATGAGGAGACTCAGCAATATTTTCTTAACCATCCAAAGCCTCCTCTTTTGATTTAAGTTTCGTATGAGCCGTAGCGTTGTTCGAGTTTTTTAAAGACCCAAGTGAGCACGGCCGTCATTGCCAGATAGAACGCGCCCGCGATGACGAAAGGTGTCATGTCGAATTCGCGTTGGACGATCGTCCGCGCGACTCTCAGCAGGTCGTTCATTGCCAAGATATAAATCAGCGACGTGTCCTTGACCAGGTTTATCGTCTCGTTGGAAATCGGCGGGAGGACGACTCGCAGCACTTGCGGGAAAATTATGTAGCGCATCATCTGCCAATGTTTGAGACCCAAAGCTTTGGCCGCCTCGTATTGTCCTTTTGGTATCGCTTGAATTCCCGCCCGGAAAATTTCCGCGAAGTACGCCGCGTAATTTAGCGTGAAGGCAAGCAATGCGGCCGCAACGTCCGGCAACATGATTCCGACCATGGGAAGCGCAAAGTACACGAACAGAAGTTGCAACATCAACGGAGTCCCGCGCATCACCCAAACGTAAAACTCCATTAAATATCTCAGCGGCGCGAAACTCGAAATTCTCCCCAACGCCGCCAGAGCACCAATCGGCAAGCTTAAAATCAAAGTCACGAAGAAAATTTCCAGCGTGACTTCGGCGCCCTCCATGATGAGGATCGCCATGTCGAAAAATTTTTCCATAACAGATATTCCCTAACTCCCGTCTCGCGACGGCGGTCACTGTTTAAAAGTCAGCAGCAACTGCCGATTATTTTTTCTTTTTGAGAAGATCAGCTTTGAACCATTGCTCGGAAATTTTTCCGGCCGCGCCGTCTTTAACCATCTCGTCGAAAACTTTTTGAACTTTGTCGCGCAACTCGGTGTCTTCTTTGCGGAAGGCGATGCCAAATTGAGTGACGGGGCCGACGGTGACATCAAGCGCGTCGAATTTTCCGTCTTGCTTGCTCATGGCGTAGCGTCCGACGATTTCGTCGCAAACCAGAGCGTCAATCCGTCCGTTTTCCAAATCCATGAACGCGCTCACATAGTCGCCGTAAGTTTTGAATTCCTTGAAAGAATTTTTGAGTATCTCGTTGCCGGCGATATAAGTTTCGGCGGTGGAGCCGGCTTGCGTGCCGACGGTTTTGCCGGAAAGATCAGATTCGGACTTGATGCCTTGATCGTTGCCCTTCTTCACGAAAACGATTTGGCGGTTGTCCATGTACGGGTCGCTGAAGAGCATGTTCTGCTGGCGTTCGGGCGTGATGTCCAAACCGTTCCAGATGATGTCGATGCGTCCCGATTTGAGCTCGGCCTCTTTGCTGTTCCAATCGATAGCTTTGAATTCGACTTCGCTGCCCAGACGTTTTGCAGCCTCTTTGGCCAGGTCGACGTCGAAACCGACGATTTCATTTTTCTCGTCCTTGAAGCCCATCGGCGCGTATTCGTCGTCGAGGCCGATAGTAATTTTTTTTGTCTCTTTGGAGCCGCTGTCAGTCTTGGCGGAATCGGAGCCGCCGCAACCCGTGAAAATCATCGTCACGAGCAACAACGCCGCCATAAAAATTTTTTTCACCTGCAAAACTTCCTTTCGCTAAAAAAATTAATAGCCGCGTTGCATTATACTTTACGGATAATTTCATTGCAAGCGCGGCGTGAAAATTTTTTGAAAAGAAAATGAAAATCCGAGCCGCCCAAAATTTTTTTGACGCTCGGAAAAATTTTTCAGCTGTTCCAACTTTGTTTGATGACGTCGGCGCGGAACCAACGCTCGGAAATTTTTTTGGCCGTTCCGTCGGCTATCATCGTGTCAAAAACTTCTTGAACTTTGTCGCGCAACTCAACTTTGTCTTTGGGGAAACCGACCGCCATTTCCGCCACGTCCCCGACTTTTACATTGAGCAGTTTAAAAATTTTGGGATTTTGATTCATCTCGTAGCGCGCGATGAGTTCGTCACAGATGATGACTTCGATTTGGCCGGCCTTCAACGCCTCGACGAGCCCGTTAAATTTTTCGTAGGCTTTGCATTCCTTTAAAAGATTTTTGAGCGTGTCGTTTCCGTTGAGATAATCTTCCGCCGTGGAGCCCGCTTGAATCCCGACGATTCGGCCTTCCAAATCTTCTTCGACGTGGATATCAAAATCGTCGTCCGCCTTGACCAAAAGAATCTGGCGATCTTCCATGTACGGCTTGGTGAAAATCATGTAATCTTTGCGTTCTTCGGTGATGTCAAGCCCGTTCCAAATCATGTCGACGCTGCCGGAAATTATCGCCTCTTTTTTCTTGTCCCAATCAATCGGTTTGAATTCGATTTCGACGTTCATGCGGCGGGCGGCTTCTTTGGCCAGGTCAACGTCGAAGCCGACAAAATTTTTTTTCTCGTCGTGAAAACCTATCGGCGGAAATTCGTCGTCGACACCGATCACAATTTTTTTTGCGTCGTTTGAAATTTTATTCGCGTCGTTTTCTGCGGAAACATCTTCGCCGCCGCAGCCCGTGAAAATCATCATTGCCAAAATTAAAACTGCCGTAAGAATTTTTTTCACGTTTTGAGGCATCCCTTTCTTGGAAAAATTATCTGCCGGATTTAATCAAGTCCGCGCCGAACCATTCCTCGGAAATTTTTTTTGCGGTGCCGTCCTTGATCATGTCATCGAAAACTTTTTGAACTTTGTCGCGCAGTTGAGTGTTGCCTTTGCGAAAACCGATTCCAAATTCCGTGCCGGAGCCGATTTGCGCTCCGACCGTCTCGAAGGCTTCGGGGTTCTTGTAAATTTCGTAGCGTGCGGCGATCTCGTCGATGATGAGCGCGTCATAAATTCCGTCCCGCAAACCTTTGAAGCCGTCGTTTATGTGCAAATAAGTTTTGAAGGCCGCGAAACTTTTTCGGAGGTTGTCGTCTTCGTCGATGTAAGTTTCGGAATTGGAGCCGGCCTGCGTCGCCACGATTTTTCCGGCCAAATCTCCCGCGGAATGAATTTCTTGCGGGTTACCCTTCTTGACTAAAAGAATCTGACGGTTGGACATGTACGGTCGGCTGAAAATCATGTAGCGTTTGTAGTCGTCGATGATGTCGCAGCCGTTCCAAATCATGTCGACGTTGCCCGAAGAAATTTCGGCCTCTTTGCTGTTCCAATCGATGATTCTGAATTCGAGCTCGACGCCCAGACGTCTTGCCGCTTCCTTGGCCAGGTCGACGTCGAAGCCGACGATATCGCCGCTTGCGTCCGTGAAGCCGAAAGGAGCGAACTCGTCAATGCCGACCGTGATTATTCGGCTGTGGCGCGGGCTGCTCACGTCCCCGGAATTTTTTTCGCCGCCGCAACCGGTCATCAAAAAAATTATGATGATCAAAAAAATTTTTTTCATGGCCGAATCCTTTCGTCGGAGAAATTATTTTTTGTGCTTAACCAAATCGGCTTGGAACCATTTCTCGGAAAATTTTTTCGTCGTGCCGTCGGCGACCATCTCGTCGAAAACTTTTTGGACTCTGTCGCGAAGTTCGGTGTCGCTCTTGCGGAAGCCGATCCCCAGCTCCGTCACCGGCCCGATTGTCACTTCGTTCACTTCAAACTTGCGTGGAATTTTATTAAGCTCGTAGTGCGCGGCCAGCTCGTCGACGATTAGCACGTCAACTTTTCCGTCCGACAAATCGGCGAAGGCCTGCTTGAACGTCGCGTAAGTTTTGAAATCTTTGAAACTTTCTTTGAGCGTTTTGTTTTCCGCGATGTAATCTTCGGAGTTGGAGCCGGCTTGCGTGCCGACGATTTTTCCGGCCAGATCGTGTTCGCTGCGGAAGGTAAACTCGTTGCTCTTTTTGGAAAGAAGAATTTGGCGGTTGTCCATGTACGGCTTGGAATAAAGGATTCGTTCCTCGCGTTCGGGCGTGATGTCAAGTCCGTTCCAAATCATGTCGACGTGGCCGGCGTTCAACTCGTTTTCTTTGTTGTTCCAATTTATTGGTTTGAATTCGATCTTGACGCCCATGCGAGAGGCCGCCTCGTTTGCCAGGTCGATATCGAAGCCGACGAGCTCTCCGTTTTTGTCGCGGAAACCAAACGGCGCGTATTCGTCGTCGAGCCCGATAACGAGCGTCCCTTTATATTTCGGATTGTTGACGTCTTTTGAATCTCCGCAGCCGCCGACCAAAAAAATTATCGACAGGAGCAGAAAAAAAATTTTCCTCATATACAAAATCCCTCTTTTTTTAAAAATGATTGCGACGCAAATTGTTATTCATTATATTTGCCTGTCGACGCGTTGTCAAAAAAATTTTTATCGACGCAAAAAAATTTTTCTGCTATAATTGTCAAAAAGATTTTCGGAGGTGACGCGGCATGAAAAAATTTTTTCGGCGGCTCGGCAAGACGAGATTTTTAATTTTATTTTTTATCCCGTTCGGCGTGTGGGGTTTTTGTCGCCACGGTTGGCTCGGACTTTTAACATCGATTTTCGGCTACGGCCTGGGCTGGTGCTTGTGTGAAAATTGGCCGCGCATAAAAAATTATCCATGGAAAAAATTTTTCCGCCGCCACGTCAAAGCGATTGTCCGCACGATAATTTTGGTGCCCGTCGTAACTTTTGGCTTTTGTCACTACGGCTGGCGCGGTTTGGTCGGCTCGATTTTGGGCGTGATTGTCGGCGAAATTCTTTGTCGACGATTCATCAAGTAAAAAATTTTCCTCGCTTTGGCGGGGATTTTTTTTTGCCGAATATTTTGCCGCGTGATATAATCGAAAAAATTTTCAGGAGAGTTTCAACAAAGCAGGTGAGCAGTATGGAAAAAGTTACGGTCGTTGTCATCGGCGGCGGCGCGACGGGTCTTGGAATTCTGCGCGATTTGTCCATGCGCGGCGTCAAAGCTCTGCTCGTCGAAAAAAACGATTTGATCAACGGCGCAAGCTCTCGATATCACGGGCTTTTACACAGCGGCGGACGTTATGCCGTCAAAGATCAAGAGGCCGCTCGCGAATGCATTATCGAAAACAAAATCCTGCGCAAGATCGGAAAAAGTTGCGTCGAACCGTGCGGCGGAATGTTCACGCGCCTGGACATCGACGACGAAGCTTACGAGGAACTTTGGGTTAAAGGTTGCAAGGACAGCGGCATCGAGGCGACGCCCATAACTTTGGACGAAGCTTTTAAATTGGAGCCGAGACTTTCAAGAAAACACGTTAAGAGCGCGTATCTTGTGCCCGACGCGGCGATCGACGGCTTCCGCATGGCCTGGCAGCTGATTGATTCTTCCAAACGTTACGGCGGACAATTTAAAACTTACACGGAAGTTATCGACTTCGACACGATCAACGGCGAACTGCGCGGCGTCAAAGTTCGGAACCAATTCACGGGCGAAACTTACGAGATCGGTTGTGACATCGCGGTCAACGCGGCGGGCGGCTGGGCAGGTTTCGTCGGCAAACTCGCGGGCGTCGAAATCGGCGTCCAGCCCGACAAAGGAACTTTAATTGCGTTCAATCAGCGCATTGTCAATCACGTCGTCAATCGCTTGCACAAATCTTCCGACGGCGATATTTTTGTTCCGCACGGTTCGATTACAATTCTTGGTACGTCGTCGATGAGCGTTCCCGATCCCGAAGACACGAGCACTTCGCGCGAAGAAGTCGAGAGCCTGATTAAAATCGGCGAACAAACTTTTGAGGACTTGCGCGACTTCAGAATTTTGCGCACCTTCGCAGGAAGTCGCCCGCTTTACATTCCGCCCGGCGGAGCAGTCGGTCGCAGCGCGTCCAGAGGTTTTGCAATCGTCGACCACGAGCAAGACGGCTTGAAAGGTTTGTTCACAATCGTCGGCGGAAAATTTACAACTTATCGCCTTATGGCGGAAAAAATGT
>CAMNFC010000067.1 GCA_946536925.1 uncultured Selenomonadales bacterium | reverse complement strand
CGTCGACATTGAATTTCCCGTCGGCGAACTGCCCGAAATTTTGAACGCGGTAAAAATACAAGGCAAGTCAGGCAACGTCGAGATTGATTTGATCGCGGAGGTCATGCAGCACCTCGGCGACGGCGTCACCCGTTGCATCGCCATGAGCTCGACGGACGGACTTGTTCGCGGCATGGAGGCCGAAGACACCGGCGCACCAATCACCGTGCCCGTCGGCGAAGAATGCCTGGGACGCGTCTTTAACGTCCTGGGTCAAACCGTCGACAACAACCCAAAACCCGTCAACAACAAACATTGGCTGCCGATTCACCGCAAAGCCCCGACCTTCGAAGAGCAAGAAACTTCCACGCAAATTTTGGAGACGGGAATAAAAGTTGTCGACCTCATCGCTCCTTACTCTCGCGGCGGAAAAATCGGACTCTTCGGCGGCGCGGGCGTCGGAAAAACCGTTTTGATTATGGAATTGATTCACAACATCGCCACCGAGCACGGCGGCTACTCCGTCTTCAGCGGCGTCGGCGAACGTACACGCGAAGGCAACGACCTTTGGACGGAAATGACAGAATCGGGCGTCATCGACAAGACCGCGCTCGTTTACGGGCAGATGAACGAACCGCCGGGTGCTCGTATGCGTGTCGGCCTCACCGGCTTGACAATGGCCGAATATTTCCGCGACGAACAGGGAAAAGACGTTCTGCTCTTCATCGATAACATTTTCCGTTTCATTCAGGCCGGCTCCGAAGTTTCCGCACTTTTGGGACGTATGCCCTCCGCTGTCGGTTATCAGCCCACGCTCACAACGGACGTCGGTGCTCTGCAGGAAAGAATCACTTCAACCAAAAAAGGCTCGATAACTTCCGTGCAAGCCGTTTACGTCCCCGCCGACGACTTGACTGACCCCGCGCCAGCCGCTACGTTCACTCATTTGGACGCAACAACAGTTTTGAGCAGACAAATCGCCGAATTGGGAATTTATCCCGCTGTCGACCCGCTCGATTCAACCAGCCGTATCCTCGATCCAAACGTCATCGGCCGCGATCATTACGAAGTTGCACGCGGTGTGCAGGCCGTGCTTCAAAAATATAAAGAACTTCAAGATATTATCGCGATTTTGGGCATGGAAGAGCTTTCTGACCAAGATAAACTCACTGTAAGCCGCGCAAGAAAGATTCAACGCTTTTTATCACAGCCTTTTGCCGTTGCAGAGGCTTTTACAGGCTCGCCGGGCAAATATGTCGCGCTCAAAGACACAATTCGCGGTTTCAAAGAGATTCTTTCCGGAAAATACGACGATTTGCCCGAAAATGCGTTCTATATGGTCGGCGGCATTGAGGAGGCCGTCCAAAAAGCCGAAAAACTCAAGGAGGCGTGACATATGGCCACAATTTTGCTTGAGGTCGCCACGCCTGATAAAGGTGAAGTCTATAAAAACGATATTAACATGCTGATTTGCCGTTCCGTCTGCGGTGAACTCGGAATTTTGCCAAAACACGCCCGACTTATGACGGAACTCCTCCCGCACGCAATGAGAATCAAAGAAAACGGCGGCGGAGAGGTTCAACTCTTCGTCAGCGGCGGTTTTATGGAAGTTACGCCCGAAAAAATCACGATTTTGGCGGACTCGGCCGAAAATCCCGACGATATCGACGTCGAACGCGCAAAAGCTGCTTATCAACGCGCAAATGAACGCCTCGCCAAAAAAAATCCCGAAATTGACATCGACAGGGCTGAAGCGGCACTTGCAAGGGCAAAAGCTCGTTTGATCGTCAAGGGCGTCCCGATTCCTTAAAAAATTTCGCACAAAAAAATTTTCCCGCTTCGGCGGGATTTTTTTTGCCATTTTCGATTCCATGTACATGGAAAACGTAATTTGAGCCTCCAAAATTCACTTTAAACGTCCAAAATCGGTTTCAAGCCGAAAAAATCGTTTTGAGCCAAAAAAATCGTTCAAAATCCGTTTCAAGCCGAAAAATCTTGAATACTTGAATACATTGCCGAAAATCTTTCCTAAATCGCCACGAACGGTTATAATGGCCGCGAAATTCTTAATCAAAGGAGATTTTTTTATGTCAATGACTATGGCGGCAACTCACGCGGCCGGAAGAAGGTTAAAAGACGCAATTTTCGACGCAAACACCGCTTGCAACGAGGCAATTAAACTTCACGGCGCAGAAAATGTCACAAACGCGACAATCGGCGTGGTTCTCGACGAAAACGGACGGCTCGCGACGCTTCCGACTGTCGAAAAAACTTTCCGCGCGATGAATTTCGCTGATTTGGTGTCTTACGCGCCGATTTCGGGGCTGCCGGCCTATCTCGACGCCGTAATCGATTTAACTTTCGCCGAAAACAGGCCAAAAAACGCTTTTTTCGGAGCTGTGGCCACTTCCGGCGGCACAGGCGCGATTCATCACGCGATTGCAAATTATTCCGAACGCGGCGACAAAATTTTGACTTCGGATTGGCGTTGGGGCACTTACGATTTGATTTGCAACGAGACAGGCAAAAATTTGGAGACTTTTAAGCTTTTCGACGCCGAATTGAACTTTAACATCACAGATTTTGCAGTAAAAGTCGATTCGCTCCTCAAAAATCAAAAATCTTTGCTCGTGATTATAAATTCGCCCGCGCACAACCCCACAGGCTACGCTTTAAGCCTCGACGAGTGGGAAAAAGTTCTTGACGTGCTCAAAGCGCAAGTTTCGGCCGGAAAAAAGATTTCTTTGCTCGTTGATATCGCGTATATCGATTTTGCTGGCGAAAAAAATGCCGCGCGAGCCTTTATGAGGAAATTTTCCGACCTTCCCGAAGATTTTTTCGTTATGATTTCGTTCAGCATGTCAAAAAGCTTTACTTTTTACGGTCAGCGGACTGGCGCGTTGATCGGCGTCTCTTCGAGCGAAAAAATCATCGACGAATTCAAAAATGTCAGCAAATATTCTTGTCGAGCCACTTGGTCGAATATAAATCGCGGTGCGCAGGCTGTTTTGGTCAAATTGGCGGCCGAAAAGGAAATTTTGCCGATTTATGAGGCCGAACGCGCAGAACTTTATCAAATGGTTAAACGTCGCGCCGATGTTTTTGTTTCCGAAGCAAAAAATTGCGGATTGCGAATCGTTCCGTACAAAGGCGGATTTTTTATCGCGATTCCAGCCGAAAATCCAGCCGAAGTCTGCAAAAAACTTCAAAATGAATTGATTTTTGCCGTTCCGTTGAAATTAGGCGTGCGAGTTGCGGCTTGTTCGATATCTTTTGAGAAAATGCACGGCGTAGCAGAAAAAATTCTTCGCGCAATGAGATAAAACGATTTTTTCCTGCCGAAAGGCGGGATTTTTTTATGTGCTGAAAATTTTTTGTAAAAATCGGCGCGTTTTGATATAATGGCGAAAAAATTTTTGGAGGATTCTTTATGAAAGTGGCATTGGCTAAACAAATGCACGATACGGACAAAAGTGCGGTCGAGGAATACGGTTTGCCCGAATTATCGCTCATGGAAAGCGCAGGTCATCGAGTTTTCGAGGCTACAAAGAATATTTTGGGCGGAGTATCGAAAAAAAGCGTTTGTATCTTGGCGGGAAGCGGAAATAACGGCGGAGATGCGCTCGCGGCGGCAAGATATCTGTCAAATGCGGGTGCGCGCGTGAAAATTTTTCTTTTGGGCAACAAAGATCATCGCACGGCCTCTTTTAACGTTCAAATGAGGATTTTGCGTGGAATGGGCGTCGAATTGCAGCAACTTGAGAGCGACAGAGCCTGGGAACGCTTGCAAGTCACTTTGAGGTTTTCGGACGCGGTTATTGACGGAATTTTGGGCACGGGATTCAGCGGACAGCTTCGGCCTGCTGCTTTGAGGCTGATTCGCCTTGTAAACGCCGCAAAAAAGGTTACAATCGCGATTGACATTCCCTCAGGCGTGGAATCGGACACGGGAGCCGTCGGAGAAGCGGCAATGCAAGCAAATTGCACGGTTGCGCTCGGTTTGCCGAAAATTTGCCATTATATTTGTCCGGGAGCGTCATTTTCGGGGAAAATCATCGTTGACGACATCGGATTGCCCGCGGAACTGTTAAATGACGAAATTCATCAAACTTTGGTCGATGATGAGCTTGCATTGACGTTTTTGCCCGCCAGACCGAAAGATTCGCACAAAGGAACGTGCGGAAAGATATTAATCGTGGCGGGTTCGCGCGGAATGACTGGTGCGGCGTCTCTTGCGGCGATGAGCGCGATGAAAGTTGGTGCGGGACTGGTTACATTGGCCGTTCCCGAAAGTTTGAACGCGATTTACGAGATGAAATTGACAGAAGTGATGACTGCGCCGCTTGACGAGGTAAAAATCGGAATAATCGGTGGAGAAAAGGCTTCGGAGAGAATTTTGGACTTATCGGAAGAGGCTGACGCAATTTTAATCGGTTGCGGGCTTGGTCGAGAGCGTGAAACTCAATCTTTGGTTAAAAAAATCGTCTCTGAAGTCGATAAACCTCTGATTCTCGACGCAGATGCGATTTTTCCGTTCAACGGCAAGGCTGAAGAGCTGAAATCATGCAAACAAATCCCGATTCTCACGCCGCACCTGGGCGAACTGTCCGCTTTGCTTGAAATTCCCGTTGAAAAGCTTCGTCCGACGTTAATTCCCGAAGTTCGACGTGCCGCGCAGGAATTTCGAGCAATAATCGTGGCAAAATGCGAGGCGACAGTCATTGGCTATCCTAACGGAGAAATTTTTATTTCGCCTTTGGGAAACAGTTCGATGGCTACGGGCGGCTGCGGAGACGTTTTGGCGGGCGCGATTGCCGGATTGATGAAGCAAACGCCTTTTGCACCGTTGACGGGCGTCTGGCTCCACGGAACCGCTGGAAATTTGGCGGCTGAAGAAAAATCCGAGGGTTTAATCGCCTCGGACGTGATGAATTTCTTGCCGGCAGCGATAAAAAAGCTTCGCGCTATCGGATACGAGAATTCTTGAGGAATTTTTCAAAAAAAAAGCACCTTCCGACGTTCGGGAGGCGTTTTTTGTTTTATCGAAGGTTTTTACATATAATCTGCGGGAAATTTGGCTGCAAAAGAAAAATCCGAGGGTTTAATCGCCTCGGACGTGATGAATTTCTTACCGGCAGCGATAAAAAAGCTTCGCGCTATCGGATACGAGAATTCTTGAAGGATTTTTCAAAAAAAAGCACCTTCCGACGTTCGGGAGGCGTTTTTTTTTTATTTTGTCAAAGTCACTTCGTCAATCGGGCGGCCGTTCGGCGAAAAACATTTTACGGTTAAATTTTTTTTGTCGACCTCCAGCGTGATGTAATTATCGGTTTCGGGCTGCGGGGCGATGACTTTATCGAGCGCGTGGTCAATCCACAGCCCGCCGTAGCGAACGTTGCCTGCCACGCCAGTCAAAATGTAAAGTGAGCCGTTTTCGTCGCGTTGAAAATTTTTTATGCGGCCGCGATTTCTGTACGTGTGCAAATGTCCCGTAAAAACCACGTCGACGCCGATAGAATCGAATTCCGGCATAAAAATTTCTCCGACATCGGAAAAACCTTCGCGGCGTTCGGGTCGCCCGTTGATTCGATATTGCAAAACGTCTTTGTGGACGAAAATAATTTTCCAGGGCTTGTCGGTCGAGTTCAATTCTTGACGGAGCCAATTTTTTTGCGCGTCGATGATTTCTTTGCCGAGTTCGTCCCATTGGCTGTCGAGAACCGCGAAGTGAGCCGCGCCGACGTCAAAAGAATAAAATCTTCGCGGAAAATTTTTGTCGCCGGTTTCGGGCGTCGCGAAATAATTCAGATAAGCGACGGGCTCGCGAACGGTCCATTCCCGCGTGTAAGTTTCGTGATTTCCCATGACGGGCGCGAAAACAAATTCGGGCGAGAACTGTTGAATGTGCGCCAGCCAATCTGTCCATTGCTTGTGGTCTTGGCCGTTGTCGACGAGATCGCCCACGTTGACGAAAAGAATTGCGTCAGGATTTTTCGCGAAGGCCGAACCCGCCACGCCGCCCCAAGGATCGTAATTGCCGCCGCACTGTGAATCGGGAAAAATTATCGCCTTGAACTTGTCGCCCAAAATTTTTTTCAAATCGTACCAATAACTCGTGGCGTCGCCGTCAATGATTCTGTATTCGTCGCCGAGATCAATCGTGGCGGAATATTGAATAATTTTTTTCCCATCGTCGGTGAAGCTCACGTCTTGCGCGGGAAAAATTTTTGTGGAGCCGTTGATTTTGACTTCGACGGCGGGATTTTTCAGCGGCTCGTCGGATTGCCACATGATGAGCCGCGAAGCCGAAATATTTTCCGTGACGATTTGGCGAATGAATTTCACGGGCAAAATTTTTTCGGGAACCTCTTTGATTTTTTTGCAGCCGGTGAAAAAAGTTGCGACGCCGACCGCCGCGAATTTCAAGAACGTCCGCCGATTCATGTTGCGTGCCTCATCAAAAGTTCAAAGGCCGCCTCCGCCGCCAGAGATTTTATTTCCGTGCGCGTGCCGTCGAAATGAAATTCTTTGACCTCGGAAAAATTTTCGCCGATGATTGCGACGAAGACCAGGCCGACGGGTTTATTTTCGCTCGTGTCGGGGCCGGCCACGCCCGTCGTGCTCAAGCCGATTGTCGCGGAAAAAATTTCTCGAACGTTCTTTGCCATCTCCAAAGCCGTCTGCGAACTGACCGCGCCGAAATTTTTTAGCGTCTCGTCCTCCACGCGCAAAATTTTATTTTTGATCTCGTTCGTGTAAGCGACAACGCCGCCTTTGACGTGAGCAGACGCGCCCGCAAAATCCGTCAGGCGACTCATCACCAGCCCGCCCGTGCAAGATTCCGCGCAGGCCACGGTAAAATTTTTTTTCAAGTTGCGTCCTCCTCAGTGGTGGCGAATGACTTCAAATCTCCACAGCGAAACTTTTTCGTCGGGGCGAATGCCGGCTTTGCGTTTGGCGATTGCGATTTGTTCTGCGACGGTGTCGACGCCTTCCAAATCGGGCAACAACAATCCGCGGCGCGCGCCGTTCTCGACGATGACTCCGTAGCGGCGAACGTCCAAATCTTTCACGTCGAAAATTCTTTCGGGCTCGCCCAAAACGTCAACGCTGTATTCGATGTCGTCGAGCTCGTCAATCGTCACGGGTTCGAAGCGCGGATCTTTTGAGCAGGCGGAAATTGCGTTTTGCAAAATTTCTTCGGCCAAATTTTTTTGCGTGGCAATGATCGTGCCGATGCACCCGCGAAGATTTCCGTCCTTGTGCAGGCTGACGAAAGCCCCCGCCCGACGGTTGAGAAGTTCGGGCGGCAAATTTTCGGGCAACGTGGCGGGCGCGTGTGTTTTGACAAAAGTTTCCAGGCTGCGACGCGCGAGCTTGACGAAAACATCTTCGGAAGATTTTCTTTTGGCCGCCTCAAAACTTTTAAACTTCGCGAGTTGATAAGCAAAATTTCTGTTAGAATCTTCGCCGCCGATGTCGAAGTAAACAATCCCGTAGCCGACGCCGAAAGTTCCCTCGTACGATAATTTTTCCGCGCGAACAGATTTTTTGTCGAGCGCACCCGCCATGATCCAAAAACTTCTCAGGCCGCACTCTGCCGCGCGATTGCAAATTTTGTTGTCCATCGTCAGGAGCTTCAAAAAATCTGCGCCGCTCAAATTTTCCATAACCTGCGAATCAAATTGGGGGCCTTCCTCGACGAAACCGTAGGGGCCGTCAGCTTTCAACTTGTGCGACAAATCTCCGCTGGCCACGAAAAAAATTTTGCGTCCGAGATCTTCGGCGACGTGAGAAATTATTTGCCCGAATTTGTAATGAGCCGCGGCCGACATCCCCGACAGACCTATTCGCAAAAATTTCACGCGGTTGAAGTCGAGCCCGGCCTGTTGCAAAAATCTTAGCGGGATCAAAGTTCCGTGGTCGAGCGCGGGATTTCTTTCACCCAGTGTGCCCGCTTGAACTCCTTGAGCCATGGCGTCGGCCGCAAGTTTGCGCACGAATTCCGTATCGTAATTTATGGCCAAGGCGACTTGCGGCGCGCGGAAAGCTGACATGTTTCCGGCGGCTGCTTCGCCCGGCGAGATGTGAAAATAATCCGAGTACATGATCGAGTGCGGGCTGGTGATTATAATCGTGTCGGGTTGGAGGTCGACGATTCGCCGCGAAATTTCTTTGTAAGCTTTTGTCGTCGCCGAAATTTTTTCTTCTTCGCCGCGCCCGACTTCAGGCAAAATTATCGGCGGGTGCGGCACGACCGCTGCGCCCAAAATGCTCATGATTTTTTTCCTCCTCAAAATTTTTTCGCGGACATTATAGCACAAAAAAATAACCCGTCGGAAAAGTTCGGCGGATTATTTTTTTTAACGATTTAATTCACAGGCTTGACGAAAAATTTTTGAGCGAGCGCGTCGCTTATCGTGAAGTCGCCGAGATTTTCGACGAATCTGGAAGACGTGCCGTGGAAGTCCGAGCCGCCCGCGATGAGCAAATTATATTTTCGCGCGAGGAAAAAATAATGCTGCGTATCTTCGGGTTTGTGGCAAGGGTAGTAGACTTCCAGGCCGTCCAACTTTTTGCAAAGCTCCTCGACAAGTTCATCGTCGCCGACGAGTTTTGGGTGCGCCAGGGTGGCCGACCCGCCCGCCTGATGAATCACGTCGATCAGCTCGTCCACTTCGGGCAGATAGCGCGGCACGTAAGCGGGTTTCCCTTTACCGAGCATTTTTTCAAAAGCTTCGCGGACATTTTTGAACGCGCCGATTTTCACCAACGTTCTGGCGATGTGCGCCCGCCCGATTGAACGGCTCGTGCCCGCGATTTTCAAAACGTCTGCCTCACGAATATTGTACTTCTTGGTTTGAAGGATCCTGATAATTTCGCTGAATCTTTCCCAGCGCGCCTCAATAACTTTTTCGATGATTTCCAGGAGGGCTTCGTTATAGATGTCAACGTTGTAACCGACGATGTGAATATCCCGCGTGGGGTGATTGGCACTTAGCTCGACCCCGGGAATGATGTTGACACCTCTGCCGGGATAGAGCCCGTTTTCATAAAGTTGGCGCACGCCGTCAACCGTATCATGGTCAGTGATTCCCAGATAATGGAGACTGATTTTTTTCGCCGCCGCCACCAATTCTTCGGGGGAATACGAGCCGTCCGAAAAAGTTGTATGAGTGTGCAAATCGCCGGCCATCTTTTTCCCTCCGTTCCACCTTCTTGCCGGGGTGAGGAATTAACGCGGTTCGACTATGAGTTTGATGGCAGTGCGTTCGCTCCCGTCAATTTCAATGTCCGTAAAAGCAGGAATGCAGATGAGGTCCACGCCGTGCGGTGCCACGA
>CAMNFC010000066.1 GCA_946536925.1 uncultured Selenomonadales bacterium | reverse complement strand
TTACCAAAGATTTTGCTTATGTTTTATTTTTCGACTTTACCAACACGCTCTAAAAAAAATTTAAGGAGGACATGGCATGAAATCAATCTGCGTGATTCCCGCGCGATATTCTTCGACGAGACTGCCGGGCAAACCGCTAAAAGACATTTGCGGGCGGCCGATGATCTGTCGAGTTTATGAGCGGGCGTCAAAAGCAAAATCCGTGGCGGAAGTTATCGTGGCCACCGACGACGAAAGAATTTTTTTGGCCGTGGAAAAAAACGGCGGACGTGCGATGATGACCCGCGCCGACCACAAAACGGGAACCGATCGCCTGGCCGAAGTCGCCGAAAAATTTTCCGACGCCGAAGTTATCGTCAACGTTCAAGGTGACGAGCCGCTAATCGAGCCCGCGCTGATTGACGAGCTCGTGGCCGAATTTGTCGCGGATAAAAATTTGCAGATGGCGACCGTCGCGACCGAACTCACCGACGCCGAAGAGATGAAAAATCCAAACAACGTCAAAGTCGTCTTGGACAAAAAAAATTACGCGCTGTATTTTTCTCGCTCGCTCATTCCGTATCCTCGCAACGCGGGCAAGTCAAAAATTTTTAAGCACATCGGGATTTACGCTTACCGCAGAAATTTTTTGCTCGATTACGCAAAGATGGAGCCGACGCCTCTTGAACAATCCGAATCGCTCGAACAGTTGCGCGCGCTGGAAAACGGATTCAAAATTCGCGTGATAAAAAGTTCGTGTAAATTCATCGGCGTCGACACGGAAGAAGATTTAAAACTCGTCAACAAAATTTATCGGGAGGAAAATTTATGAACAAAGTTAACGTCGGGAAAATTGAAATCGGCGGCGACAAATTAATTTTGCTGGCGGGGCCTTGCGTGCTTGAAGGTTTTGAACGCAGCTTGAAAATCGGTCGACGCGCAAAAGAAATCGCCGACAAGCTCGACATCCCCTACATTTTTAAAGCGTCGTTCGACAAAGCAAATCGTTCGTCGATAAAAAGTTATCGCGGGCCGGGTCTGGTCGAAGGGCTGAAAATTTTGGCGGCAATCAAACGCGAGCTGAACGTCCCGATCGTCACGGACATCCACGAAACTTTTCAGGCGGAACCTGTCGCCGAGGTCGCCGACATTTTGCAAATTCCCGCGTTCCTCTGTCGTCAAACAGATTTGCTAATCGCCGCGGCCAAAACAGGTCGAGCCGTCAACGTCAAGAAGGCTCAATTTCTTTCTGCGCGGGACATGATCAACGTCGTGGAAAAACTTCGCGCCGGCGGCACGGAAAAAATTTTGCTCACGGAGCGCGGCACGTCTTTTGGCTACAACAATTTGGTCGTGGATATGCGCGGCCTGCCGATTATGAGGAGTTTTAATTGCCCCGTGATTTTCGACGGAACTCACAGCGTGCAACTGCCGGGCGGTGCGGGTTCGTCTTCGGGCGGCCAAAGAGAGTTCGTCGAATATTTGGTTCGAGCGGCGTGCGCGGTCGGCGTGGACGGTTTGTTCCTGGAAGTTCACGACAATCCGGCCGAAGGTCTTTCCGACGGCGCGAACATGATTCCTTTGGACAACTTGGAAAAAATTTTGTCGGACGCAAAAAAAATTCACGAGGCGCAACTTTTAAAAAGTTGACAAACAGCTGACGCGTTTAAGTCGACGAAAATTTTTAGCTCTTCGCCGCGCTTAAGCACTAAAAAATTTGGAGGCACTATGATAAAAGAAAAAGCGATTGAAACTTTGCAGATTGAAGCGCACGCGATTGAGGCTCTCGTCTCTCGCGTCGACGAAGAATTTATTTCCGCCGTCAAAAAAATTATGAGCTGTCGGGGGCGCGTGGTTGTCACGGGCATGGGCAAATCGGGTCACGTCGGCAGGAAGATCGCGGCGACTTTGGCCTCCACCGGCACGCCCGCATTCTTCATGCACCCGGCCGAAGCTTATCACGGCGACTTGGGAATGCTTACCGATCACGACGTGTTGATTGCCATTTCAAACAGCGGCGAATCCTCCGAGATCGTTAACATCTTGCCCGTCGTGCGCAGAATCGGCGCGGAAGTCATCGCCATGTGCGGCAACAGAAATTCCACGCTCGGAAAAAATTGCGACTACTTTATCGATATCGGCGTCGAGCGCGAGGCCTGTCCGCTGGGGTTGGCTCCGACCGCTTCGACGACCGCGACGTTGGCAATGGGCGACGCAATCGCTATGGCTCTCATGGACGAAAAAAATTTCACGTCGAACGATTTTGCGCTCTTCCATCCCGGCGGCGCACTCGGCAGAAAACTTCTTCTCACCGTCGGCGACGTCATGCATCGCGGCTCGGATAATCCGATCGTTCAAGTCGGCGCGACCGTCAAAGACGCTCTGTTTGAAATGACGGCTAAAGGTTTGGGCGCGGTTTCCGTCGTCGACAAGAAAAATAAATTCGTCGGACTGGTCACGGACGGAATCATCCGTCGCGCGCTGGAAAAAAATCCCGGCTTCATCGACGAGCCGATTGAGCACATTATGTTCGAGCAGCCGCTCATCATCAGCGCAGACAAATTGGCAACGGCGGCTCTTTCCGTCATGGAAAAACACAAGCCGCGACCCGTAACTGTTCTGCCCGTCATCGACGCCGAAAATTTCCCCGTCGGCATGATCCATTTGACAGATTTGCTCCGTCAGGGCGTCGTCTGAAAATTTTTTCGCGTTGACAGTTCAAAAAAGAATTTGATATTATTCTGTCGAGGTGATCCTATGAAACGCGGAGCAATTTTTGACATGGACGGCACGCTCTTTGACACGGAAAAACTTTATCGGCGGGCGTGGTTGGACGTTGCGGTCGAGTTCGGCGAAGAAAAAAATTTTGAACTTCCAACGGCCATCAGCGGCACGAACATCGGCGAAGAGTCCCACAAAGTCATCAGGAAATTTTATCCGAACATCGACGCAGAAGCCTATCTTGCTCGCGTGCTCGTCGAAGTCCGCGCGGCCGCCGAAAAAAATTTGGAGCTTATGGCGGGCGTCGAAGAAATTTTAAATTTTTTCAAAAGTGCGGGCGTCGTCATGGCCGTTGCAAGCTCTGCGCCCGTTGCCGTCATCGAAAAAAATTTGACGCGCGCGAATCTCCGAAATTTTTTCAAAGCTCTCGTCGGCGGCGACAAAGTTAATCACGGCAAACCCGCGCCCGATATTTTTTTGCTCGCGGCCGAAGAATTGAATCTTGCTCCCGGCGACTGCTACATTTTCGAGGACAGCTTCAACGGAATTCGAGCGGCTCATCTTTCGGGCGGCGCGGCGATTATGATCCCCGACACCGTTCAGCCGACCGACGAGATAAAAAAAATCTGCGCGGCGATTTTCCCGAACTTGAACGAGGCACGGCTGGCAATTGAACGCGGAGAAATTTAAGGAGAAATTTTTTTGGACACAAACGAAATTCAAACTTTGCGGCGGGAAGTCGACACCCTGCGCAACGAAAACATCGCCCTCTACAACGAGCTGACAAAGCAGAACAAAATTTTATTCGAGCAAGTTATTTCTATCGGCAAAGAGCTTGCGAATCAACAAAAAATTTTGCATCAGGCAATCGGATATTTTGGCGGCGCGAATCTTCACGACGATTTAAAAATTCACTTGACGCGAGTGACCGCCGCGCAATCCGCCGAATTTATAATCGACAACATGCCCAAAGTTGCTGCCTTTAACAACAGGGGCGATTATTTCCGCTACGTCATCGATAAAACAGATGTATCGGGGGTGTGTTTGGAATTCGGCGTGTATAAAGGCGACAGCATAAATTTCATCTCGTCACTGTTGCCCGACAAAATTATTTACGGCTTCGACAGCTTCGAGGGCTTGCCGGAAGATTGGCGATACGATTCCGAAAAAGGAGCATTTAACTTGAACGGAAAGATGCCTCGCGTCAATTCGAACGTTCGGCTCGTCAAAGGCTGGTTCAACGAAACGCTGCCCGAATTCGTCAAAGCTCACCGCGAGCCTTGCGCCTTCATTCACGTGGACTGCGATCTTTACTCTTCGACGAAAACTATCTTCGACAACCTGAAGGACAAAATCGTTTCGGGCACGGTCATTGCCTTCGACGAATTTTTTAACTATCCCGGCTGGCAAGAGGGCGAGTACAAAGCTTTCACGGAGCTCGTCGCGGAAAAAAATTTTGAATTCGAGTACATCGCCCGCACGAATTTTCAGCAAGTTGCGGTCAAGATAAAGTAGAAAGGATTTGTCATGAAAGTTGCAATCATCATGGGTAGCGACAGCGATTGGGGCGTGATGAAGTCGGCCGTCGACGTGCTGAAAAATTTTTCGGTGGAAGCGGAAGTGACGGTTGCCTCGGCTCATCGCACACCGCAAAAACTTCACGACTTCGTAAAAAATTCTGGCGCACAAATTTTCATCGCGGCGGCGGGCATGGCGGCTCATCTTGCGGGCGTGGTTGCGAGCTTGACCACAAAACCCGTTATCGGCGTCCCGATAAATTCCGAGCCGTTCAAAGGTTTGGATTCACTCTTGAGCACGGTGCAAATGCCGGGCGGCGTTCCCGTGGCGACAATGGCCGTCAACGGTGCGAAAAATGCCGCGCTCTTTGCCGTGGAAATTTTGGCTCTCCAAGACGAAACGCTTGCAAAAAAATTGATCTCTTATCGTGAACAACTTGCGGCGGAGATTGAAGTTAAAGATCAAAAAATTCAACGGGAGGTTTCATCATGAACACAAGGACACACGAAATCATTCGCGAGTACATCGGAGTTTTGACGCACCAGGCACTCAACCGCGAGCTAACTTGGACGACGGCCGTGGGCGACATGGAATACCGCTACATCATCAAAGAGATTTTGCCCGACGGTTCGGAAGGCCGCGATCTTTTGGGCGTGTCGTATCGCATGCGTTCGGTGGACAGCGTCGACTTGACGATTAACGGCGAAACTTTCCGCACGCGCAACAAACCCATTATCGAGCGCGTCGGCATGCTCTTCCGTATCATCAACTACGAGAAGAAAGATAACGTCATCAGCGACAACACAATTCAGTTCATGCGCAAATACGTCAATGAAAATCGCTAAGGAGTGATTCTTTTGTCAACGGTGGTTATAAGCGGTGCGCTCTGGGGCGACGAGGGCAAAGGTAAAATTGTTGACGCTCTGGCCGCGCAGGCAGACACGGTTGTCAGATTTCAAGGCGGCTCCAACGCGGGTCACACGGTTTCCGTCGGCGGGGAAGAATATAAATTGCGTCTCTTGCCGTCGGGGATTTTGTACAAGGGCACAACCTGCGTCATCGCAAACGGCGTCGTCGTCGACCCGCAATGTTTGATTGAAGAGATTGACAACATGAAAGCGCGCGGCGTCGACACGTCAAACATTCGGCTTTCCAATCGCGCTCACGTCGTCATGCCCTGGCACAAACTTTTTGACGAGCTGGCTGAAAATTTTCGCGGTGAAAACAAAATCGGCACGACCAAACGCGGAATCGGCCCGTGCTACATCGACAAGGCGGACAGAATCGGAATTCGCGTGTGTGACCTCATCGACCGCCAAGATTTTTCGGATAAAGTTCGCTCCGTCGTCGAGCTTAAAAATTTGATTCTGGAAAAAGTTTACAATCACGCGCCGCTTGACGTTGAAGAAATTATCCGCGAGTATGAAGTTTACGCCGAAAAAATCCGTCCGTTTGTGTGCGACACAATTTCCCTGCTCAACTCTCAAATTGACGCGGGCAAAAAAATTCTCTTCGAGGGTGCGCAGGCCACCATGCTCGACATCGACTACGGCACTTATCCTTTTGTCACCAGCTCTCATCCGATTTCGGGCGGCGTTGGAATTGGTGCGGGCGTCGCTCCAAAAAAAATTGATACAGTCGTCGGCGTCGTCAAAGCTTATTGCACGCGCGTGGGCAGCGGCCCTTTTCCAACCGAACAGCTTAACCCTGTCGGCGACAAACTCCGCGAAGCCGGTCGTGAATTTGGAACCGTAACGGGTCGCCCGCGCAGATGTGGTTGGCTCGATGCTTGCGTCGTCAAATACGCCGGTCAACTCAGCGGCACGGATTACATGGCCGTCACGCGACTGGATATCCTCGACAGCTTCGACGAAATTAAAATGTGCACGGCCTACAAAATCGACGGAGCAATCATCAACGAAATCCCCGCGAGCCTGAAAGTTTTGGCCAAGGTCGAACCCGTCTATGAAATTTTCGCGGGCTGGCAATGTGACATCTCAAAAATTCGCCGCTTTGAAGATTTGCCCCTCAACGCCAAAATTTATCTTGAACGCCTGGCTTCCGTCACGGGGATAAAACTCGGAATCGTCAGCGTCGGCGCGAACCGCGACCAAACAATTTTCCTTGCAGATTTCTTTGATTGAGCAAAAAATACGGCCTCCCGCGTCGGAGGCTTTTAAATTTTTCTTCTCGGCGCGCGAAAATAATTTTCTTGTAATGATCTTTTAAACTTTGTATAATGACAGAAAATTTTTGCGGAGGACACGGGCGATGCGACGATATACAACTTTTATCTTGACGGCGGTGATGATAATTTTGGCGGCGGTCTTGGGTCGTGCAGTTCCCGTCGACGCGGACAAAAAAAATTACGCAACCCCGACGGCTCAGCTCACGGCCTACACGACATTGCCGGCGGAAACGGCCGCGATTCTCTCCGAAGTCTACGAGCGCGAAAATAAAGTTCGAGTGAATTTCGTGCCGATGAGCAGTCAGGAAATTTTGCAGAAGATAAAAGACGACGCGGTGAGCGACCCGACGGTTGTTCGCACGGTGGATATCGTCATCGCCGACAGCAAAATTTTGCGCGAGGCCGCCGAACTAAATTTGTTCACGCCGCACACCTCCGAAGCAAACGACGCCGTACGCGAAATTTTCAAGGACACGGGCGACCGCTGGACGGGCATTTGGTACGACCCGATTATTTTTTGCGCGAACAAAGATTTCATCAAGCGCACGGTCGACTTGCCCGACACCTGGGAAAAACTTTCCAAGGCCGAAAAAATTCGCGTGGGCATAACCGATTTTCTCGCCGCGGACGCCTCCGCCAATCTGATGTTCCAAATGATTTCAAACTTCGGCGAGCAAAAGACCTACGAAATTTTGAAAGGGCTTCATCCAAAAGTTGTCCAGTACACAAAATTTTTGTCCAATCCCGTGCGCCAGGCTGGCATGGGCGAAGTCGATCTGTCCGTGGCCGTGGCCAGCGAAACTTTGCGATACCTGCAGAACGGTTACCCGCTGAAAATAATTTATCCGGCCGACGGCATCGCCTCAATTTTGACGGGCTTTGGAATCACCACGCGCGATGCTGAAAAAAATCTCGTCGCGGCAAAATTCGCGGACTGGCTCCTGGGCGACGAGGCGCAACTTTATCTGCAGACCAACGGATTTTATTTTATCCCCACGAATCCTCAGACGCTCGCTTACAAAACTTTTGCGGGAAAAAATCTTCAGCTCTTCGACGAGAGCCAAAATTTTTCCGCCGAACAAAAGCACGCCTATTTGGATTATTGGGTCAAGAACGTGCGGCTGAAATGAAATTTATCGTGACGACGACCCGCAAGCCCGACGCCGCGCAAGAAAATTTTGCCGCCCAAATTTCTGCCCGGCTCGATTCAAAATTTGTTCGGCGTGAGGATTTTTCTTTCGACGCGCTGAAAAAAATTCATGACGCAGAAAATATTTTGCTCGTGAAAAAAAATTCGCTCAGCGTGATGACTTCCGAGGGCGAATTATTTTTTCACCCGAACACCGCCCACTTGCGACTGAAAAATTTGCGCGAAGGCCGCCCCGATCGATTGATTGACGCGCTGAAAATTTCTGCCGGCTCGAAAGTTTTGGACTGCACGCTGGGTTTGGGCTCGGACGCGATTGTTGAAAGTTTTGTCGTCGGCGCGGAAGGAAAAATCGTCGCGCTGGAAAAAAATCCGCTCATCTTTGAAGTCGTCGGTCACGGCCTGAAAAATTTTTCCGAAGACAGCCCGCACATTTTGGAGGCCATGCGTCGCGTCAAAATTTTTAACGTTGACTGCGAAAAATTTTTGGCGAGCTGCGCGGACAATTCGTTTGACGCGGTTTATTTCGATCCGATGTTCCGCCGGCCGATTCAAAAAAGTTCGGGGCTCAATGCGATTCGCCCGCTGGCCGACGACCGCCCGTTGACAGAAAAAATTATCGCGGAGGCTGTGCGCGTCGCAAAATTTCGCGTCGTCCTCAAAGAGCATTCGGGCTCCGAAGAATTCGCGCGGCTCGGCTTCAAAATTTTGGACGGCGGCAAGTACAGCTCCGTTTCCTTCGGCGCGATTGACAAGGTTTATCGTCTCCTGTAGAATCATAAAAAATTTTTCGGAGGCACCAAATGTTTGACAAAGAAGTTTTGCAGTACAAAGTCGGCGGGCTGCTTTACATGCCGGCGTTCCAAAAAAATATCGTTCAAAAAATTTCGCAGAAAAAATTGCCGCGCCTGACTTCAGCGGCTTTTTGTTTGGAAGATTCGATCCGAGACGAGTCGCTCGACGCGGCGGAAGCGTCGTTGAAATTTATTTTGCACGAGCTCGAAGGCCTGAAAGATTTGCCGCTAATTTTTGTGAGGATTCGTTCGCCGCGGCACCTGGAAATTTTTCACGAGGAAATCGGTTCGCGCTCAAAAATTTTGACGGGCTACATCCTTCCGAAATTCGACATGACCAACGCGCCGTCATATCTCAAACTCGCGCGGGAAATAAATTTGCCGATAATGCCCACGCTGGAGACGGCACGCGTCGCAAATCTTTTGACACGGCGCACGGAACTTTTATCACTAAAACAAATCCTCGACGATTCAAAAAAAATCGTGCTCAACATCCGCGTCGGCGTCAACGATTTTTGCAACCTCTACAGCCTGCGCCGCTCCGTTCACCGCTCGATTTACGACATCGGAATCGTCCGCGACGTGCTCACCGATATTTTGAACGTCTTCGCGAAAGATTACGTCGTGGCCGGCTCCGTGTGGAATTTTTTTGCCGGAGACTTTTGGGCGGACGGTTTGAAGAAAGAAATTGAGCTCGACCGCACGAACGGCTTCCTCGGCAAAAGTGCGATTCACCCCGCGCAGCTGCCGATTATTTTTGACGGACTCAAAGTTTCTCGCACCGATTTCCTCGACGCTCAACAAATTTTAAATTGGAAGTCGGAAACGCACGGCGTGATGAAAAGTTCGGACGGCTCACGCATGAACGAGGTCAACTGCCATTTGAATTGGGCGCGGCGCATAAAAATTTTGAGCGAACTTTACGGCGTGACTTGACAGCGGTCATTTATTTTTTATAATGACGCTTCAAGAAATAAATTTTTTGGGAGGTTTTGTCATAAAAAAATTTTTTGCGGCTCTTCTTTGCGGCGCGATGATTTTAAGTTCGTCGCTGTGTTTGGCGGCCGTCGACGGCGGAAAGATCATGTTGGGCGGCATTTCTCCCGGAATCACCACGGCAGATTTGATCAAAGCTTGCGGCCAACCGCTGAGCAAAGATCCCAACGGCGACGACTGGCAGTATAAGAACCAGTGTTCATAAACGATTAAGCAAAGTGTGAATATGAGAAAGTTTAACAAAGGTCTCCGCTGAAGCAACGG
>CAMNFC010000065.1 GCA_946536925.1 uncultured Selenomonadales bacterium | reverse complement strand
GCTGACGTACAAGGCGGAACTTTCCACGCGGCCGGAAAATTCCATGGGCGACGACCAAACCTGGGAGCTGGCCACCAACGCCTTGCAAAAAGCTTTGGAACACCGCGGCCTGGAATTCATCGTCAACGAGGGCGACGGCGCGTTCTACGGCCCGAAGATCGATTTCCACCTGAAAGATTCAATCGGGCGGACGTGGCAGTGCGGAACGATTCAACTCGATATGCTCTTGCCCGAAAAGTTCGATTTAAATTACATCGGCGAGGACGGAGAAAAACATCGCCCGATTATGGTTCACCGCGTCGTTTACGGCTCAATCGAACGCTTCATCGGCATTTTGATTGAAAATTACGCGGGGGCGTTCCCGGTGTGGCTCGCGCCCGTTCAAATAAAAATTTTGCCGATAACCGACGCGCACGCCGCTTACGCAAAAAATCTCGCCGAAAAATTTTTCGAGCTCCATTTCCGCGCCGAAGTCGACGACCGCAACGAAAAGATCAACAAAAAAATTCGCGACGCTCAAGTCAAAAAAATTCCGTACACAATCGTCGTGGGCGACAAGGAAGCTGAGACAAATATTTTGCCGATTCGAAAGTACAGCTCCAAAGAAAGCGTTTCGATGAGCGTGGACGATTTCATTTCTTACGTTCAAGGAAAAATTTCTTCGCGCGAACAAACTTTTTGAAATAATTTTCCGCAACAAAAAAGCGTCGGGAAAAATCTCGACGCCTAAATTTTTTTATTGAACGTCCGTGCCTTCGACCTCGCCCGTCCAATCGATGATGCCGCCCATCGTGTAAACATTTTTGTAACCTTTTTCGACGAGAGCTTTGGCCGTCAATCTTCCGCGGTTGCCGTCGCCGCAATAAGTTATGAGCGTGGCGTTTTTGTCGGGGATCTTTTCAAAATTTTCGGCCACGGCAGCTTCCAGCGGATAATGAATGGCTCCGACGATGTGGCGCGCCTCATAATCTTTCGGGAAGCGACAATCCAAAAGTTTTGCGTTGGGATCCGCCGCCAACATTTCCACGGCCTCTTCTTGAGTTATCGTCTTGAAAAGTTCCGCACCTTCGATCGGCCCCGTCCAATTGACCATGCCGCCGAATTCGTAAACATTTTTGTAGCCTTTGTCAGCCAAAATTTGCGCGGCGTCTTGGGCGCGTCGACCCGTCCAGCAATAAATTAAAATCGTGGCGTTTTTGTCGGGCAGGGAAGAAAAATTTCCGTCTTGAAAAACTTCGAGCGGCACGGACTTTGCTTTGGGAATATGTTTTTTCTCGAACTCGTCGGCGGTGCGCACGTCCAAAATAATTGCGTCGGGTTTTTCGGCCATCATCTTGACGGCTTCGTTTTGCGGCAAAGATTTAAAAGTCGCGTGTTGTTCGCCGCCGCAACCCGTGAAAAAAATCAGCGAGCAAATCATCAGCACTGCAAAAATTTTTTTCATCTCAAAACCTCCGTTAAAGTTTCAATCATCTTTTGGATATCGAGCGGCTTGGCGATGTGGCCGGTCATTCCCGCGTCTTTTGCGGTTTGAATGTCTTCCGTGAAGGCGTTGGCAGTCATTGCGATAATCGGGATTTGCGCGAGCTTCGGGTCGGGGAGTTCGCGGATTTTTTTTGTCGCCTCGTAACCGTTCATGACGGGCATTTGCACGTCCATTAAAATTGCGTCGAAGTCGCCGGGCTTGCTCGCGGAAATTTTTTCGACGGCGATCTTTCCGTTCTCGGCTGTGTCCAAACCAAAACCAAATTCCGTCAGAATCAGCGAGGCAATTTCGCGGTTAACTTCGTTGTCTTCGACCAGGAGCAATTTAATTTTGCTGAAGTCAATCTCGCGGCCGTCGGCAGAAATTTTTTCGTCAGCTTCATCGTCGGGCTCATCGACAATCGGGAAGTCGACGCGAACGATAAATTCCGTTCCTCGTCCAAGTTCGGTTTCAACGTCAATCGTGCCGCCCATGAGCTCGACGATACTTTTCGTAATCGCCATGCCTAAGCCCGTGCCTTGAATGTTGCTGACGGATCGGTCGCGTTCGTAGGCTGCAAAAACTTTCGCGGCGAATTCGGGCGTCATACCCATGCCCGTATCTTTCACGCGCAATTCGTAGGAGCCTTTCTCGTCGTTGCCGCCGACCTGTTCAAGAGTGACGGTCACCGAGCCTCCTTCGGGCGTGAACTTGAACGCATTGCTGATTAAATTCAAGAGGACGCGGTTGAGGCGGGGCGTGTCGCACATGACGGTTTTGTTCATGACGTGCTCGATGTTGACGGAAAATTTCAAGCCTTTGGTTTCCATTTGCGTTGCGAACAAATCTTTAACTTCGTTGAGGGCTTTGACGAGGTTTGCCTTTTGCGGGTCGAGTTCCATTTTGCCCGATTCAATCCGGCTCATGTCGAGGATATCGTTTATCAGGCTGAGCAAATGATTGTTGGAGGCTTCAATCTTGTCGAGATAATCTTTCGTGCGCGGCGGCAATCCCGGCTCCTTCTTGATTAAATTTGTGTAGCCGATGATCGCGTTCATGGGCGTGCGGATATCGTGGCTCATGTTGGAAAGGAAAGTTGACTTGGCTTTGTTGGAGCGTTCGGCCTGAACTTTTTCGCGTTCCATATTTTTTTCGCGCTTCATCATCAAGTTGTAAATGTTGAACATGATGAACAGGGCAATCGTTATCAAACCCATTTGCATTAAATTGTGCTGCGTCAAAGAGGAGCTGACGAATTTCATTTGGCTTTCGAGATAAAATTCGGAGTCGGCTTTTTCTCTCGGCGTGGGCGGGATTCCGTGCTCGTTCAATTCTTCGGTGTAATATTCGCGCAAATTTCCCAGGACGGTTTGAGCGGCGTCGCTTGTTGCCTCGCGAACCCAAAGCATCGACGTGAAGAAAATCAAAAATAAAAGAGCGATCCAAGAGATTGTCGACTTGCCGAAGCGGCGGGCTGTGTCGCGCTGAAAAATATATCGGAAGAAGACGAAGCCCAAAATGCTCCAGCAAATCAGAATCAGATAACTTTCCGTGGTCATCGCGGCGACCGTCCAAACGTTGGGCACCATGAAGTAGAGGAAAAAAATCATCGAGATGACGACGCCACACGTCCCCGTGATTTGCGGAAGACTTTTGCCAAGATGCCGCGCGGTGATGATCGTGACGAGCGAGGTGTACGTGTAATCGATTGTCGCGCCGATGGTGTTTACGTCGACGATCCAAGCAATGGCCGTTCGACCCAAAAAAGGTATCGGCAGACTCAGCAGCATGATAAACAGGACGGCGTTCATGGGCGTGCGATTTTCATTGAGCTTGCCGAACCACGCGGGCAACAAATCGTCGCGGGTCAGTGCAAAAATCAAACGGCTGGCAGCGATATAATTTCCGACCAAACCCGTGATGACGCCGCAAACGCAAGTCACCGCCAAAATAATCAAGCCCGTGTCGCCGAGGAAAAAATGCACCGCGTGGAAAGTCGGCAGGCCTTCGAGCCCTTCGAGGTTGTCGAGGTCTTTGATGTATTCAGGCCATGAGGCGTAACCTTCGGGCAAATTTGAAATCGCCAAAATCGCAAGGAACGTGTAAGCCAGAGCCGCCGCCACGACCGCGCAAAATAAAATCGTAAAAGTTTTTTTCACGGAGAACTTGAAACCTTCGGCGGACTGCGAAACGGATTCGAAGCCCGCGAAAGCCCACGGAGCCAAAACGACGATTCCGAAGACCGCCGCGAAAGAATCGTTCGTGTCGGGCGGGAGAGCGGGCGAAATTTCAAAAGGATTCACGCCGCTCATGACGACCGCGCCGATTCCGACAAGCACGCCGCCGAATAAAATTATCGCCGCGACTGTTTGAACGCGAGCTGCCAATTTTCCGCCGTGCATGCAGATTGCTCCGAAAATCCACAGCGCGCCCAAACTCAACAAAACCTCGCCGAGCCAAATGTCGAAGCCCGCGATTGTGTAATGAAAACCGAATTGAAATGTGTCGCCCAAAAATTTCCTAAAAATTATCGGAAGAGCCGTAGCGTTCGCCCAAGTGATTGCGATGTAAACCAGAATCAAAAACCACGAACTGAGGAAGCCGTGGTCATAGCCGAGAGTTTTTTTGGCGTATGCATAAGTGCCGCCCGCGTCGGGATATCGATTCATCATGAAGTGGTAATTGTAGCCGATGAGGAGCATGATGACGCCGCCGATTAACATTCCGGCCGCCGTGCCCAAAGGGCCTCCTATCGGCAAAAAAGTTGTGCCCGGCATGACGAACGCGCCCCAGCCGACCGCGCAACCAAATGACAATGCCCAAACGTTCAGCGGCGAAAGATACGGTTTGAGTTTTGTTTTTTCTGCATCCATTAAGGGCACCGCTCTCCTTTGAAATTTTTCCCTTGAATTATACACGAATTGACTTCAAAGTAAATTGACGGCGCGAAAAATTTTTTGGGGGCTTGCCAAATTTGGCGGGCTCCTTTATATTTTTCTCAACGCGGCTGCACGAAATTTTTTTTGAAAGGAGAATTCTCATGGAGGAAATTCGAGGCAAATTCAACACGGCGATTTCTTTTGCCAAAACAATCGAGGACGCCGCCCGCGAACAGATTCGGCGCATGTGCAATTACGAATTCACGAGCGGAAGCAAAATCCGAATTATGCCCGACGTGCACGCCGGCAAAGGTTGCACAATCGGCACGACAATGACCGTGACCGACAAGGCCGTCCCAAATATCGTCGGCGTCGATATCGGTTGCGGCATGTACACCGTCAAACTCGAAACGGATTCTCTCGACTTTGAAAGAATCGACGAGGCCGCGCATTACATTCCGTCGCGCAGAAATGTTTGGGACTTCCGCCAAGAAAAATTCGACTTGACGGAGCTAAAATGTTATCGTTCGCTCAAAGAGACGCGGCGCATCGAAAAATCTTTGGGCACTCTCGGCGGCGGAAATCATTTCATTGAAATTGATCGCGCAGGCGACGGAACTTTTTATCTGGTCATTCACACCGGCTCCAGAAATCTCGGTAAGCAGGTCGCGGAAATTTATCAGCGGCTGGCAATCGACCTGGCCAAAGGCAAAGACAAATTTTTTCGGCAGAAGGAAGAGATCATCGCCGTGTATAAATCGCTCGGCCGCAAGAAAGACATTCAGCCCAAGCTCAAAGAGTTGGAAAAAGAATATCGCGGCAAGCAGGCTTCCATGCCCGAAGATTTGTGCTTCGTCCACGGAAAATATTTTCACGAGTATCTGCACGACATGGAGCTTTGCCAAAATTTCGCGCGGCGCAACCGTGAACTCATCGCAAAAATTTTGCTCGGCAAGGCGGGGCTCACGGGCGGCGAATCTTTTCACACCGTGCACAATTATATCGACGTGGGCGAACTGATTATCCGCAAAGGAGCGATTGCCGCGCATAAAGACGAAAAAGTTTTGATCCCAATCAACATGCGCGACGGCTCGGTTTTGGCTGTAGGCAAAGGAAACGCCGAATGGAATTTTTCCGCGCCGCACGGTGCCGGTCGAATCATGTCGCGTTCGGACGCAAAAGAACTTTTGAGCATGGACGAATACAAAAAATCTATGGCGGGCGTCTACACCACCTCAATCAGCGAAGGCACGCTCGACGAGAGCCCCCAAGCTTACAAATCTCTCGACGACATCATCGACGTCATCGGCGACACGGTCGACATCCTCGAAGTCATGAAGCCCGTTTACAATTTCAAAGCGCAGGGATAAAAAATGTTGAGCCTTCCCGAATATGGTTGGACAGATTTTTCTGTCGGCGACGCAAAATATTCGTTGAGTTATCTCACAGACATTCCGGTTGAGTGGCTGGAATCAGCCGTTTACAGTTTGAAAAAAAAATTATTACTGTCCGTTCACTGTCTACGGCGATTGCGAAACTTCAGATATTCATTGCACCGTGACGGAAATGTTTTGCCACGTCATTCACGAAGGAACAATTCCTCCGAAAACATATTTCGTTAATATGACGATGCTCGATTTTTGCAAAGCATTGCACGCGGATATTTCAAAAGACGTTGACGCTTGGGCGGATTGGTTGCGCTATGATGATGAAAATTTCCGTAAAGAGCAGAAGTACAAAATTAAATCGCTGCTCGACGAACTCGCCGCGCTGATAAAGAAGCGAGAAAAATATTTCAAGTGAATTTTTGGAGATGATTTGATGACAATTTTGGCTTCGGGCTCGCCGCGCAGACACGAACTCTTGCGCAAGCTGTGCAAAAATTTTGTTGTGGAAGTGAGCGACGCCGAGGAAGTTCAAAGCTCCTCCGACCCAAAAAATTTGGCGATCGAAAATGCGAAACGCAAAGCTCAATCCGTCGCCGCGAAAAACCCCGACGCAATCGTCATCGGCGCGGACACAATCGTCGTGCTGGATGGAGAAATTTTTGGCAAACCCGACGGCGTCGACGGCGCGGAAAAAATGTTGGCTCGACTTTCCGGCAAACGCCACGAGGTCATCACGGGCTTGGCCATCTGCGCGGGTGGAAAAATTTTCACGGCGGCGGAAGTCACCGAAGTTTTTTTTGATAAGATGACGGCCGAAGAAATTCGCGAGTACGTGGCCACGGGCGAACCGCTCAACAAAAGCGGCTCATATGCTCTGCAAGGCGGCGCGACAAAGTTTATCGAAAAAATTCACGGCGATTGGTCGAACGTTGTGGGGCTGCCCGTTTGTCGCCTGAAAAAATTGGCGCAGTCGGCCGGCGTCAAGCTGTAAAAAAAAATTTCCCGACAAAGCGTCGGGATTTTTTGTTGCGAAAAATTTTATTGAACGTTCATTGAAAGCTCGATGAATTTGTTCGAGAGACGCGCGCGCTGCAAAACTTCTTCGGTGACTTCCGCTCCCTCTTCGACGACGACGGTTCCGCTCTCGGCCGTGATGGTTTTGGTTGCGTGCTTGCCGAGCAAAACTCTGCGGCGGCGTTCGTCCACGGCTTTTTCGACCTTTTTTTTCGGCGGGGCTTCCGAAGCTGTGACTTGCTGGCTCGCCCGCGCTTTCTTCAAGGCTGCTTTCAAATCTTCCGCCTGCTGAGTCATCGTCGCGATTTTTTTCTCTTCCGCCGAATTTTTTTCTTCGACAGGCTCAAAAGTTTTTTCTTCGACCGGCGGAGAAATTTTTTCTTCGACAGGCTCGGAAATTTTTTCGTCGACGGGCGGCGCGTCAAATTTTTCGTCGGCCGGTTCGGGCGTCATGACTTGTTCGAGTTCGGCTTGAGTTTCTTCCGTCGTAATATTTTCTTCCGTCGGCGGAAAATTTATTTCGGGCTGAATTTCTTCCGCGGGCGCGACGGGCTCTTCCGTCTGTGAAAAAATTTCCGGCTGCGCGGCGGGCTCGAAAACTTCTTGCGGCTCCTCTTCGGAAAAAGCTTGGAAGGCCGGCTCAAAGGCGGGCTGCTCGATTAAACTATTTTTTTTTTCGTCGTCCACGTCGATGACCGTGACTTGTTTGCCAAAGATTGAAATTTGTTCGGCCGTGACCTCGCTGATATTTCCGTCGGGCGTGGTGATTTCGCATTTGACGATTCGGCCGCCGTCGCCCACGAAAACTTCCGTGACTTTGCCTTGGATGCGACCCGTCTTGGTTATGGCCTTGGTGCCGATGACGCGAATGTTTTCAACCAACAACCGCTCATAGTCGCCGGCCTCTTCCAAGTTCAAAATATTTTCGCTGTGAGTGATTGTCACTGCGTCTTCGCCGATAGCGATAATCGCCTCGTAGGGAATGAGTTTGACGCCGCGATACCAATCGTCGTCATCTATCGTCACCGCCGCGACCACTCCGTTTTTGGCGTCGATAAGGAGCGATTTGCTCACTCCCAGCTCGCGCCCCTCGGTTATGCTGATAATCGGCAAGCCCAGAATTTCTACACTTTTTTTCATGCTCTTACCTCCGATTTATGTTTCGGGGAAATTATTCCCGTGAATTAATTTGCAACTTTTTAAACTCGATGTCAACCTCCTGCAAAATTTCTTTTGAAAGTCGGCTGAACGGCGTCGACAGCGCGTGATGTTTTTGCAAAATTTCTCTCACGACGCGCAAATATTTCAAAGTCTCGGCGAATTCTTTTTTGGCGGAAGAATTTCTCTCCAACGCCGGCAAAGTCAACGCCTGCTCATAAACTTTTATCGCCTCGGAATAAAGTGCCTGCTCCTTGTAAATGTTGCACAAGTCAATCGCCACGAACGGCGCGTACTCGTCGGCTCGATAACGTTCCAAAGCTTTCTTGTAAGTTTCAATCGCCTGCCACACGTGACCTTTGTCGCGCTCCTCACAGGCCTTGTCCAAAAGGTCGTCGAGTGAAACGATTTTTTCTTCGGGATTGGTTTCTTCCTCGTGCGGCAGATTTTTTTCTTCCTCCGTGATCTCCTCGATCTTCTCCAAGTTCAAAGTCGACAGCGGGCGGAAAACTTCTTGCAGCGGAACGAATTCTGCGGGCTTGGATTTTTTTTCGGGCGGCGGAGAAATTTCTTCGCGCTTGACTTCCGACAGCGGCTTGAAAATTTTGTCAAAGGGAAATTCTTCGTCGTTTGGCTCTTCGGGCAACTCGATTGGTTTGTCGGCGTCCTCGTGCTTGATTTCCGTCAGCGGCTCAAAAATTTTTTCGAGCGGGAAATTTTCGGGCAGCGCGGGCTTCTCGTTGAGTTCGTTCTCCGCAGAAATTTTTTCGTCGACGGGCTCGTCAGAAATTTTTTCGTCGACGGGTTCATCAGAAATTTTTTCGTCGACGGGCTCGTCAGAAATTTTTTCGTCGACGGGCTCATCAGAAATTTTTTCGTCGACGGGCTCATCAGAAATTTTTTCGTCGACGGGCTCATCAGAAATTTTTTCGTCGGCGGGTTCGTCGGAAATTTTTTCGTCGACAGGTTCGTCAGAAATTTTTTCGTCGACGGGCTCGTTATAGGCGGGCACGATTTTTTCTTCCTCGCCCCAAGAAAATTTTTCAATCGGCTTTTGAGTGGCGAGCGTCGAAATTTTTTTCTCCTCCTCGTAGGCCGCCAAAACTTCCTCGTGAAAATTTTTTTCTTCCTCGCGCTGCTTCTTAAGCAAAAATCTGTTCGCCAAGGTGAGTACGCCAGCCGTCGCCGCGATGAAAATTCCAAGCCACAAAAAATATCCGCGACCGATTGCCGGTGAAATTTTCGTGGCCGCGAACGTGACGGGAAAAGTCGTTATCGCTGCGGCCGCCAACGTCGCGTAAAAAATTTTTAATCCGAGCTGATTGGCAAGCGCGTGAATCAGCAGGACGCCGATTATCATGACGCTCGGCACTATCAAAAAAAACGCCAAAGTCATCCCTCCGAAAAAAAATTTTCGTAATCGGCTTGCTTGCCGCCATTGACTTCGACGCGCCGATTAAAATTCCTTTTAAAAATCTTCAAGGCCTGTTATAATCATCAAAAAATCTTGGAGGCTCGGCGTGCATCAATTTTTATTTTACGTGGGCGATTTTCCGATTCGCTCCTACGGCGTGGTTTTGTCTCTGTCGATTTTTTTGGCGACGGGCGTCGGATATTTCATGGCCAAAGTCGACGGCCGCGGCTACGAAAAATTTATCGTGGACATCGGGCTCGTCGGCGGATTTTTCGGTTTGCTCGGCGCGCGTCTTTGGGACGTCTTCTTTTTCGACTGGAGCTACTATCAAAATCATCTCGACGAAATTTTGAACGTGTGGCAGGGCGGCATGGCCGTGCAAGGCGGAATAATTTTGGGCGTGACGGCCGGAGCACTTTACGCGAAGAAAAAAA
>CAMNFC010000064.1 GCA_946536925.1 uncultured Selenomonadales bacterium | reverse complement strand
TTCTCATAATGCATTTACTATATCACTTTTTAATCTTTATGAACACCTGTTCTAAAAATTTTGAGATTGAGATTGAGCACGGCGTCGTCGAAGAAATTTCCACGAGGAGCAGCGAGGTGGCCACGCCCGACGGAGTTCGCGTCGGGAACGCGGCCGAGATTTTGAATTCGACTTTCGGCACGGCGGACAAAGTTGACGTGAAGAGCGACTACACCAAGTACAAATATTTGAGCACCGACGGCACGAAAAAAATCGAGTTCGAAGTCGTCAACGGTCTCATCGCGAAAATCACCTGCCAAATCAACGATTAAAATCTTTAAGCAAAAAAAAACCCTTCGGCTTTCCGTCGAGGGTTTTTTTTTCCAAGCGCGTAACAAAATTTTTTAACCAACGTATAAGATACAAAAGAAATTTTTAACTTAAAGGAGAGAATTTAAAATGACAAACGAAATTTTAAACATGAAGCAGCTGGATCTTGTTTCCGGCGGCAACAGAGCTCAAACCGGAGCAGACAGATTATTTTTCCAGAAGCTGGGCTACAACATTAACAAAGTTCATCCTGAAGATGCTTTTGCCGGCAACGGCGTCAAGTGCAGAATCCCCAACGATTATTACGACAACGAGTATCAAATCTTGACCGACGGCGAGTGGACAAAGTATCCGCATTGGGCGGCTTTGGGTTACGTTCTGGCCAAAAATCATTATTCGGGCTTTAACGGCAGCTGGACGGATTCAAATTACGTGCATTCGTTCCTCAAAGAAAATTTGGGCATTACGAATTTGGGTTAAAGGAGAGCGATTAAAATGACAGAACTTTTGACGATGGAGCAGCTCGATTTTGTTTCCGGCGGCAACGGCACCCAAGACGCGGCTGACAAAAAATTTTTCCGACAACTCGGCTATAACATGGACAAGCTCGGACTCACAGACGCTTTTTTGGACAACGGGATAGACTTCACCAACAATTATCCTTACGGCAATTATTACAAAATCTGTTTAAAGGACAAAGGCTGGAACTGTCACCCGCAATGGGCGGTTCTGGGCTACGTTTTGAAAACAAGAGAATATCCCGGCTTCAACGGCAGCTGGACGGACGAAAATTATACAAAAACGTTCCTCAAAGAAAATTTCGGCATTACGATTTGAGCAAAGGCCTTCGGCACACGTCGAGGGCTTTTTTTATTTGACGAACGAAAATTTTTTGCTAAACTTGCTGCGGAGGCGATTTTTATTGAAAATTTTCAGCTCTGCGGACGTCTTGCGCGTTGCCCGGCGTCTGAACAACTCAAAACGAAAATTTTTGCTCGTTAACCCGCTGCAAGGAAAACATTTGCCTGTGAAACCTTCGGACGCTCTCGAAATGATGAATTCTTTGGGTGAAACGGTCGCGGAAAAATTTTCGTCGGCGCGGCTGGTCATCGGATTTGCGGAAACTGCCACGGCGATAGGCGCGCTCGTCGCCAAAAATTTGTCGGACGAATGTTTTTATATTCAAACGACGCGAGAAAATTTTTCGGGCAAATTTATCGAATTTTTGGAGGAACACAGCCACGCGCCCGAACAAAAACTTTTCGCCGAGGATTTATCCGCGCGGATTGAAGCGTCGCCCGCAATCGTTTTCGTCGACGATGAACTTTCGACGGGCAAAACTCTGCTCAACATCGTCCGTCAACTAAAAAAAATTTTCCCCGCGCTCGAAACAAAAAAAATCTGCGCGGCGTCGATAATAAATCGTTTGACGGAAGAAAATTTGGCGGCTTTGTCGGCGGAAAAAATTTCTTGCGTTTCTCTCGTCCGCCTCGACAAAAAAAATTTCGACGTTGAAAAATTTCCCGTCGCGGAGGCTGAAAAAATTTCTCCGTGCAAAAAAAATATTTCGGTTTGCAAAAAAATTTTCGCGGGCGATCCTCGGAGCGGCGTAAAAATCGGCGAATATTTTTCAGAATGCGCGAGCCTCGCAAACGTTGTTGACGATCGGCTCCGTCGCGAAAAAATTTCGGGGAAAGTTCTTATCCTCGGCACGGAAGAATTCATGTTGCCCGCGCTCGTCGTCGGAGAAAAGTTGGAGGAAAATTTTTCAGTTTTTACGCACTCGACCACGCGCAGCCCGATTGGAATTTGCGGCGAAGAAAATTATCCGATTCATTCCGGCTTCAAGCTGCGAAGTTTTTATGACGCGGCGCGCACGACTTACATTTACAACTTGAAAAATTATGACGCGGCAATTATCGTCAGCGACGCCGAAAATTTTTCTGCCGGCCTCGAAGATCTGATTTCCGCGCTGAACTTTCACGGCGTCGACAAAATTTTTTTCGCGGAGGTAAAAAATGTTCGGGACGTATAAGCCGCAAGACGTGACAATTTTGCTAAAAGACATCAGCGGGCTGGTCGAACCGCTCGGAACGGCCGAACGCGAAAAATTAATTCAATCGGGGCGACATTATTCGGAGATGTTGCCGCTGGAGTACGAGCCGTCGGAAAAATATTTGCGGGCGTACTTCGACGCGCTGAATCGTTTCTCGAAAATCACTGCCGCCGCCGTCGCGAACGTCTCCGAAAAAATTTTCATCGACAAAGGAAAAAATATCGCCTTGGTGTCTCTTGCACGAGCAGGAACGCCCGTTGGAATTTTGATCAAACATTTCCTGGAGAAAAAATTTTCTTGCGACGTCGCGCACTACACGATTTCAATCATTCGCGGCCGAGGCATCGACCAAAACGCCGTGAAATTTATTTTGGCTCGTGAAAATCCCGCTCAAATTCAATTCGTCGACGGGTGGACGGGCAAAGGCGCGATTCAACGTGAACTTTCCGCCGCCATGAAAATTTTTCCGCAAATTGATTCGGGCTTGGCGGTTTTGAGTGATCCCGCGGGCGTCGCCAAATTTTGCGGCACTCATGAAGATTTTTTGATTGCAAGCTCGTGTTTGAACTCGACTGTCAGCGGACTTTTGAGCAGAACTTTTTTGCGAAACGACATCATCGGCGCGGAAGATTTTCACGGCGCGGCGTTTTACAAAGAATTGCTCGAAAAAGATTTGACGTACCAATTTATCGGCGCGATTGAAAAATTTTTCGACGCTCCGATTGAAATAAAAAATTCTTCCGCCGAAAAAAACGGCGGGCTCGTCGAAGTGAAAAAAATCGCCGCGGATTTTAAAATCAACGACATAAATTTAATCAAGCCCGGAATCGGTGAGGCCACGAGAGTTTTGCTCCGCCGCCTGCCGTGGAAAATTTTGGTGCACAGTTTGACCGACGAAAAAAATTTGGGACACCTCTACCGCCTGGCAAAGGAGAAGGGCGCGCCGCTGGAAATTTATCCGCTGAAAAATTACAAGGCTTGCGGATTGATTCGGCGGCTCGCGGACAACTGACATGAAAATTTTATTCGCCTGCGACCTGGACAACACGCTGATTCATTCGCACAAAAACCGCCGCGCAGATGATATTTGCGTTGAAATTTTTGACGGGCGCGAACAAAGTTTCATCTCGCCGCGAGCTCTCGACCTGCTGAAGAAAATTTCCGCGAAAATTTTTTTTGTGCCCGTGACGACTCGTTCCGTCGCTCAATATCGCAGAATTTTTTGGGCGGAAAATTTTTCGCCGAGGTTTGCGGTCGCCGCCAACGGAGCATTTTTTTTGAACGGAGCCAATCAAGAAAATTTTTTGCGGGAGACCGTCGAGCCCTTCGCGGACGAATTGAAACTTCAGCTCGACGCGGCGGACGAAAAAATTTTTTCAATCGCGCGGATTGTCGACGAGAGTTTTTTATTTTTGAAGTGCCGCGATGATTTCGACGCCGAAATTTTTTTTGACACGAACTTGACGGTTCAACGCACGGGGAAAAAAATTTATCTCTTTCCGCTCGGCCTGGACAAAGGTGCGGCTCTGCTCAAGCTGAAAAAAATTTTCGCGGCGGATAAAATTTTCGCGGCGGGCGATTCGGAAATTGATTTGCCGATGTTGGAGAGAGCCGACGTCGCCTTTGCTCACGAAAATTTGCGCGCGGAAAAATTTTTCTCGTTCGCCGAGCCCGAAGATTTTTTGGAAGAAATTTTGTCCGCCGTGTGACAACCAATCACAGAAAAAATCAAAATCGCCGTTAGTCGCTCAAATGTGACAATCGAACGGCGATTTTTTGTTTTTCGAGCCGAAATCGGGCTTGATCGTCGCAAAAGTCTTGCCGCGCCACAAAAATTCTTTTACAATCGCCCCAACTTAAGACAGAAAAATTTTTCGGGAGGAGGAAATCACATGACACCGGTTGAGCGCAGAATTTTAATCAAAGTCTCGACGATGTACTACCTCGAACACATGAAGCAAACCGAAATCGCAAAACGCCTCGGCGTAGAGCGAACGACTATAAGCAAGCACCTCAAGCGGGCTCTCGACCAGGGAATCGTCACAATCACCGTCGCCAACGAAAATTTTGAGGATATCGAGTCGGCAATGGAAAAACGTTTCGGGCTCAAGGAATGTTTTATCGTCCCGCGCAGTTATGATCTCCTCGCCGTCAAGCAATCGATGGGTCGCGCAGGTTTGCAACTTCTCCGCCGAATCGTCGACAACAAACAAGTCATCGGTTTGGCGTGGGGCACGTCGATAAGAGAGCTCACTCGTCACGCACAAAATTCAAAAGTCCCGCAGATTGATTCGGATTTTGTTCCTCTCGACGGCGGCCCCGAAAACATCGACAGCGAATTGCACGTCAACACCCTTTGCTACGAACTTGCGCGGGCGTTCGGCGGTCGTTGCCACTACATCTACGCGCCGGTTATCACGCGCACGGCCGAAATCAGAAACGCTATCGTCCGAGACGCCAACTACGAAAAAATTTCCGCCTTCTGGAAAAAATTGGACATCGGGCTCGTCGGAATCGGTGCTCCCGTCAAATCGTCGAATCTCGTTTGGCTGGGCGAGTTCGGGCGTCAAGCGATTGAAAGTTTGTCGAGGACAGGCACCGTCGGCGAAATTTGCTCCGTCTTTTTCGACAAGAACGGCCGCGAAGTTAAAACCGATTTTTCCGACAGGATCATCGGCGTCGACTTGGACACGCTGAGAAATTTGAACTATTCAATCGGCATGGCGGCTTCGCGAGAAAAAGTTCCGGCGATCATGGGCGCGTGCAAAGGTCAAGCGATTAATGTCCTCATCACCGACGAACAAACCGCAAAAATTATGCTCAACGAGTAAGGAGGGGTCGACATGGGATATTTCATCGCCGCGGCCGTCATCGTGTGGACAGCGCAAACCGTCCTGGGCTTTTGGCAATTCAAAAAATTTAACAATCACATAAGAGATTTGCGCCGTGAAGGACGCGTTGCAATCGGTCGAGCCCGCGGTCATTTCGCGGCGGGAGTTTTGATCCTCTTTGTCATCGACGACCAATGTAAAATCCTGCGCGGCGAGATCATGGAAGGTCGCACGGTTTTTGCCGGCTTCAAACCTTTTGAAAATTTCAACGGCCTCACGCTCTTTGAACTCAGCGAAAATCTTTGCAAGACCATGAAACTTTCCAAGCAGCAGACGACGGCCGTCCTCTCCGCTCAACAAGAATACGAGAGCTACAAACTCATGAAGGCCGAAGAAAATTTTGCGACAAGTTGAGATTAACGGTTGGAGATTAAAGCGCGCAGTCTTCAACCTTAATCCATAGATTCAAAAAGTTTTTTTGGGAGGGAATTTTATGGACACAATGGTATCTTTCGCCCAAGCATTTATCGGGCTGTTCAATCGCGGCGGCGAAACTTTGGCGGGCTGGGTCAGCGGAATCATTCCGACGTTGATCGTCTTGCTCGTCGCCATGAACGCAATCGTTAAAATGATCGGTAACGAGAGAATCGAAAAATTCGCGGCGGTCTGCGCGGGCAATCCTCTTTCACGCTACATCGTCCTGCCCGTCATCGGCACGTTCTTTTTCTGCAACCCTATGACGCTTTCACTCGGAAAATTTTTGCCGGAATTTTACAAGCCCAGCTATTACGCTTCGGCTTCGGGGAGCTGCCACACGTTAAACGGTATGTTCCCGCACATCAACCCCGGTGAATTGTTCGTCTATCTGGGCGTTGCCAACGGAATCACAACGCTCGGCTTGAATCACATCGACCTGGCACTCCGCTACTTGCTCATCGGCATCGTCATCAACTTCCTGCGCGGCTGGGTCACCGACTTTTGCACGGCGTACGTCCAAAAACAGCAGGGCATTTCGCTCAGCAAAACTTTGAAGACGGCTTAAGGAGGATTTGAAATGGCTGATTATAAAGCGGTTGTCGTCAAAGCAGGCAGCGGCGGTTTCGGCGGCCCGTTGACTCTCGTTCCCGACGCGAAGAAGAATAAAGTCGTCAACATCACGGGTGGCGTCATGTCCAAAGTCGCGCAAACGCTCGCTGAAATGACGGGTTGCGAACTCGTCGACGGATTCAAAACGCGCGTTCCCGACGATGAAATTTTAGTTGTCGTTATCGATTGCGGCGGTACTCTTCGCTGCGGCATTTATCCCCAGAAAAGAATTTTCACGATCAACTTGAACGCAACGGGGCCTTCGGGACCTTTGGCCGATCACATCAAAGCTGACATCTACGTTTCGGCCGTCAAGCCCGAAAATATTTCCTATGCGGAAGGTGTGGCTCCTGCGGCGAGTGCGGCACCCTCGGCCGGCGGCGGATTTAAATCTGTCGTCGTCAAAGCAGGCAGCGGCGGCTTCGGTGGACCTTTAACCCTCGTTCCCGACGCGAAGAAAAATAAAGTCGTCAACATCACGGGCGGTGTCATGTCTCAAGTCGCCAAAACTCTTTCCGAAATGACAGGCTGCGAACTTGTCGACGGATTCAAAACGCGCGTCCCTGATGATGAAATTCTCGTTGTCGTCATCGATTGCGGCGGTACTCTTCGCTGCGGAATTTATCCCCAGAAGAGAATTTTTACGATCAACTTGAACGCAACGGGGCCTTCGGGACCTTTGGCCGATCACATCAAAGCTGACATCTACGTTTCCGCAGTCAAGCCCGAAAATATTTCTTTCGCCGACGGAAGCGCGGCACCTGCACCTGCTCAACCTGCAAAAGACACTTCGGGCGATTCGGGCAGCGCGATTAAAAAAGGCGGCTACGACACCTCGAAGAAAATCACCGAGCAATCGTCGGGAAGTCTCATGGCCAAAATCGGTCAGTTCATGGGCGGCATCGTCAGCGTTTTCTATCAGGCCGGCCGCGATTCAATCAACACGATTATCCGCACGATTCTGCCGTTCATGGCGTTCGTCTCAATGTTAATCGGCGTTATCCTCGGCACGGGCATCGGCGACGTCATCGCAAATCTTTTGTCGCCTCTTGCAGGAAATATCGTCGGCCTCGTCATTTTGGCTTGTATCTGTTCGTTCCCGCTCTTGTCACCGTTCTTGGGGCCCGGCGCGGTTATCGCTCAAGTTATCGGTGTTTTGATCGGCGTGCAAATCGGTGAAGGAAATATTCCGCCGCATCTGGCATTGCCTGCGCTGTTCGCCATCAACGCTCAATGTGCCTGCGACTTCGTGCCCGTCGGTCTCGGCCTGGCTGAAGCTGACGCGGAAACCGTCGAAGTCGGCGTGCCCTCCGTGTTGTACTCAAGATTTATCACGGGGCCTGTATCCGTCATTCTCGCGTGGCTGGCAAGCTTCGGTCTCTACGAATCCTAAAAAAAAAACAGGTCTTTCGACCATAAAAAAATAAAAGGCAGGTAATTATACAATGGCGGAAAAGATTTATTCAAGTAAAATCGTCGAGCTCGGCGGACAAGTCAAAGATTTCATCGCGGCGGCAAATATGATCATCATGTTCGACGAAGCAATGGCTCTTCCCGAATTGCGCGATGCTTGCGTCATGCACACGGGCAACTCCCTCACGGGAATGATTAAACCCGGCGACGTGTACAAAATCGCGGGCACCGAATTTAAAATCGTCAAGGTCGGCTCTGAAGTCCAGAAAAATTTGATGAATCTCGGTCACATCACGATTAAATTTGACGGCGGCGAAGGCGAACTCCTCGAAGGCTCCGTTCACGTGGAAAATAAACCCGTTCCCGAAATCAAACCCGGCGACATGATCGAAATTTTCAAACCCGAAGGCAAAAAAATTGCTGACGGCTCGTGGCTCGGTCTCAAAGGCAAAACGGCTGTCGTGACGGGCGCGGCTTCAGGTATCGGCAAGGCTGTGGCTCAAGCGTTCCTCGACAACGGCGCAAACGTCGTCGTCTGCGATCTCAATCCCAACGAACCCGAATTCAACATCACGGAGACGAGCGGCAAAGTTAAATACGTCATCACGAACGTCTGCGAATCTCAAAGCGTCAATGCGATGGTAAAAACCGCGCTCGACACCTTCGGGCAGATCGATATCCTCGTCAACAACGCGGGCATAAACATTCCGTGCTTGCTCGTCGACCCGAAAGATCCTCACGGCAAATACGAGCTCAACGAAAAAATTTACGACAAAGTTACGGGCGTCAACATCAAGGGCGTTTATCTCGTCGCGCAGGCCGTCGGTCACGAGATGGTTAAAGCGGGCGGCGGCGTCATCATCAACATGAGCTCTGAATCGGGTCTCGAAGGCTCCGAAGGTCAAAGCATTTACGCGGCGACCAAAAACGCTGTCAACTCCTTCACGCGCAGCTGGGCAAAAGAACTCGGCAAGTACAACGTGCGCGTCGTGGGCATGGCTCCTGGAATCATGGAAGCAACCGGTCTTCGCACTCTCGCTTATGAAGAGGCACTGGCTTACACCCGCGGAATCACCGTCGACGATTTGCGCAAAGGTTACTCCTCGACCAAGACCACGCCTCTCGGCCGCAGCGGAAAACTTTCCGAAGTGGCAGACGCGGTTGTCTTCCTGGCCAGCTCCAGAGCTTCTTACGTCGATGGCGTGACCGTGAACGTCGCGGGCGGCAAAACTCGCGGATAATTTTTCAACCGTTCAACCTTTCCACAACCCCCCAATTTTAAAAACTCTCAGGCTACGTGCTTGAGAGTTTTTTTTTTGACGCTTGACAATTAAATTTTGACGGGCGCAAGAAAAATTATGCTTGAAAAAGTCGGCGGAAATTTTTTGGCGTACCTGGCGATGATTGCGTTCTTGCTGCTCGTCATCGACGGCTCCGCCTTTTGGATTTTCAGCACTGTCGACTTCGAGGCCTCTGGAAATTTTAAGCGATATATTCACGGCTTCGCGCAAACATATTTTTTGGCGGGCGGGCTGTGTCTGCTGCTCACGTACGGAATCAGCAAGCTCAAAGCCGACGAGAACTCGAAGCTGACCGCCGGCAAAAAATTTTTCGTCGTCGCGGCCGGGACTGCTTTTGGTTTGCTCGCGATTTTTTTTTGCTTGAAAAAAATTTTCGGCGACTAAAAAAAATTTTCCTCCGCAAAAAATTTTTCGGAGGATTTTTTATTTCTTCAGATTGACTTTGAGCTCGACGGTAAATTTTGTGCCCTCGCCGAGTTTGGACGCGACAGAAATTTTTCCGTCGTGGAGCTTGACGATTTCCGCGGCGATTGCCAAACCCAAACCGTTGCCGCCCATCTCGCGCGAACGTGCTTTGTCGACGCGATAAAATCTCTCGAAAACTTTATCCAAATCTTCGGGCGCGATTCCAATTCCGCTGTCCATGACAGCGAAAACCGCGCGGGCGTTGTCGAATTTTTCCAGCCGCACGAGAACCGCGCCGCCTTCGGGCGTGTACTTTATCGCGTTGTCGACGAGGATAATCGCCAGCTGTTTGATCTTCTGTTCGTCCGCGTTGATCAAAACTTTGCGGAAGTTTTCGCCAGCGAGCCGAATATCTTTTTTCTCGGCGATTGGCGTCATCGTTCGGATAACCTGCTTTAAAATTTCCGTCAAGTCCAGCCGCTGAATTTTAAATTTCAAAGCGTTGTTGTCGGAGCGCGCGACCATTAACAAATCGCTCACGAGGTTGGTCATCTTTTTGACTTCGCTTTTCAAATCTTCTAAAACTTGTCGCAGGAAAGGTTCTTTAATCGACGGGTCGGCGAGCAATAAATCCGCCGAAGCCATGACGACCGCAAGAGGCGTTCTAAGTTCGTGGGAGGCGTCCGCCGCGAATTGTTTTTGCTTGTCGTAAGCTTCTTTGAGCGGAACGA